>NZ_AP027728.1:1581990-1898388 GCF_030296555.1 Microbacterium suwonense
CGCCGCGAATACGGCCCAGAATCGCCACGAAAGGCACAAATAGACGGGTAGTGGTGGTGGGCTACTGCTGCAGGCCGGGGTACAGCGGGAACGCCTCGGCGAGCGTGGCCACTCGGGCGCGGAGCGCCTCGACGTCGGCTCCCGGCAGCAGCGCCAGCGCGATGATGTCGGCGACCTCGGTGAACTCGGCGTCGCCGAAACCGCGGGTGGCCAGCGCCGGGGTCCCGATCCGCAGCCCCGAGGTCACCATCGGCGGACGCGGGTCGTTCGGAACGGCGTTGCGGTTCACGGTGATGTGGATCTCGTGCAGCAGATCCTCGGCCTGCTTGCCGTCGATCTCGGCGTTGCGCAGGTCGACGAGAACCAGGTGCACGTCGGTGCCGCCCGAACGGACGCTGATGCCGGCATCCTTCACGTCCTGCTGCGAGAGCCGCTCGGCGATCAGCGCGGCGCCCGAGATCACCCGCTGCTGACGCTCGGCGAACTCCGGAGTTGCGGCGAGCTTGAACGCGGTCGCCTTCGCCGCGATCACATGCATGAGCGGGCCGCCCTGCTGGCCCGGGAACACGGCCGAGTTGATCTTCTTGGCGATGTCGGCATCGTTGGTGAGGATGAAGCCCGAGCGCGGGCCGCCGATGGTCTTGTGCACGGTCGACGAGACGACGTGCGCGTGCGGCACCGGGTTCGGGTGCAGGCCTGCGGCGACGAGACCGGCGAAGTGCGCCATGTCGACCCACAGCAGCGCGCCGACCTCATCGGCGATCTCGCGGAACTTCGCGAAGTCGAGCTGACGGGGGTACGCCGACCATCCGGCGATGATCACCTTCGGCTTGTGCTCGATGGCGAGTGCGCGCACCTCGTCCATGTCGATCGTCGAGGTCTCGGGGTTCACACCGTAGGCGACGATGTTGTACAGCCGCCCCGAGAAGTTGATCTTCATGCCGTGCGTGAGGTGGCCGCCCTGGTCGAGCGAGAGGCCCAGGAGCGTGTCGCCGGGGCGGGCGATGGCATGCAGCACGGCAGCGTTCGCGCTGGCGCCGGAGTGCGGCTGCACGTTGGCGAACTCGGATCCGAACAGGCTCTTCGCCCGCTCGATGGCCAGCGACTCGGCCACGTCGACCTCTTCGCAGCCGCCGTAGTAGCGGCGGCCGGGGTAGCCCTCGGCGTACTTGTTGGTCAGCACCGAGCCCTGCGACTGCAGCACCGAGACGGGCACGAAGTTCTCGGATGCGATCATCTCGAGGTACGTGCGCTGGCGGTTCAGCTCGCGCTCGAGCACCTCGGCGATCTCGGGGTCGACCTCGGCGAGCGGGGCGTCGAAGTAACGGTCGGTCATGGCGGTCTCCTGTTCACACGGGATTGGGGTGTGTTCCTCATCGGCCCAGGCGCGCGGTCGATTGCAAAGAGGCCGCTCCCCGGTGGTGCCCCACCCAGACGCCAGTCGCGACGTGGAAAAGCTTAGCGGATGCCGGTGCCGCACGCCCAGCATCATGACCGGCATCCGGTGCCCGGCGCGATAGATTCGGTGCATGGCGCATGCGATGACCCTGACGACGGACTTCCACGGCTCGCGGGTGATCCACTCCGCGCGGATCGTCGACGGTGACGGCTCCGTCACCGAGAACGGCTGGGTGCGGTTCGAAGAGGGCATCGTGGTCGCCCGCGGCACGGGATCCGACTGGACGGATGCCGCTGACGTGGTCGATGCGGCATCCGTCGTCGGCGGCGACGCCGTGCTCACGCCCGGTTTCATCGACATCCACGGCCACGGCGGTGCCGGCGCGGCGTACGACGACGGCGCGGATGCCATCCGCATCGGCCGCGAGATGCACCGCTCGCACGGCACGACGCGCGCCGTGATCTCGCTGGTCACGGCGACGATCGACCAGCTCGCCGCTCAGGTGGCGACCATCGCGGATCTCACTGAGACGGATGCCGAGATCCTCGGCAGCCACCTGGAGGGCCCGTTCCTCGACCCCGGCCACCACGGTGCGCACGAGCCGTCGCTGCTGCGCACCCCCGACCCGGACGCCATCGCGCGGCTGCTGGCTGCGGGGCGCGGGACGGTGAGACAGGTCACCCTCGCCCCGGAGCTGCCCGGGGGCTCGATGCGGTGCGCCAGATCGTGGCATCCGGCGCCGCCGTCGCCGTCGGACATACGAACGCGGATGCCGAGATCGCCCGCGCCGCGTTCGAAGCCGGTGCATCGATCCTCACGCACGCCTTCAATGCGATGAACGGGATCCACCACCGGGCACCGGGGCCGGTGCTGATCGCGGCGGCCGACCACCGCGTGGTACTGGAGGGCATCGCCGACAACATCCACCTCGATCCGCACGTGATCAAGCTGCTCTTCGACGCGGCGCCGCGTCGAGTGGCGCTGATCACGGATGCCATGGCCGCGGCCGGCAGCGCCGACGGGCACTACGACCTGGGAGCGGTGAAGGTGACGGTGACGGATGGCGTCGCGCGCGCCGACGACACTGGTTCGATCGCGGGTTCCACCCTCACGCAGGATGTCGCTCTGCGGCGTGCCGTCGACGCGGGTGTCGAGCTCGGCGAGGCTGTGCGTGCGTTGACGGCGACGCCGGCGAAGGCCGTGGGGTTCGGCGAGTCACTGGGCTCACTGAGGCGCGGCTTCGTGGCGGATGCCGTGCTGCTGGATGGAGATCTCGCGGTTCGCGGTCTGTGGATCGGGGCGGCGCCGACGCGCTGATCACCGCGGCGCAGACGCTGCCGAAGATGATGAGTGAGGCCGCCGCTGTCCCCACAGCGGCGGCCTCACCTCCCCTGAGCCGACCGGATCGGAAGCTCCTCCCCGAGGTCTCCGATCCCGTTCTGCTTCGATGCGATACCCCCGGCATCGATCCCCTCCGCAACCGGCCCCTCGCCAGTCGCTTCGGACGTGCTCTACGAGAAGAGACGGCCGACCCCTCGATTCATTACGCCGGTGCGAGGAACTTTTTCGCGTAGATCCTGAGAGCGCTCTCGATCGGTTCTCCACAGGGCTGGCCTCCGCCGGGATTTCGAGCGAGAATGGAAAAGACGCGTGATGAAGTGACCATTCACGCGTCTCTTCTTTGAGAAGCATGTCCGCCACACGAGCGCGGAACATCCGGCAGGAGTACAGGGACGACGTGAACGACCGCAGTGCCGAGGAATCAGCATCCGCTGACTCCGACCTCGTGCTGCGCACCCGATCGGGTGACGCGGAGGCGTTCGGCGAACTCTGGCGACGTCACTACCGCTCCGGGATGACGGTCGCGCGGTCGATCACCTCATCGATCGACCCCGATGACCTCGTGCAGGAGGCCTACGCGCGCATCTATCAGGCGATCCTCAAGGGCGGTGGGCCCAACGGCTCCTTCCGCGCCTATCTGTTCACCAGCATCCGCAACACCGCCGCGGCCTGGGGCCGCGCGCGCCGCGAGACCGCCATCGACGAGCTCGAGACGGTCGCCGACCCATCGAGCACCGACGCCGCAGCCGACGAGGAGCTCGATCGCGGGCTGACCGCACAGGCCTTCCGCTCGCTGCCCTCCCGCTGGCAGGAGGTGCTGTGGTACTCCGAGATCGAGGGGATGAAGCCGGCGGCGATCGGCTCGCTGCTGGGAATGAGCGCCGGCGCGGTCTCGCAGCTGACCTTCCGCGCCCGCGAAGGTCTGCGCGAAGCATGGATCCAGGCCCACCTGCGCAGCGTGGACGACGAGTCCGAGTGCAGGTGGACGATCGAGCACCTCGGCGCGTATGCGCGCGGCAACCTCGGTGTGCGTGCACAGCAACGCGCTGACCAGCACTTGCAGGATTGCGCTCGCTGCATGATCGTCGCAGCCGAGGCCAAGGACGTCTCCAGCCGGCTCGCACTCGTGCTGCTGCCTCTCGTGCTGGGCGTCAGCGGCGCATCGGCCTACCTGGCGACTCTGCAGGGCGGCGGAACGCCGATCGTCGCGCTTGCCGCCATGCCCTCGAGCGTCGTCGAAGGGGCCGTCGTCGCCGGTTCCGGGGGCGTCGCGGCCACTGGTTCAGGAGGCACGACGGGTTCGGCCGGGTCGGGTGCGGCCGGTTCCGCCGCTGCCGGATCCACGGCATCCGGTGGTGCGACTGCCGTCAGCAGTGCCGGCGTCATCTCCGGCATCGGGGCACTGGTGGGTGCGGGGTCGGCTGCACTCGTCGTCGCCGGCGTCGTCGCGGCCGCAGCCGTCGTTCCAGGGATGCTGACCGGATCGCCGGCGACCTCGCAGCCGAGCGCCTCGGATTCCGAGCCGTCGTCGATCTCCTCCGAGGTGGTTCCGGATGCGACGATGTCGATCGATGATCCCAAGGTGATCGAGATCGACGAGCAGAGGACGCCGAGAGTCGATCCGGATCCGCGCGCAGATGCCGACGAGGCATCGCCCCCACAGCAGGAAGCCGACGTGGCTGCACCTCCCGCCGACGACGAGTCGGAGCAGGAGCTGGAGCCGGCTCCCGACCCCGGCGACGTCACCGATCCGGGTGGGGACGATGCCTCGCCTGGAGACGGTGAGGAGGAACCCGGCGCCGAAGAGCCCGGGGACGGTGAGGAGACGGAGGAACCCGGGGACGGCACCGAGACCGACACGGAAGAGCCCGGCGACGGCACCGAGGAGCCCGGGACTGGCACCGAGGAGCCCGGAACCGACCCCGGGACCGAAGAGCCCGGCACGGATCCCGCACCGGCGCCGGTGGAACTGTCATGGGGCACTGCGACCGTGATTCTGGATTCCAACTCCCGCACGCACATCTACGTTCCCGTGACAGGCACCCCCGGCAGCACCGTGCAGGTGTGGCTGAACAGGCAATCCGCCCGCAGCGATCAGATCACGCTCGGCCCTGATGGCACCGGCACCGCAGACTTGCGGCCGAATGTCGTGGAGCTGATTAGCAACACGACCGTCGGATTCCGCTACGTCACCGACGACGTCGCTGGAGAATGGACGACGACCACGCTGCGATCGCTGCTCCCGCCGCCCTGGGGCTCCGGCACGCCCGCTCCCGAGCCCCCAGCGACTGAGACTTCCGACACGACGCCTCCTGAGACCGCGGCGAACGAACCTGCTGAGTCATCCGAGTCTGGTTCGAACCTGGTGTCGACGGCGCCGCCATCCCCTGCCTCCACCGACGCCGACGCCGACGCCGACGCCGAGGCACCCACAGCCGAGCCCGACGCTGCAACGCCCGACGTGCCGGCGCCCGACGAGTCCGACGGCACGGACCCGGCGTCCGTCGACACAGCACCCGCCGAATAGACTTGAGGGCATGTCCCAGGATTCCGTCGTCGACGGCGGCGTGCGTCGCGCCGCCCTGACTCCGCTCGATCTGATCCGCGTCGTCGTGCTGCTCGTCGCGCTGGCCACCTTCGCACTGTGGGGGTTCGGATCCTGGCTTATGCCCTGGAACATCGTGGTCGGGATCGGCGCTCCGGTTCTGACGCTGCTGGTATGGGCGCTGTTCCTCTCCCCTCGGCCGGTGCTGCATCTGCATCCGTTTCTGCGTGCCGTCGTCGAACTGCTGATCTACGCCGCCGTGACCCTCGCCTGGTGGTCGCTCGGGCAGGCGTGGGTCGGCATCGCCTTCGCCGTGGTGGCCGTGGCGGCCGGCGTCATCGCCGGGCGCCGAACCCTCGCATGAGCACTCCAGCCCAGAAGGTGGGAGCCGATGCCTGACATCCGGGTGAGCGCCGCCGTCATCGTCGATCATGCCGGCCGCGTGCTCGTGGTCCGCAAGCAGGGCACGACGCGCTTCATGCAGCCCGGCGGCAAACCCGAGCCGGGCGAGACAGCGGCCGAGACGCTGATCCGCGAGCTGGACGAGGAGCTGTCCCTGCGCGTGGACGAGTCCGATCTCGAGCCGTTGGGCACCTTCGTCTCCGCGGCCGCCAACGAACCCGGTCATCGGGTGATCGCCGATGCGTTCGCGCTGCGCGCCGAGCCCGATCAGGTCGTCGTGCAGGCCGAGCTCGCCGAGCTGCGCTGGCTGGAGCCCGGCGACCGCACCAGCGTGCCACTGGCGCCGCTCAGCGAGGAGCACCTGCTGGCGTTCGCCTGGCGCTGACACAAAGCCCGTCTATTTGTGCCGTATGCCCGGTTTCCACGGCGTGTCGCGCGCATACGGCACAAATAGACGACGGGCGGGGAATCACAGACCCTGCCAGGCCGGCTTGTTGGCGTAGCTGTAGCGGTAGTAGTCCGCGAGCTTCAACTCAGATGCGGCCGCTTCGTCGAGCACGACCGTCACATGCGCGTGCAGCTGCACGGCGGATGCCGGAACCATGGCGCTGATCGGGCCTTCGAGCGCCGCGGCCACCGCTCGCGCCTTGTTCTCGCCGAAGGCGAGCAGCACCAGGTGTCGTGCACGCAGGATCGTGCCCAGCCCCTGCGTGATGCAGTGCTGCGGGACGTCGTGGACGGAGTCGAAGAAACGCGCGTTGTCTTTGCGGGTCTGCTCGGTCAGTGTCTTGATGCGGGTGGTGGATGCGAACGACGAGCCCGGCTCGTTGAAGCCGATGTGGCCGTCGGTGCCGATGCCGAGGATCTGCAGATCCACGCCGCCGGCGGCGACGATGGCCGCGTCGTAGTCGTCTCCAGCGTGCTGGATCGTCTCGATCGCCCCGTTGGGCACCCGGATCAGCGCGGGATCCAGGCCGAGAGGTTCGATGACCTCCCGGGTGATGACCGAGCGATAGCTCTCGGGGTGCTCCGGATCGATGCCGACGTACTCGTCGAGAGCGAACCCGCGCAGATGCGAGACGTCGTGCCCCGACAGGCGTCCGCGCAGCGCCTCGTAGACCGGCAGCGGAGTCGACCCCGTGGCCAGACCCAGCACAGGTTCCGCAACCGTATCGATGAGCCGCACGATCTCGTCGGCGACGAGCGCCCCGGCGATTTCCTTGTTCTCTACGATGACGACTTCAGCCATGATCGGTGATCTCCTTGAGTGTGTCGAGGTGCGCTGCTGCGCGGTCGAGCGGGGTGGATGCCGGGTTCGCCGCCGGCGGGCGCGTCGGGAGGCAGGTCAATCCTCTCATCGGGACGCTGCGCATGCGGCCGTGGGGAGCGGTGCGCGCACGCCCGATGCACCGCCCCGTCACGTCACGCCCAGCTGGGCCGAGAGCACGGTCACGGCTGCTCCGCGGATGACGATGTCGTCCTGTTCGCTGAGCCGGAAGGTCACGTCCTCGAACACCCCCTCCAGTGTCCGCGCGCGCAGAGCCGTGGTGGCCGCGTCGATGAACTCCCCCGCGAACAGCTCGCCCGGCCCGGAGATCACGATCTCGGAGAGGTCCAATGCCGCCACGATGGGCGCGATCGCGATGCCCAGGCGCGTACCCGCGTCCGCGAGCAGCGCTGCGACGCGGCTGGGTGCGGCCGAGATCTCGGCGCTCAGCCGAGGGACGTTCACCCACGCCTCCAGGCATCCGATGCGCCCGCAGGCGCAGACCGGGCCGCCATCGGTGCCGACCACGACGTGGCCGATCTCCCCCGCTGCGAAGCGTGCACCGATCAGTGGCCGTCCTCCCGTGATGATGCCGGCTCCGACCCCCTGCCGATGCGGACGAGCATCACGTCGGAGCGTGCGCGGCCGAAGGTGTACTCGGCCAGGAGAGCGACATCGGCGTCGTTGCTCACCACCGCGGGGAGGCCGAGCTCCCCGGCGATCAGGTGCTCCAGGGGGAAGTCCTGCCACGAGAGATTCGGGGCGCTGAGGATCGTCCCGTCACCGCGCACCACACCGGGACTGCCGACCCCGATCCCGAGGATGGGCCTGGTCGCTGCGGCGATCAGTTCGCGTGCCAGATCCGATGCCGCTCGATAGGTCTGCTGCGAGCCGGGCTGCACGGGCAGCGATACCGACCTGCGGCAGATCACGCGTCCGCCCAGGTCGAGCACGGCGCCTTCGAACTTCGACGTGCCCGACAGATCGATCCCGATGATCTGATGCCCTTCGCGATCGATGTCGATCACGATCGCCGGCTTTCCCGGCCCGCTGGCGTGGCGCACGCCGATGTCGTGGATGATGCCATCGGCGATCGACTCGGCGACCAGATCCGAGATGGTCACCCGGGTCAGACCGGTCTCGCGTGCGAGGTCTGCCCGGCTCATTGCTCCACCGTGGTAGAGCGTCTGCAGCATGAGGGCGCGGTTGTGCGCACGTGCCTGCTCGGGCAGCGCTTTCGTCGCCGAACGCAGGTGCCGGCCCGGTGCAGCCACCGGCAGCGACCGCTCGCCCTGTGACGATTCCATATTTGTTAGTAGAGCTTACGAACTAGGTTCCGCGCAAGACGCCGCGTTGCACGGCACGCGGCGCAGGGCGCGCAGGTTATCAAAACGTTACTGCCGCTGTCCACCGAGCGGACCATGAGCAGTCCTGCCGCCGCCCGGCGTCCCGTACCATGAAGAGGTCAGTCACGTTGTGTCCTTGGGGGTGAGTTCGTGACCGATCTGATCTCCGGTCCCGGCACGGATGCGATCCCGTCCTCCTTCGTGGACGACGCTCTGCCGCCGCACGACGGTCACCCCGTGGAGTGGGCGCCGGCTGAGCCGGCACCGCGCAAGCGTCGCCTGGGGCTGTGGATCGGCCTCGGAGCGGGCGCACTGGCACTCGCGGCCGCAGGGGCCTCCCTGATCCTCATCGCACCCGGCACCACCGTCGCCGGCGTGCCGGTGGGAGGAATGACGCCGGGCATGGCATCCGCCGCGATCAGCAGCCGTCTGGCATCGACCGAAGTGGAGCTGACCGGCGCGGGTGCAGGCGCCACCCTGACCGGCACCGACCTCGGCGCCAGCGTGGATGCCGGCGCCCTGGCCGAGCAGGCGTTCGCCGATCGGCCGCTCTGGAACCTCGGCTCCTGGATGGGCGATCCGATCGGCGCCGAGGTGAGCCTGGATCCGACCGCCGCCGAGCGTGCGCTGCGCGCAGCCGTCCCCTCGAGCTACATCGATCCGGTGGACGCCGTGGTCGCGTTCGACCCGGCATCCGCCGCCTACACCGCCACACCCGCCGCGTCGGGCACCGGCATCTCGGTCTCGGATCTTGCGGAGGCGTTCACAGCAGCGTCGGACGAGGGCGCCACGACATTCTCGTTCTCGGGGGATCCCACCGAGGTGATCCCGGCGATCACCGATGAGAAGGCTGCGGCGACCGTCGAGAACCTCAACGGGATGCTCGCCGAGATCGGCTTCTACGTCGGAGACGAGCGCACAGTTCCGGTCGCCCCTGAGGTCGCGGCGAAGTGGCTCCACATCGACCAGGTCGACGGAGAGCTCGAGATCACGGCCGATCAGTCCGCCATCCAGGGCATGGTC
The DNA here is from genome assembly GCF_030296555.1 of Microbacterium suwonense. Lineage (NCBI taxonomy): Bacteria > Bacillati > Actinomycetota > Actinomycetes > Micrococcales > Microbacteriaceae > Microbacterium > Microbacterium suwonense. The sequence goes on from NZ_AP027728.1 coordinate 1,591,314, forward strand.
GCCACGCTGCCCGATCTCGTCAACCGCGACGTCGTCGACGCGACGAAGGTCGTCGATTCGAAGGGCGAGGTGCTGCGTACCCTCGTCGACGGCAAGGACGGCAGAGTGCTCGGCGACACCACCGGCATCGCATCGGCCTTCGCCACCGATCTCGGCGATGGCAAGGCCGCGTTCGAGCTGCCCGTGACCTCCACCCCGTTCGAGACCACGACGCTGTTCCGGCGCATCGAGGTCGACATCAGCGAGCAGCGCACCTATCTGTTCGAGAACGAGAAGCTCGTCGACGCCTGGGCGACCTCGACCGGCCTGCCGGGCACCGACACGCCGCTCGGGCACTTCCGAGTGTTCGCCCACACCGCCAAGCAGGACATGGGCTGTTTCGAAGGAGCCTCGTACTGCACCAAGGACGTGCCGTGGAACACCTGGTTCGCGCCGAACATCGCCTTCCACGGTGCTTACTGGCACAACAACTTCGGCCACCGCATGAGTCACGGCTGCGTCAACCTCCCGCCACGCATCGCCAAGCAGGTCTACGACTGGTCGCCGGAAGGCCTCGAGGTCTGGGTGCACAGCTGATCCGGAACGCGGCTTGTCCGGGACGCTGCTGATCCGGCGCGCCCGGTCCGACACGCAGAAGGGGGCGGATGCCGATCGGCATCCGCCCCCTTCTGCGTGCGTCGATCAGGACAGCGCGTCGATCACGCCGTTCAGCGTGGCGGACGGGCGCATGACGGCCTCGACCTTGTCGGCGTCCGGACGGTAGTAGCCGCCGATGTCGGCGGACTTGCCCTGCACGGCATTGAGCTCGTCGACGATCTTCTGCTCGTTCTCTGCCAGGGTCGCGGCGATCGGGCCGAAGGCCGCCGCGAGATCGGCATCCTTGGTCTGCTTCGCCAGCTCCTGCGCCCAGTACAGCCCCAGGTAGAAGTGGCTGCCCCGGTTGTCGATCGTGCCCAGGGCGCGGCCGGGAGAGCGGTCCTCTTCGAGGAAGGTGCCGGTCGCCGCATCCAGGGTCTCGGCGAGCACCCGCGCCTTCTCGTTGCCGGTGCGATCGGCGAAGTGCTCGAGCGATGCGGCGAGAGCGAAGAACTCGCCCAGCGAGTCCCAGCGCAGGTAGTCCTCGGCGATCAACTGCTGCACGTGCTTGGGCGCGGAGCCGCCCGCACCGGTCTCGAACAGCCCACCGCCGGCCAGCAGCGGCACGATCGAGAGCATCTTGGCGCTGGTGCCGACCTCGAGGATCGGGAACAGGTCGGTCAGGTAGTCGCGCAGCACGTTGCCGGTGACCGAGATGGTGTCCAGTCCCTGACGCATGCGGGCGAGCGTGTAACGGGTGGCGTCCTCGGGGGCGAGGATCATGATCGTCAGTCCCTTGGTGTCGAGCGTGGCGAGCCCCTGGTGCACCTTGGCGATGATCTGCGCGTCGTGCGAGCGGTTCGCATCCAGCCAGAACACGGCGGGCACGTCGGTCGCGCGGGCCCGGGTGACCGCGAGCTTGACCCAGTCCATCACCGGGATGTGCTTGGTCTGTGTGGCGCGCCAGATGTCGCCCGCGCCGACCTCGTGCGAGATCAGCACGGTGCCGTCGCTGTCGAGGATCTGCACCACGCCCGCCGAGGAGATCTCGAACGTCTTGTCGTGGCTGCCGTACTCCTCCGCGGCCTGCGCCATCAGCCCCACGTTCGGCACGGTGCCGATGACGGCGGGGTCCAGCGGGCCGTTCGCGATGACATCGTCGATCACGGCCTGGTAGACACCCGCGTAGGACGAGTCCGGGATGACCGCGATGGTGTCGGCCTCGCCGCCGTCGGCACCCCACAGCTTGCCGCCGTTGCGCACCAGGGCCGGCATCGACGCATCGACGATCACGTCGCTGGGCACGTGCAGGTTGGTGATGCCCTTGTCGGAGTTCACGTACGACAGGCGCGGCCCGTCGGCGATCGCGCGCTCGAACGCCGCCGCGATCTCGTCGCCGCCGGCGATGTCGGACAGCCCCGAGAGGATGCCGCCGAGCCCGTTGTTCGCATTCAGCCCGGCCTCGGCCAGCTGTTGACCGTACTGGGCGAAGACGTCCTTGAAGAACGCCTTCACGACGTGACCGAAGATGATCGGGTCGCTGACCTTCATCATGGTGGCCTTGAGGTGCACCGAGTAGAGCACGTCGTCGGCCTTCGCTGCCTCGAGCGTCTCCGCCAGGAACGCATCGAGATCCTTCGCGGACAGGAACGTCGCGTCGATGATCTCGCGCGGCAGCACCTTCAGCCCGTCCTTGAGCACCGTGATCGTGCCGTCGGCGGCGACATGACGGAAGCTGAGCGTGTCATCGTGCGCGGCCACCCAGGAGCGCTCGTTGTGCTTGAAGTCATCGTGACCCATGGTCGCGACTCGGGTCTTCGAGCCCTCCGCAAAGGGCTTGTTGCGATGCGGGTGCTTCTTCGCGTAGTTCTTCACTGCCAGCGGAGCGCGGCGGTCGCTGTTGCCCTCGCGCAGCACCGGGTTGACGGCGGAGCCCTTGATCTTGTCGTAGCGTGCGCGGACGTCCTTCTCCTCGAGGGTCTTCGGCTCGTCCGGGAAGTCCGGGATGTCGAAGCCCTTCTGCTGGAGCTCGGCGATCGCGGCCTTCAGCTGCGGGATGGATGCCGAGATGTTCGGCAGCTTGATGATGTTCGCCTCGGGAAGCGTGGCGAGGCCGCCGAGCTCGGCCAGCGCATCGCCGACCTGCTGCTCGGGAGTGAGCTTCTGCGGGAAGGTCGCCAGGATGCGACCCGCCAGCGAGATGTCGCGCGTCTGCACCTCGATGCCCGCCTGGCCGGTGAAGGCCTTGATGATCGGCAGGAAGGACGCGGTGGCCAGAGCCGGCGCCTCGTCTGTGTGGGTGTAGATGATGGCGTCGTCGGTCACCGGATCTCCGTTCGCGGGGCAGATTTTATCTCGATACCAAGATACCCGAGTCTGCTTTCCCGCAGGTTCGGCGTGTTTCGACACTGCCAGCTGTTTCCACCCCGGGATCGGCGAGGAGGGGCTAGCCTGGGTTTCATGTCGGAACTGCGCGTGGTCGAACTTTCCGCGGCGACGATCGTCGCCGTCAACAAGCTGTCCCTCAAGCCCGGACAGGAGCAGTACCTGGCTCCGGTGTCGTACGGCATCGCCGCCACGGTCGTCAACCCGCAGACCTCCTGGCAGCGGGTCGTTCTCGACGGCGATCAGGTGGTCGGCTTCGTGAGTGCGAGCTTCAACGCCGACACGCCCGACGAGAACCTCCGAAATGTGCTGTGGCGCATCAACGTCGATGCCGACGACCAGGGGCGCGGTGTCGGGCGCTTCGCCGTGAAGACTCTGATCGACGAGGCCCGTGCGCGGGGCGTCGATCACGTGAACGTGATCTACGAGGCAGGCGACGGGGGTCCCGAGGCGTTCTTCCGCCGCGTCGGATTCGAGCCTGTCGGCGAGACCGAATATGCCGAGGTCATCGCGCAGATCCGAGTCACGGACTGAACCGGCGGCGGGGCCTCGGATTCCCTCCCCCACCGAGACCCCGTCGCCGCCCCGGCTGAACTGCGGACTTCCGCGCTTTCGACATATTTGTTGGAATTTGCCACATACCCCTTGCGCGGGAACCTGTCACGGCCTACCATCAGAGGGAATCGAAGCGCTTCGACGAAACGCTTCCGCACAGCGACGATGGAGTTCTGATGACGACGATCCACCAGGTGGCCGAGGCCGCTGGCGTGTCGATCAGCACCGTCTCGTATGCGCTGAGCGGCAAGCGACCCGTGTCGGAGAAGACACGCCGGCGCATTGAGGAGGCCGCAGCAGCACTGGGCTACATGCCCGATGCCGGTGCCCGGATGCTCGCGGGGCGCCGGACGCACATCTTCGCCCTCACCGAACCGCTGCGCGCCGACACCCATGCCCCCACGCACATGGCCTTCGTGCTCGCGACGTCGATCGCCGCACGCAGGCACGGCTACGACGTGCTGCTGCTGACCGATGAACAGGCATCCGTGGGCATGAGCCGCGTCGCATCGAGCCGGCTGGTGGACGCCATCCTCGTGCTCGATGTCGCACCCGACGATGCCCGGGTCGAGATCGCCCGCTCCATCCGCACGCCGACGATCTTCATCGGCCTTCCCGACGACGCCGAAGGACTCACCTGCGTCGACATCGACTTCGAGGCCGCTGGGCGACTGGCCGTCGACCGGCTCGCAGATGCCGGGCACACCGCGATCACCCTGCTCGGCCAGCCCGCCGTCTCATACCGCACCTCCAATTTCTCCCGCCGTCTGCGGCGCGGCGTCGAGTCGGGCGCGCAGGCACGCGACATCGCACTGGAGACGACGTGCTCGGGCGAGCTCGCGACGGATGCCGGCGTCGTGCGCGCCGTCGTGGAGGCGGCTCTTGCTCGCGGCGATCGCGCCTTCGTCGTGCACACCGTGACCGATGCGCATGAGGTGCTGCTCTCCGTGCTGGCCGACCACGGCCTCCGCGTCGGTCACGACGTCTCGGTGGTCTCCGCCGCGACCGCTTTCGATACCTCGGATCTGCGCACTCCGCTCGACACGATCCCTCTCGTGCCCAGCCAGTCCTGCGATCTCGCGGTCGAGATCGCACTGCACCGCCTCGAGGACAGGACTTCCTCGCCCCGCATCCACCTGATCCCACCTGAATACCACCCCGCCGGGTCGGTCCGCACACTCGCGGATCGATGACGCCGGACGTGCGACGCACCCGTTCGCGCGGAGTCGAAACGCTTCGACGATGCGCACCTCCCACAACTGAAGAACCCTCCCGAAGAAGTGTTCGGCCCACCGGGCCCTGAGAGAGAAGGAGTGCCGACGATGGCACACATCAACCGCAGAACGCAGGCGCTGGCAGCACTCGCTGCGATCACCGCCGCAGGCATCGCCCTCACCGGCTGCTCCCCTCCGGAGGCTCAGGCGACGGCGGAGACGGCGACGGCCAGACGCTCAAGCTGTGGCACTACGAAGGTGCCGACAGCGCCATGGGCAAAGCCTGGAACGAGGCCATCACCGTGTTCGAGAAGGAGACCGGTGCGAAGGTCGAGTTCGAGGAGAAGTCCTTCGAGCAGATCCAGAAGACGGCCAGCCAGGTGCTCGACACCGACGCGGCTCCCGACCTGATGGAGTTCAACAAGGGCAACGCGACCGCCGGCTTCCTTGCCTCGACGGGTCTGATCTCCGACATCTCGGATGCCGTGGACGAGTACGGCTGGGGCGACAAGCTCGCCCCGTCGCTGCAGACCACGGCGAAGTACACCGACGACGGCGTGATGGGCGGCGACACCTGGTACGGCGTGCCGAACTACGGCGAGTTCGTGGGCGTCTACTACAACGAGGACGCCTTCGCCGACGCCGGACTGGAGATCCCCACCAGCTACGACGAGTTCGTCGACGTGCTCGATGCGTTCGTCGCCAAGGGCATCACCCCTCTCGCCGAGGCCGGCGCCGAGTATCCGCTCGGCCAGCTCTGGTACCAGCTCGCGCTGCTCAAGGGCGACCGCGGCTTCGTCGACGACTACCAGCTCTACAAGAGCCCCGTCGACTGGCAGGGCCCCGTGATCACCTCCGCGACCGAGACGCTCAAGGAGTACGTCGACAAGGGCTACATCGCCGACGACGTCTCCTCGATCAAGGCCGAGGACGCCGGAGTCTCGTTCATCAACGGCACCGCGCCGATCTTCGTGTCGGGCTCGTGGTGGTTCGGGCGATTCGTCGCCGAGGCGACCGACTTCGACTGGACGATGACGGCCTTCCCCGGAGCCGACCTGTCGCTCGGCTCCTCGGGCAATCTCTGGGTCGTCCCCGAGAACGCCGCGAACAAGGAGCTGGCGTACAAGTTCATCGACATCACCATGCGCCCCGAGATCCAGGCCATCATCGGCAACAACGGCGGCCTTCCCGTGGCGGCGAACCCGGATGACATCACCGACGAGAAGAGCGCCGAGCTGATCGCGACGTTCAACGGCATCCTCGACAAGGACGGACTGTCGTTCTACCCGGACTGGCCCGCACCCGGCTTCTACGACGTCATCGTGCAGCAGTTGCAGGGTCTGATCACCGGCGTCAAGGACGTCGAGGAAACCGACGCCGGCCTCGGCAAGGCGTACGACGAAGGAACCGCGGACTTCCGCTGACCGACCGCCGGGGCGGCACGCGCTGCCGCCCCGGCCCTTCCGAGGAGCGCTCGATATGACTCTCATCACACGGCCCAGACGGACGGCGCTGCCGCCCGAGCAACCGGCGATCCCGCAGGGCAAGGGCGGCACGAGTGCCTACTGGATCTACCTGCTGCCCGGCTTCGTGCTGCTGCTGGTGATCGTGCTCGTCCCGCTGGGCTGGAACGTGTACCTCACCTTCCAGAAATGGCGGGGTGTGCGTGCACCGGAGTTCATCGGACTGGCGAACTGGCAGAAGCTCTTCACCGACGAGGACTTCTGGACCTCGTTCACCAACTCGGTCTGGATGATCGTCGCCATGGTTGTCGTGCCCACGATCCTGGGCCTGCTGGTGGCTGCGCTGCTGTTCGATGTCGTGGGCCGCAAGTTCGGCGGTCGTGTCGCCAGCTTCCTGCGCGCCACGTACTATCTGCCGCAGATCCTCCCCGTCGTGGTCGCCGGTATCGTGATCGGCTGGATCGTGCGCCCCGACCGCGACGGCGCCCTCAACCAGATGCTCGGCTGGCTGGGCATCCCCGCCGTCGACTGGCTCGGCCAGATGCCCTCGGCGCTGATCGTGCTCATGGTCGTGATGGTGTGGGTGCAGCTGGGCTACCCGGTGGTGATCTTCATGGCAGCGCTGCAGCGTGTGGATCCCGAGCTGTACGAGGCAGCCGAACTCGACGGCGCCAACTGGGCGCAGCGCTTCCGCGCGATCACCGTCAGCATCATCCGTCCAGAGATCTTCGTCGTCACCCTCACGTGCACCATCGCCGCGCTCAAGGTGTTCGGCCCGGTGTACGTCATCACCCGCGGCGGCCCCGCCGGTGCCACGCTCGTCCCGGCCTACTACGCGTACCAGGAGTTCTTCACCAAGCGGAACATCGGCTACGGCGCGACCATCGCGACCGTGCTCACCGTCGTCGTGGTGATCGTGTCGATCGTCTTCATCCGCGTGCAGAACTCCATGGAGCAGAAGGAGAGGGCGGGACTGTGAGTGCCACCACCGCGATCGTCACGGGCAAGCCGACCCGCCCCCGCGGCGGCATGACCCGCAAGCAGCCCATCGACTGGCTGATGCTGGCGTTGGTCGTCATCGGCGCCGTGCTCGTGCTGATCCCCTTCTATCTCGTCTTGGTCAACTCCTTCAAATCGCCCGTGGACTATGCCACTTCCGGCCCGCTGGCGCTGCCGCACGAGCTCGACTTCACCGGCATCTCGGCGTTCTGGGAGCGGGTGAACTTCCCCGAGAAGGTGTGGAACTCCATCCTCATCTCGGGAGTCGTCTCGGTTCTTGCGGTGTTCATCTCCATGCTCAACGCCTTCGCGATCGGCATCGGCCGCATCCGTGGCCGCAGCTGGATCGTGCTGCTGTTCCTGATGGCCAACCTGCTCCCGCAGGAGGCGCTGCTGTACCCGCTGTACTACATGTTCAAGAGCATCGGCCTCTACGACAACGTCTGGTCGGTGATCATCGTGTTCACCGTCATCCAGGCCGCCTTCGGCACCTACCTGCTCTCGTCGGTGTACGGCACCTTCCCGAAGGAGGTGCTCGAGGCCGCCTCGATCGATGGCGCCGGGCGCTGGCAGATCCTGTGGCGGGTGGTCTTCCCGATCAGCCGCCCGACCCTGTCGGTGCTGCTCATCTTCTTCTTCATCTGGACGTGGAACGAGTTCCTCATCCCGCTGACCTTCCTCGCGTCGAACGCCAACCAGACCGTCCCCGTGGCGATCAGCGTGCTGCAGGGCGACCGCCTCATGGACGTCACGACCACGAGCGCGTCCGCACTGCTGGGCATCATCCCGACGCTCATCTTCTTCCTCATCTTCCAGCGCACGCTCACACGCGGCATCACGGCAGGAGCAGTCAAGTAATGAAGTTCACCGATGGTTTCTGGCAGCTTCGGCCCGGAGTCACCGCCCTGTACGCGCAGGAGGCGTACGACATCGATCGCACCTCCGATACTCCCGACGGCTCCGGGATCGTCATCACGGCGCCGACCATGGTCATCGACAAGCGGGGCGACACCCTCAACCGGCCGGTGCTGACCACGACACTCTCCTCGCCCGCCGAGGGCGTGATCCGGGTGCGCATCGCCCACCATTCCGGGGGTCGGTGGCACGGCGGGTTCGATCTTCCCGGGGCCGGCGCGTCGTCGGCATCCGTCTCGATCACCGCCGACGGCGGCGTGCTGGATGCCGGCACGCTGGTCGCGCGCATCGCCCCCGGTGCCCCCTGGGATCTGTCGTTCGAGGTGGCCGGCCGTCGGGTGACCGGCAGCGGTCACCGCGCGCAGGGCTGGCTGCAGCTGGCTCCCGGAGCGCAGGTGGATACCGGGATCGTCGGCAACGCCAGGCAGAACGGAACCGTGCCGCGCGGCACGACCTTCATCCATGAGCAGCTCGATCTGGGCGTGGGAGAGCTCGTCTACGGTCTGGGTGAGCGCTTCGGCCCGCTGGTGAAGAACGGCCAGTCGGTGGAGATCTGGAACGCCGACGGCGGCACCTCCAGCGAGCAGGCGTACAAGAACGTGCCCTTCCACCTGTCCAGCCGCGGATACGGGGTGCTGGTCAACGACCCGGGCCATGTCTCCTACGAGGTGGGCTCGGAGGCCGTCGAGCGCGTGCAGTTCTCGGTGTCGGGCGAGGTGCTGGAGTACTTCGTCATCGCCGGCCCCACCCCGAAGGACGTGCTCGGCCGGTACACCGCCCTCACCGGCCGGCCGGCGGTCGTGCCGGCCTGGTCGTACGGGCTGTGGCTGTCGACCAGCTTCACCACCGACTACGACGAGCAGACCGTCAACTCGTTCATCGACGAGATGGCCGCCCGTGAACTGCCGGTGTCGGTGTTCCATTTCGACTGCTTCTGGATGCGCGAGTTCAACTGGTGCGACTTCGAATGGGATCCCCGGGTCTTCCCCGATCCGGATGGCATGCTCACCCGCCTGCACGAGAAGGACCTGCGGGTGTGCGTGTGGATCAACCCGTACATCGCGCAGCGCTCCCGCTGTTCCGCGAGGCCGCCGACCTCGGCTATCTCGTCACCCGCGCCGACGGCTCGGTCTGGCAGTGGGATCTGTGGCAGGCGGGCATGGGGCTGGTGGACTTCACGAACCCAGCCGCGACGGCCTGGTACCAGTCGCACCTGCGGCGCCTCATCGAGCAGGGCGTGGACTGCTTCAAGACCGACTTCGGCGAGCGCATCCCCACCGACGTGGTGTGGTCCGACGGCAGCGACCCGGAGCGGATGCACAACCTGTACACCCAGCTGTACAACCGTGCCGTGCAGGATGTGCTGGTCGAGGCCAGGGGCGAGGGCGACGCGGTGCTGTTCGCGCGCTCGGCGACGGCGGGCGGCCAGAGCACGCCGGTGCACTGGGGCGGCGACTCCACCTCGACGTTCGCATCGATGGCCGAGACGCTGCGCGGCGGGCTGTCGCTGGCGATGAGCGGCTTCGCGTTCTGGAGCCACGACATCGGCGGCTTCGAGGGCACGCCGGATGCCGGGGTGTTCAAGCGCTGGGCCGCGTTCGGTCTGCTCAGCTCTCACTCGCGGTTCCACGGGTCGAGCTCGTACCGGGTGCCGTGGGCCTTCGACGAGGAGGCCGTGGATGTGACCCGTCGCTTCACGCACCTGAAGATGAGGCTCATGCCGTACCTGCACCAGCACGGCCTCGATGCGGTGCGTACGGGCGTGCCGGTGATGCGGCCGATGGCACTGGAGTTTCCGGACGATCCGGCGACCGCGTATCTGGACCGCCAATACATGCTGGGGGCAGATCTGCTGGTGGCGCCGGTGTTCCGTGCCGACGGCGAGGTGGACTTCTACCTACCCGCCGGCCAGTGGACGTCACTGCTCACCGGCGAGACGGTCACCGGCGGCGCGTGGCGCCGGGAGACGCACGGCTTCGACTCCCTGCCGCTCTATGTTCGTCCTGGTGCAGTCCTGCCCTGGGGAGCGCGGCACGACCGTCCCGATTACGACTATCACGAAGGTCTGAAGCTGCGCGTGTTCCCGGGCGGGACGGGCACGGCATCCGTCACCGTCACCTCCCCCGACGGCACCGCGCGCGACTACGCTGTGAACCTCGAGGAGGTGACAGGATGACCGTGGACGACTACCGCGACTCGGGACGGGTGTTCCCCGAGACCTTCACGTTCGGCTCCGCGACGGCCGCCTACCAGGTGGAGGGTGGCACGGCCGAAGGCGGGCGCACCCCGTCCATCTGGGACACCTTCAGCCGCACGCCAGGGAAGGTGTGGAACGGCGACACCGGAGACGTCGCCTGCGACCACTTCCACCGAGTCGAGCAAGACCTCGATCTGATGGCGGAGCTGGGTCTGGAGGCGTACCGGTTCTCGATCGCCTGGCCGCGCATCGTCCCCGCCGCATCCGGCGAGGTGAACCGGGAGGGCGTGGACTTCTACTCGCGACTGGTCGACGGGCTGCTCTCCCGCGGCATCCGTCCGGTCGCGACCCTGTATCACTGGGATCTGCCGCAGTACCTGGAGGATGCCGGCGGCTGGGCGTCGCGGGCGACCGTCGACGCGTTTGCGGAGTACGCCGCGATCCTCGGTGCGGCGCTCGGCGACCGCGTGCACACCTGGACCACGCTGAACGAGCCGTGGTGCTCGGCGTACCTCGGCTACGGGCAGGGCGGGCATGCACCGGGGCGCCGCGAGCCGGCATCCGCTCTGGCCGCTGTGCACCATCTCAACCTGGCCCACGGGCGGGCGCTGCAGGCGCTGCGCGCCACCTCCACCGGTGACCCCGACTACTCGGTGACGCTGAACTTCCACGTGCTGCGCGGCGAAGGCGACGGCGCGCACGAGGCGGTCCGCCGGATCGATGCGCTGGCCAACCGCGCGTTCACGCAGCCGATGCTGCGCGGCGAGTATCCCGCCGATCTGCTGGCCGACACCGCATCCGTCACCGACTGGGGCTTCGTGCACGACGGCGACCTCGCCGCCATCCACCAGCCGATCGACGTGCTGGGCGTGAACTACTACGCCACCACCGCCGTGCGGCTGTGGGACGGCGTCGCGCCGCGGCAGCAGAACGACGGGCACAAGGGCGCCGAGGGCGGCACCGCCTGGCCCGGCAGTGATCGGATCGTCGAGTTCGTCGAGCAGCCGGGGCCGCACACCGCGATGGGCTGGAACATCGCCCCCGAGGGTCTGGAGGAGCTGCTGGTGTCGCTGTCCGAGCAGTTCCCCGGGCAGGCGCTGATGGTCACCGAGAACGGCGCGGCGTTCGACGACCGGGTCGCCGCCGACGGCTCGATCCCTGATGCCGAGCGGCAGGACTACCTGCACCGGCACCTGACCGCCGCCCATCGGGCGCTGCAGCGCGGCGTGGATCTGCGCGGCTACTTCGTGTGGTCGCTGCTGGACAACTTCGAGTGGGGCTACGGCTACGCGAAGAGATTCGGCATCGTGCGGGTCGACTTCGACACGCTGGAGCGCACCGTGAAGGACTCCGGGCACTGGTATCGGGAACTCATCCGCACCCGCACGATCGCGTCATAGCGCGACTCGGGTCAGCGGCCGCGCCGACGCCGGGCGTTCCAGTCGCCGAGCAGGTCGGTGGTGCGGTTGAGCGCCTCGGTGGACTTCTCCATCAGGGTGCGGGCGGCCTCGCGGAGCGCATCGGGCAGGTCGGACGGGTTCTTCTCACCGCGCGCGGAGCGCTCCGCGACGTCGAGGGCGCGTTCGAGGTCGTCCACCGCGCGACGGTAGTCGGAGAAGGCGGATGCTGTGACCCGTTCACCCTCGCGCGGCGGACGCAGATCGCGCGCGCGTTCCAGAGCGGCGAAGAAGGCTGCCGTGTGCGGCTGGCGCCCATCGGACATTCCCGGGAAGGCCAGCAGTTTGGCCGGGTCGGTCTCGTACTCCATCCAGCGCGCCAGGATCGCGTCGTGACGGGAGCGCACCCGGTCCAGCGGCAGGTCTCCCGCCCCCAGCGCCGCACGTTCGGCGGAGACGCGTGCCCGTGCGGCCTTCACCCGCGCGGTCGCAGCCTTCGAGGCAAGCTGGGCCTCGCGCAGGGCTCGGCGCGCGGAGGCGACGGCGTCGGCATCCGTTCTGGCGGCCGCGCGATCGGCGACCATCCGCGTGGTTTCGGCGCGGGCGATGCGCACCGTGACGGCCGCGGCCCTGGCATCCTTCTGCGCTTGGCGCAGCTCAAGCCTGGCCGCGTCGTAGCCGAGCCGCTTTCCGTTCACCGTCTGCCGCCTTCGAACCGTGGCGAAACCGACCGCTCCCGCACCCGCGACGGCCGGCGCGATCCACCAGAGATCGGCCGCGGCGGCCCAGATCGGATCCACCCCCTCAGCCTAACCGCCCGTCTATTTGTCACGCGTGCACGCTTTTCAGCCGAGAAGCGTGCACGCGCGCCATATAGACGGGCCTTGAGGGTCAGACCAGGGTCTCCTGCCAGGCCGCATGCAGCTGCGCGAACTTGCCGGTGCCGGCGATGAGCACATCGGGCGCGTCATCCTCGATGATCCGGCCGTGCTCCATCACGAGCACCCGGTCGGCGATCGCGACCGTCGACAGACGGTGCGCGATGATGATCGCCGTGCGGTCGGCCAGCAGCGTCTGCAGCGCATCCTGGATGAGCCGCTCCGAGGGGATGTCCAGCGAGGCGGTCGCCTCGTCGAGGATCAGCACCGCCGGGTCGGCCAGGAACGCGCGGGCGAACGAGATCAGCTGCCGCTGCCCGGCGGACACACGCCCTCCACGCTTGTTGACGTCGGTGTCGTACCCGTCCGGAAGCGCAGAGATGAACTCATCGGCGCCCACGGCCCGCGCGGCGGCGCGGATCTCGTCGAGAGTGGCATCCGGCTTGCCGAGCGCGATGTTGTCGGCGACCGTCCCGCTGAACAGGTACGCCTCCTGGGTGACCATCACGATGGCGCGGCGCAGATCCTTCGGATGCAGCATCCGCAGATCCACTCCGTCGAGTGCGACGGCGCCCTCGGTCGGGTCGTAGAAGCGCGAGACCAGCTTCGCGAGCGTCGACTTGCCCGCGCCCGTGGTGCCGACCAGGGCGATGGTCTGGCCCGCAGGGATGTCGAGGAGAAGTTCGGCAGGATCGTCTTCTCGCCGTTGTAGCCAAAGGTCACCTCGTCGAAGCGGATCGCCCCGCGCGACTCCCACAGGTCCACCGGCTTGTCGGGGTCGGGAACGGTGGGCTGCTCCTCGAGCACGCCGGAGACCTTCTCCAGCGCCGCGGTCGCGGACTGGTAGGAGTTCAGGAACATCGCGATCTCCTGCATGGGCGCGAAGAAGTTGCGCACGTACAGCACGCTGGCCAGCAGCACGCCGACGCCGAGCACGCCGTCCGAGACGCGGATGCCGCCCCACAGCACGACCAGGGTGATGGTCAGCGCCGACACCGCCATCAGCCCGGGCTCGAAGGTGCCGAACAGCACCATGGAGCGCCGGTTGATGTCGCGGTACTCCCCGCCACCTTCCGGAACGCGACGTCATTGCGCGGCTCCTTGCGGAACGACTTCACCGCGCGGATGCCGGTCATCGTCTCCACGAACTGCACGATCACCTTGGCGCTGATCACGCGCGACTCGCGGTACACCAGCTGCGACCGCCCGTAGAACCAGCGCATCAGCAGCACGAGCGGGATCCCTGCCAGCATCAGGATGACACCGGCCTGCCAGTCGGCGATCACCAGCGCGATGAACGTGAACAGACCGAACAGCACACCCGAGACGAGGTTGTTCAGGCCGCCGTCGAGCAGTTCGCGGATGGAGTCGAGGTCGCTGGTCTGGCGCGAGATGATCCGGCCCGAGGTGTACGACTCGTGGAACTCCAGACTCAGCCGCTGGGTGTGCAGGAAGATCCGCTTGCGCAGATCCAGCAGCACCGCCTGCGTGATACGGGCGGCGAGCACGACGTAGAAGCCGATCAGGGCCGACCCGAGGATGCCGGCGAGAAGGTACACGGCGGTGATCATGATCGCCGGCATCCAGTCGGCGTTCTGCAGCAGCTGCGGCAGGGCGTCGTCGAGCGCGATGCCGATCAGGATCGGACCGGCGACCTGGAGCGCCGTCGAGACGACCAGCACGAGGGCAGCGATCACGATGCGCAGCCGCAGCGGGTGGATCAGCGAGCCGAGCAGGCGCAGCGAGCGCTGCCGGATGGCGCGGCTCTCCTCCTTGGTGTAGTGGGAGCGGTCCTCGTCCTGGGTTCCGGTGATGGTCATGCCTGCACCTCCTTCTCGGTGGCGGATGCTTCGTTCTGGGCTGCCTCGTTCATCGCCTCGGTGATGATCGGGATGGTTCCGGTGCGCGCCGCCTGCTCGGCCTCGAGGCTGGAGATCACGTGGCGGTAGTGCGCGCTGGTGCGCAGCAGGTCGGAGTGCGTGCCGACCGCCGTGATCCTGCCCTTCTCCAGCAGGGCGACGCGATCGGCGAGCGCCACGGTCGAGGGGCGGTGCGCGACGATCAGCGCGGTGGTCTCAGCCAGCACGTGCCGCAGTGCCTCTTCGACGAGAGCCTCGGTGTCGACGTCCAGCGCCGAGAGCGGGTCGTCGAGCACGAGCACCTTAGGAGCCGCGGCGACCGCTCGCGCCAGGGCCAGGCGCTGACGCTGGCCGCCGGAGAGGCTCAGCCCCTCCTCGCCGATGATCGTCTCGACGCCGTCGGGAAGGGTGTCGACGAATCCCGCCTGCGCGACATCGAGGGCCTCGCGCAGCACGCGCTCGCCCTCCGCGCTGTGGATGTCGAGGTCAGCGCGGCCGAGCAGCACGTTCTCGCGCACGGATGCCGAGAACAGCGTGGCGTCCTCGAACGCCATGGCGATGTGGCGGCGCAGCTCGGAGAGCTCGAAGTCGCGGATGTCGACGCCGTCCAGCGTGACCCGTCCGCCGGTGACGTCGTACAGGCGCGCCGGCAGCGTGGTCAGGGTGGTCTTGCCGGATCCGGTCAGTCCCACCAGCGCCATGGTCTCACCGGGACGCAGCACCAGGTCGATGCCATCGAGCAGGTCGCGCTCGGCTGCCCCGGCATCCTGATACCGGAAGCGCGCGCCCTCGAAGGCGAGCTCGCCGCGGGGCTCCGCCAGGTGCACCGGCTTCTCGGGATCGGTGATGGAGTTGGTCTCACGGTAGATGTCGAAGACGCGATCAGTCGCCGTGCGGGCGTCGAGCATGAACGAGAACAGGAACCCGATGGACTCGATCGGCCAGCGCAGCACCGTGGCCATCGCGAAGAACGCGAACAGCTGGGCGACGTCGATGCCGCCGGTGGAGATCAGCCAGATGCCGGTGATCAGGCTCACACCGAACGCGATCTGCGGCATGAGGTCCAGCCAGAACCAGATCTCGCCGACCGCGCGGGCCTTTCTCAGCTCGGTCTCGCGCAGGGTCTCGGCCTGGCGGCTGAAGCGACTGAGGGCGTGCTTGCCGCGGCCGAACGCCTTCAGCACGCGGATGCCGTGCACGCTCTCCTCGACGCTGGTGGCGAGGTCGCCGGCCTGGTCCTGGCTGCGCCGGGCAAGCACGCCGTAGCGCTTCTCGAAGAGGAACCCTTGGATCCACATCGGGATGCCGGTCAGGATGAAGATCACGCCCAGCATCCAGTGCCAGCGGAACAGCAGCACGGCGCCGATGCCGATCGTGAGGATGTTCACCACCAGCAGGATCAGGCCGAAGGCGATCCAGCGTCGGATCAGGCTGATGTCCTGCATCATCCGGCTCAGCAGCTGGCCCGACTGCCACCGATCGTGGAAGGCGACCGGCAGGTTCTGCAGTCGCGCGTACAGCTCCGACCGCATCTGGAACTCGACTTCGGTGGCCGGGGTCAGCACGAACCAGCGCCGCAGCCACACCATCGCGGCCTCGCCGAGAGCAAGGGCGAAGACGCCGGCCGCACCCGCCAGGATCAGGCCGAGCACGCCGCCGTTCAGGTGCGCGCCCGCGACGTCGCCGAGACCGCGGACGATCTGCTCGAGAACGATCGGAATCATTAGCGCGATCACCGCGGCGGCGAGTGCGCTGAGCGCGCCGCCGACGAGGCGCCAGACGATGGGCCGGACGAAGGGCTTCAGGCGCCAGAGGGCGGCGACGGTGGACAGAGACGACGAAGAGGAGGTGACAGACATGGCTCTCGGTTTTGCGGGACGATCAGGTGATGAAGACGGAGCGGATGCTCGGCATCCGGTGCATGCGGCGAACGGCGAGGCCGTCCGCCGCGGTCAGTCGCGCAGGCGAGCTGCGCGCGAGCCGGCGGGGATGAACGTCGTGACAATCGTCGTGGTCATGGTGTCCTCCGCAGGCTCGGCTTCATCGGGCCGATCGGCGCGACAGCCTTCAATCCTATGCGTGCCACGATCCCGATGGCAAGCGCTCCGAGCACAAAGGGAATCCCCTTTCCGACATGTGCCGCACTGTCGGTTCCGCCCCAATGCGGATTTCCAAGGTTCCAGATCGCCGAGACCCCTCCTGAGTGTCGAAACCCCTCACCACACGCGCGATTCCTGAGGGGTATCGACGGCCACGAGGGGTCTCGGCGGAGGGAAACTGCGCGGGATCACCTGATCGCAGCCGCTGCGGCCTCGCGGTCGAGCAGGCTGCGCTTGACCGGCAGGCCCCAGGCGAAGCCGCCGAGGGATCCGTCGGAGCGCAGCACGCGGTGGCAGGGCACGAACAGCGCCGGGGCGTTGCGGGCGCAGACGGATGCCGCAGCGCGCACGGCCTGCGGTCTGCCCAGCTCGACGGCGAACTCACTGTAGGTGAGCGGCCTGCCAGGGGCGATGCGGCGCAGCGTCCGCCACCCGGCATGCTGCAGCTCGGTGCCGTGCTGGCGCACCGCGACGGTGTCGATCGCGGTCAGGTCGCCGCCGTAGTACGCGCGTGCCGCGGCTGCGGCATCCGTCTCCGCCTCGATGATGTCGTCGGGCCGCAGGGAGACGTGCACCCGCTCGATGATGGCGGCGTGGTCGTCGCTCCACCCCGAGGCGAGCACGCGCTGGGAGGGGTCGGCGAGGATCGTGAGGGCCCCATCGGGGGTGTCGATGGTCTGGATGCGTGCGGTCATGCTGTTCATGCCTTTCGTCGATTCTTCATCGGAGGCGCCGAGTCGAGGTGTTCGCGGCGAGCGGGGCGGACCGGGGCCGCGCGCCAGAGATGGGCGGTCAAGTAGCTGCGCCACGGCGCGGTGCGCTGCGACCAGGCGCTGAGCGAGCGCGGGTCGGCGGGGATGCCGGATGCCGTGGCCCCGGCGCGCACGGCGACGTCACCGGGCAGCAGCACATCGGGGTCGCCGATCACCCGCATCCGCACGTAGTCCGCCGTCCACGGGCCGATGCCGGGCATCGCCAGCAGTCGTGCCCGCTGCTCGGCGGCGTCATCGCCGACGGTCAGGATCAGCGAGCCATCCGCGAGCGCCGCCGCGGCGCCGGTGATGGCACGGATGCGGGCCGCCGGCCCGCGCAGCACCTCGGTGCCGTGCTCGGCGATCGCCGCCATCGTCGGGAACAGCAGCCCGCCGTCGGCGGTGCGCTCCCCAGCTGCTCGGTGAGCGCCGTCAGCGCGGTGCGGGCGGCCGCGACGGTGATCTGCTGGCCGACCATCGCACGGATCAGCATCTCGTGCGGGTCGGCGGCTCCGGGAACACGGATGCCGGGGATCGCCGCGACCAGCGGCACCAGCTGCGGGTGGACGGCGAGCGCCTCATCGACGGCGGCCGGATCGGCGTCCAGGTCGAACAGCCGGCGGCTGATCGACACGAGCGGGGCGAGATCGCCGAGCCCGGTGACCCGCACGCGCAGGTGCAGCCGTGCGTCGGCGTCCTGCCGGATCTCCAGGTGGGCGGGGCCGCCCGGCATCCGCAGGTGCCGCGCGAACGAGGTCGCGGTCGCCTCCTCCACGCCGGGCACGGCACGGGCCGCCATCCACGCGAACACGCCGGCTGCGTCGATCGGCGTCCGGTGCGGCAGCAGCAGATCGATGGCACCCTGCGCCCCGGCATCCGGCGCAGCCGCGCGGCGCGTGTGCCGCAGCTGCCCCGGTGTCATCTCGAAGACCTCCCGGATCGTGTCGTTGCACTGACGGATGCTGGCGAACCCGGCAGAGAAGGCCACTTCCGATACGGGCATGTCGGTGCTGGTCAGCAGCATCCGCGCCGTGTGGGCGCGATGGGCCCTGGCCAGGGCGAGCGGGCCGGCACCGAGTTCGGCGGTCAGCATCCGGGTCAGGTGCCGGGGCGAGTAGCCGAGCCGATTCGCGAGCCCGGGCACCCCTCCTGTTCGACGACGCCCGCAGCGATCAGGCGCATGGCCCGCGCCGCGGCGTCTCCACGCAGATTCCAGACCGGCGAGCCGGGAGTCGCCTCCGGCAGGCAGCGCTTGCACGCCCGGTACCCCGCCTCGTGCGCGGCCGCGCTGGTCGGATAGAAAGTGACGTTCGCGGGCTTGGGAGTGCGCGCGGGGCAGCTCGGGCGGCAGTAGATGCCGGTGGAGCGCACGGCGGTGACGAACTGGCCGTCGAAGCGGGTGTCGCGTGCGCTGATGGCGCGATACCGCTCGTCGAAGGTCATCGTGTGCGGGGCCATGCCCCCACTCTGCCACCTTCAGCGCACGTCGACTGGCGGAAATCGGACACGGCTGTTCACCGCCGGATCAGGATGGCTGCGACGCCGCTCAGCGCGGATCCAGATGGATGCCGGCGATCATGCAGCGCACCGATCCGCCCGCCAACTCGATCGGGGCGACGTCGATCGGGAGCACGCGGCACGATGCGGAGAGGATGCTCAGCTGCTCTGCGGTCAGGCTGCGGTGCCCGGTCTCGGAGATCACCAGGATGCGTTCGCCGTCGCGGCCGCGCACCTCGATGGCATTCCCCGCGAACGCCGCCACCTGCTCGGCGGACAGCGCGATCAGCGTGCGCCCGGTCTCGCGGATGCGGTGCGCGACCTCGGCCCGACGCGTGTCGCCGACGACGGCGTCCAGCCCGATCAGTGCGACATCGCTGCCGATGCACATCATCACGTTGGTGTGGTAGATCGGCACGCCATCCGGATCGACGGCATCGAAGACGACGGGTTCGTAGCCGAACACCGTGCAGAAGCGCTCCACGAGCACCGGATCGCACCGCTTCGAGCGCACCGCATAGGCGATCCGCGACACATGATCGAGCACCATGGCCCCGGTGCCCTCGAGGAACAGGTCGTCGGGTTCGAGCCCGGAGTAGTCGATGACCTCCTGCACCCGGTACTCGGTCTTGAGCATCTCGATGATGTCGGCTCGGCGTTCGCTGCGGCGGTTCTCGGCATACATCGGGTACACGGCCACGCGCCCGCCGGCGTGGGTCGAGAACCAGTTGTTCGGGAAGACGCTGTCCGGATGCGTGGTGGTCTCGTCCTCGAACAGATGCACGCGCACGCCGACCTCACGCAGGCTCTCGGCAACCCGGGTGCACGCGTCGTACGCCTCCCGCGAGACATCGTGGTCGGCGGTGCTCTGGAAGGTGTTGTCGGCCGCGGTCTGCGGATTGGGCCGGAAGTGGTGGGGCCGGATCAGCACCACCGCGCCCGGCGCCTGCGCGGACGCGGCTCTCACGCCAGGCTCGGCGCCGCGGCGCCCTGCGCCACCAGCGCGAACAGGTTCTTCGGGTCCTCGGGCTCGGCGATGATGTCGACCTCGGTGAAGTAGTCGGTGCCGTCGATCGCAGCATCCAGGTAGCGCAGCGCCGAGAAATCCTCGATCGCGAACCCGACGGAGTCGAAGATCGTGATCTGCTCGGCGGAGGTGCGTCCGGCGGCCTCGCCGCGCAGCACGCGCCACAGCTCGGTGACCGGATGCTCAGGATCGAGCTGCTGGATCTCACCCTCGATGCGGGTCTGCGGCGGGTACTCGACGAAGATGTCGCCACGGTGCAGGATGCGCTCGTCGAGCTCGGTCTTGCCCGGGCAGTCGCCGCCGATGGCGTTCAGGTGCACACCGGAGGCCACCATCTCATCGGTCAGCACAGTGGCGTTGGCCTTGTCTGCTGTGCAGGTGGTGATGATCTGCGCACCCTGGACGGCCTCGGCGGCGCCGTTCGCGCGCACGATGTCGAAGCCGAGCGGACGCATGTTGGCCTCGAAGGTGTCGAGGGCCTGCGGGTCGGTGTCCCACACACGCAGGTGCGAGATGCCCAGCAGAGCGCGGAATGCCAGGGCCTGGAACTCCGCCTGGCTTCCGGTGCCGATCATCGCCATGGTCGTCGCACCGGCGGGCGCGAGCACGCGTGCCGCCATCGCGGAGGTGGCTGCGGTGCGCAGTGCGGTGAGGATCGTCATCTCCGACCACAGCGTCGGATAGCCGCTGTCGACGTCGGCGAGAACTCCGAAGGCCGTGACGGTCTGCAGGCCACGGGCCGGGTTGCTCGGGTGCCCGTTGACGTACTTGAAGCCGTACTTGCGGCCGTCGCTGGCCGGCATCAGCTCGATCACGCCGATGTCGGAGTGGCTGGCG
Source organism: Microbacterium suwonense (assembly GCF_030296555.1). Classification (NCBI taxonomy): domain Bacteria; kingdom Bacillati; phylum Actinomycetota; class Actinomycetes; order Micrococcales; family Microbacteriaceae; genus Microbacterium; species Microbacterium suwonense. Next base: position 1,611,964 of record NZ_AP027728.1, read on the forward strand.
ACGCGGGCGGTCTTGTCGAAGTCGGCCCAGCGCGCGAAGTCCTCCACGAGGGTGTCGGCGATCCCCGAGATCGCCTGCTCGATGCCTGTGTCGATCAGCCATCTGCGCATGTTCGGAACATCGACGAAACGGACCATCGCCCTACCCTTCACTCGGATACCTCAAATCTACGAACGACCAGCGATACTTTCAATCAACAACGTGAGTCATTTACGCCATTCACTGGTATTTCTGCTCGCTAGTGCAGTACATTCTGTTCATGATCTCGCTCGATGATCTCGATCGCCGACTGCTGTCGCTGCTGCGCGCGAACAGCCGCGAATCCGTGGTGAACCTCGCCCGCCGCCTCGGCGTCACCCGCGCAACCGTCGACAGCCGACTCAAGCGACTCATCGACAGCGGGGTGATCGTGGGCTTCTCGGTGCGCGTGCGCGACCCCGCCGCAGCATCCGTCGTCCGTGCGATCATGCTGATCGCGGTGGAGGGCCGCAACACGGCGGAGGTGATCCGCAGCCTGCGCGGAGTACCTCAGATCGCGGCGCTGCACACCACCAACGGCCGCTGGGATCTCGTCGCCGAAGTCAGCTGCGACAGCCTGGCCTCCTTCGACGAGACGCTCAGCACGATCCGCGGAATCGACGGCATCCGCGACAGCGAGACCAGCATCCTGCTCAGCTCCGCGAGCGTGTGACCGGGCGGCCCGGCCGCTTTCACTGTAGTTTCAGAGGTCGGGTCACGGCGTTTCGACTCTTGCGGCTCCGCCGCCTTCGCTCAACGAACGGTTTGCGGCTCCGCAGGCTCCGCCGCTTTCAAGGCCACTTCTTCCACGTCCGCGTCGCTGGCGCTCCGCGTCAGTGGAAGAAGTGGCGCTCGCCGGTGAAGAACATCGTCACGCCGGCCTTGCGGGCGGCGTCGATGACCTCGCCGTCGCGCACGGAGCCGCCGGGCTGCACGATCGCCGAGACTCCGGCATCCAGCAGCACCTGCGGTCCGTCGGCGAACGGGAAGAACGCATCGGATGCCGCGACCGAGCCCGCTGCACGCGCCCCGGCGCGCTCCACGGCCAGGCGGCAGGAGTCCACCCGGTTGACCTGTCCCATGCCCACGCCGACGGTGGCGTTGTCCTTCGCGAGCACGATCGCGTTCGACTTCACCGCGCGGCACGCCTTCCACGAGAAGATGAGGTTCTCCATCGCCGCGTCGTCCGGGCGCTCGCCCGAGACGAGCTCCCAGTTCTTCGCCACCGAGACGATGTCGTCCGGGAACCGGTCGGCATCCTGCAGCAGCAGTCCGCCCGACACGAGACGGATGTCCATCCGCTCCTGCTGCCAGTCCGAGGGCAGCTGCAGCAGCCGCAGGTTCTTCTTCGCCTTGAACACCTCGAGCGCCGCCGGCTCGAAATCGGGCGCGACGATCACCTCGGTGAAGATGTCCTTCAGGTTCTCGGCCATCTTCAGCGTCACGGTGCCGTTCGCTGCGATCACGCCACCGTACGCCGAGACGGGGTCGCACTCGTGCGCGCGCAGGTGCGCGCTGGCGATCGGGTCGAGGGCGTTCGGCGCGGTCGTCGCGATACCGCAGGGGTTCGCGTGCTTGATGATCGCGACCGAGGGCAGCACCATGTCGTAGGCGGCGCGCAGTGCGGCATCCGCATCGACGTAGTTGTTGTACGACATCTCCTTGCCCTGCAGCTGGGTGGCCTGGGCGATGCCGTGCCCGCCGGTGCGGGTGTAGATCGCACCGCGCTGATGCGAGTTCTCTCCGTAGCGCAGCGTCGCCAGGCGCTCGGCCTTGATGGTCAGATGCGCGGGCAGATCCACGCCGTCGCTGAGAGTGCTCTCGGCGAACCACTGCGCCACCGCCGTGTCGTAGGTGGCGGTGTGCGAGAAGGCGCGGGCGGCGAGCTCCCGGCGCTGGGTGAGGTCGGTGCCGCCGGCCTTCACCGAGGCGATGATCGCCGGATACGCCTCCGGCGAGACGACGATCGCCACGTTGGCGTAGTTCTTCGCCGCAGCACGCACCATCGAGGGCCCGCCGATGTCGATCTGCTCGACGATCTCATCGGGCTCCGCGCCGGACTCGACGGTCTCGACGAACGGATACAGGTTCGCCACCACCAGCTCGAACGGCGCGATGCCCAGCTCGGCGAGCTGACGCTCGTGATCCTCCAGGCGCAGATCGGCGAGCAGTCCGCCGTGGATCTTCGGATGCAGGGTCTTCACCCGCCCATCCAGCATCTCGTCCACACCGGTCACCGAGGCGACGTCGGTGACCGGATATCCGGCGTCGCGCACGGTCTGCGCGGTCGAGCCCGTGGAGACGATCTCGACGCCCGCCTCGGTGAGCGCCTCGGCGAGCTCGACCAGACCGGTCTTGTCGCTCACCGACACCAGTGCACGCCGGATCGGCACCAGATCGCGGTGACGGTACAGCGAGGAATCGAGGCGAGGGCCGGCCATGATGATGCTCCTTCGTACGTGGGTGGTTCGGGTCGGTGAGAGTCAGAGGACGAGCTCGCCGGTGGCGATGCGCTGCACGACGTCGATGAGCAGCCGCCGCTCGACGGGCTTGATGCGCTCGTGCAGTGAGGACTCGGTGTCGTCGGGGCGCACGGCGATGCGCTCCTGGGCGAGGATAGGGCCGCTGTCGACGCCGTCATCGACGACGATCACACTGGCGCCGGTCTGCTCCGCACCCGCGGCAAGGGCGTCGCGCACCCCGTGTGCTCCGGGGAACTCGGGCAGATAGGCGGGGTGGGTGTTCACGATCCGTGGCGCGTAGCGGGCCACGACCGCGGCGGGCAGCAGACGCATCAGTCCGCTGAGCACGATCAGGTCGGGCTGCCAGGCGTCCAGCTGCGCGGCGAGCTCTTCACCCCACGCCTCACGGGTCGGGTAGGCGGCGTACGGCACGGTGAAGGTCGGGATGCCGAAATCCTCGGCGTGTGCGAGCCCGTCGGCGTCGCGATCCGCGCCGACGGCCAGCACGCGAGCCGGGAAATCGGGGTGGCTCGTCGCCTCGAGCAGGGCTCGGAGGTTCGAGCCGGCACCGGAGATGAGAACGACGAGCGTCAGCACCCGGTTAGTCTACCGGGGCTGCGGTGGCCTGCTCACGCCAGAAGTCGGTGCGCTCCTCGGCGAGCTCGTCGCGGTGGCGTGGCGTGAGAAGCAGGATGCCGCAGCCGATGAGCACCTCGATGCCGACGGCCAGGGCGAAGGGGCCGACCGCAGGACCGGCATCCGCGAGCCGGCCCGGGCCGATGGATCCGGATGCCAGCACTGCGGCGAGCGCGGCGACGCCCGCGGAGACGACGGAGATGCCCGCCGTGATCGCCGCCCGGGGCCACAGCCCGGTACCGGTGCGCCCCCACACCAGCCGCGAGCGGACCATCCAGCCGGCCAGGGCGCCGCAGGCGATCGGCACGAGCACCGCCACCAGCATCCACATCGATGAGTTCTCCGGCACCAGCCCGAGCACCGGAATGCCGGGAACCACGCCGAGCTCGGTTCCCGCCGGCGACACCGCGGTCCCCGTGCCGAGCGCGAAGCCGGGGCCCGCGAGCCAGCTCGCCGACCACACCACCAGCGTCGGCAGATACATCAGGTGCGCGAGCGTGAGCATGCTCGCGCCCAGCACATCCACGCGGGCGGCCTCGAACAGCGCGATCACCTCTCCCCCGCGAAGCATCGTCATGACCGCCACACCGACTGCGGCCGCACCGGTCAGCGCGACGGTGACGACCGCCGCGCCGCGCAGCGACTCAGCCGGTACCGGCGCCCAGTCCCCCAGCCATCCACGATGTCGTGCACCCGGTCAATGATTCCGTCGTCGCCCTCCGACCAGGCACGCGTCACGGCTCCGGCCAGCAGACCCGCGAAGTAGACGGATGCCGGGATCAGGACCGCCGCCCACAGCGGGGCAGTGAGCACCTGAGCCTGCGCGGTGACGCCGATCAGCGCGCTGAGCAGCGCGAAGACGACGGCGCCGGAGAGCACCCCGCTCAGCCAGGCGCCCGCGGCAGCGGCGCGACGACCGGAGCGGGCGGCGAAGATCAGGGTGAACAGCAGGAGGGCTAGCGGCGGCACCGAGATCGCGAACGTCGCCGCCTCCTTCGCGATGCCGAGGCTCGACAGCACGGCATCCGGCAGCGTCACCTCGAGCGGCACCCCGTGACCGAACTGCCACAGCGTGCCGCTGACCGGCCACAGCGACCCCCAGTCGGCGTGCACCCCGAACGCCAGCACCCACAGCAGCGTGAACGGCGCGAGCACTGCGACCACGCCCACGGCGGCCGCGATGAGGGCGTCGAGGGCGGCGAGAAGCACGACGATGACACGTTGCATGACCCATCGAGCCTACGGCTCAGATCCGACAGTGTCGGTCGGGGCACGCGACACGATAGATTCTCCTGCGGAGGTCCCGATGACAACTGCCCCTGTGCACCCCGATTCCGCAACCGACGGCCCGCCGCGCAACGCGCTCGACCGATTCTTCGAGATCACGAAGCGAGGATCGAGCTTCGGCGCCGAGATCCGCGGTGGAGTGGTCACGTTCGTGACGATGGCGTACATCGTCATCCTGAACCCGATCATCCTCTCGTCCACGACCGACATCTCGGGCAACGCGCTCGACTTCCTGCAGCTGAGCGCCGTCACCGGTCTCACTGCCGCGGTGATGACGATCCTGTTCGGCCTCATCGCCAGGCTGCCGTTCGGCTTCGCGGCGGGGCTGGGCATCAACGCCTTCCTGGCGTTCTCGGTGGTCGGAGAGGTCACCTGGCCCGAGGCGATGGGTCTGGTCGTCATCAACGGCCTCATCATCGTGGTGCTCAGCGCCACCGGGCTGCGCCGGATGATCTTCGACGCGGTGCCGATGCAGCTGAAGATCGCGATCACGGTGGGCATCGGCCTGTTCATCGCCTTCATCGGCTTCGTGAACGCCGGTTTCGTCACCGCCGCCTCCTCGCCGCCCGTGACACTGGGCATCGGCGGCTCGGTCAGTACCGTGCCGACCCTGATCTTCGTCATCACCCTGCTGCTGACCGGCGTGCTCGTCGCCCGCAAGGTGAAGGGCGGCATCCTGATCGGCCTGGTCTCGGGCACCGTGCTGGCGGTGATCGTCGAGGCGATCTGGCACATCGGCGCGAAGAGCGACGACAACCTCGGCGGCTGGGGTCTGTCGGTTCCGGCGCTGCCCGAGCAGCTGGTGAGCCTGCCCGATCTGTCGCTGGTCGGCCAGGTGGACCTGTTCGGCTCGTTCGGCCGGATCGGCGCGCTGGCCGCGCTGATGCTGGTGTTCACCCTGGTGTTCACGAACTTCTTCGACGCCATGGGCACCATGACCGGGCTCGCGAAGGAGGCCGGTCTCGCCGACGAGAAGGGCAACTTCCCGCGGCTGAAGTCCTCGCTGATCATCGAGGGCGTCGGCGCCGTCGTGGGCGGTGCGACCTCGGGGTCGTCGAACACGGTGTTCATCGAGTCGGGAGCGGGCATCGGCGAAGGGGCGCGCACAGGGTTCGCGAACCTGGTGACCGGTGGGCTGTTCCTGATCGCGATGTTCTTCACCCCGCTGGTGTCGATCGTGCCGACCGAGGTGGCCGCAGCCGCCCTGGTGATCGTGGGTGCGCTGATGATGAGCCAGATCCGCTTCATCGATCTGACCGACTTCTCGGCTCTGTTCGGAGTGTTCCTCACGGTCGCCGTGATGCCGATGACCTACTCGATCGCCAACGGCATCGGGGCGGGCTTCATCGGCTGGGTCGCGGCCCGTGCGTTCGCGGGCAAGGCCCGGGAGATCAGCCCGCTGCTGTGGATCGTCACGGCCGGGTTCGTGATCTTCTTCGCCCGGGGTCCGATCGAGGTGCTGCTGGCCTGACATCCATCGAGCCTGCCGACACCCGTTGCCACGGATGTCGGCAGATTCTACGGATGTCGGCGCAGATCACCGCATTTCTCACGCAAACCGTATTCTGAGCCGACATCTGTGGCGAGGACACCAGAAGCCCAGACAGGACGAAGGCCCCGGGGTGGAGCCCGGGGCCTTCGTCGTTCAGCTTAGCCGATCGGTCAGAGACCTTCGACGATGGAGCGCATCAGCTCGGCGGTCTCGGACGGCGTCTTGCCGACCTTGACCCCGGCGGCCTCGAGGGCCTCCTTCTTGGCCTGCGCGGTGCCCGCCGAGCCCGAGACGATGGCGCCGGCGTGGCCCATGGTCTTGCCCTCGGGCGCGGTGAAGCCGGCCACATAGCCGACGACCGGCTTGGTCACGTGCGACTTGATGTACTCGGCCGCGCGCTCCTCGGCGTCGCCGCCGATCTCGCCGATCATGACGATGGCCTTGGTGGCGGGGTCGGCCTCGAAAGCGGCGAGCGCGTCGATGTGGGTGGTGCCGATCACCGGGTCGCCGCCGATGCCGATGGCGGTGGAGAACCCGATGTCCTTCAGCTCGAACATCATCTGGTAGGTCAGGGTGCCCGACTTCGACACCAGCCCGATCGGGCCGGTTCCGGTGATGTTGGCGGGGGTGATGCCGGCCAGCGCCTCGCCGGGAGTGATGATGCCGGGGCAGTTCGGCCCGATGATGCGGGTCTTGTTGCCCTTCGACTTGGCGTACGCCCAGGCCTCGGCGCTGTCGCCGACCGGGATGCCCTCGGTGATGACCACCAGCAGCGGGATCTCGGCGTCGATGGCCTCGATCATCGCATCCTTGGCGAACTTCGGCGGCACGAAAGCCACCGAAACGTCCGCACCGGTCTTCTCGATGGCCTCGGCGACCGTTCCGAAGACGGGCAGCTCGACCTCGCCCTCACCGGGCTTGTCGTGGGTGACGGTCGTGCCGGCCTTGCGGGCGTTCACGCCGCCGACGATGTTCGTGCCGGCCTTGAGCATGAGGGCGGTGTGCTTGGTGCCCTCGCCGCCCGTGATGCCCTGGACGATGACCTTGGAGTCCTTGTTGAGGTAGATCGACATTTCTCTGATTCCTTCAGTCTCAGGCGTTCGCCAGCTCGGCGGCCTTGTCGGCGCCTTCGTCCATTCCGGCGGCGAGGGTCACCAGCGGGTGGTTCGCCTCGGCGAGAATGGCCCGGCCCTGCTCCACCTGGTTGCCGTCCAGGCGCACGACCAGCGGCTTGGTAGCGGCATCGCCGAGGATCTCGAGGGCCTTCACGATGCCCTCCGCCACGGCCACGCACGAAGTGATACCGCCGAAGACGTTCACGAACACGCTCTTGACCTGCTCGTCGCCGAGGATGACGTCCAGTCCGTTCGCCATGACCTGCGCATTGGCGCCGCCGCCGATGTCGAGGAAGTTCGCCGGCTTGACGCCGCCGTGGTTCTCGCCCGCGTAGGCGACCACGTCGAGCGTGGACATGACCAGGCCCGCGCCGTTGCCGATGATGCCGACCTGACCGTCGAGCTTGACGTAGTTCAGACCGGATGCCTTGGCCTTCGCCTCCAGCGGGTCGGCGGCGGACTTGTCCTCGAGCTTCTCGTGCTCGGGGTGGCGCACCTCGGAGCCGTTCTCGTCCAGCGAGACCTTGCCGTCGAGTGCGATGATGTCGCCCTCTTCGGTGCGCACCAGCGGGTTCACCTCGACGAGCGTGGCGTCCTCGCCCTTGTAGACGTCGTAGAGCTTGACGAACACGTCGGCGACCTTCGAGACGAGCTCGTCGGGGAAGTTCGCGGCCTTAGCGATCTCGATCGCCTTGGTCTTGTTGATGCCGACCAGCGGGTCGACCTCGACGCGGGCAAGAGCCTCGGGCTTCTCGACGGCGAGCTGCTCGATCTCCATGCCGCCCTCGACGCTGCACAGCGACAGGTAGGAGCGGTTGGCGCGATCCAGCAGCACCGAGAAGTAGAACTCCTCGGCGATGCGAGCGCCGGCGGCGACCATGACGCGCTTGACGACGTGGCCCTTGATGTCCAGGCCCAGGATGGCCTTGGCTGCCTCGTAGGCCTCGTCGGGGTTCTTGGCGACCTTGACGCCGCCTGCCTTGCCGCGGCCACCGGTCTTCACCTGAGCCTTGACGACGACGACACCGCCGAGCTTCTCGGCCGCTGCCTTCACCTCCTCGGGGGTGTCGGCGACGATGCCGGCGAGAACCGGCACTCCGTAGGATTCGAATAGGTCTCGTGCCTGGTACTCGTAGAGATCCACGTGCAGTCCTTCGCTGGTTGCGGCGGGTGGGACGCGACAGTTCTGTCGGGTTGTCGATGATTCGACCCGATCAGCAAGCCTACTACCGCTGGCGACATCCCCCGAACGGCCGAGACTAGGCTTCACCCTATGCAGCATCCGTCTCCGTCCCACACCGGTGTGGTCGCCGCCGCGCTCGAACTGTTCGCCACCCAGGGTTTCGAGGCCACGTCGGTCGAGCAGATCGCCAAGGCAGCCGGCGTCTCGCGCTCCACCTTCTTCCGACAGTTCGGCGGCAAGGAGGACGTGGTCTTCACCGATCACGAGCAGATGCTCGCCGATCTGCGCGCGTTCTTCGAGCAGCCGCACGACGATCCGTGGGAGGCCGTCTGCGCGGCATCCGAGCGCGTCTTCGACTACTTCGTGCGCGACCCCGAGCTCGCCCGCCGCCGGTACGAGATCGTCCGTCAGGTGCCGGTGCTGCGCAATCGCGAGATCGTGACCGTGTTCCGCTACGAGCGGCTGTTCGACGAGTACCTGCGCGATGCGCTCCCTGGCATCTCGCCGATCGACGCGGTCGGTTTCTCAGCGCTGGTGACCGCCGTGCACAACCACGTGCTGCGGCAGCTGCTGCGCGGCAAACGCGTGCCGGTCACCACGCTGCGCGCCGCCCTCGACGACGTGCGCCGTCGCTACGGCGTGCTGCCGGGCGGAACGGATGCCGCATCCGACGACGTCGTGGTGGCGGTGTTCCCCCGGTCGATGCCGATCGCCGAGATCTCCCGCCGCGTGCAGGCCGAGCTGTCTGACTGACTCAGGCCATGACGAGATGGCTCAGTCGTCGCATCCGCACTTGCCGGCGGCGTTGCGCACCATGAAGCACACCTCGCACACGCCGTAGTCGCGTTCCTCACGCCGGGTGGCGGCCCTGGGGGCGCGCGCAGCGGATGCCGTCTTCGCGGTGCTGCGCGTGCCGGCGGCGCGGGTTCCGGCCGACCGCCGGCCCGCGGTCGTGGCCGAGGGCAGCGCGCTGGGCTGGGTGACGTAGAAGTAGGGCGCGCGTCCCTCGCTGGCCTGCAGCGGCAGCGCACGACCGCCGACGAGCACCTGCTCGTCTTCGGTGAAGCCGTTGATGTAGGTGCGGCCGATGTGCAGCGCGGCGCCCTCGCGCCGGAGCGCCTCGATGTAGCGGCCGCGGTCGATGAAGGTGATCACGCCGACGGCGTTCGAGACGGCTTCGACGAAGGCGTGGTTCTCTTCGGGGATGCGGTGTGCGCGGAGCGCGTCGGCGAGGGATCGGTAGGGGCGGGAGGTTCCGGTGGGGGTCGGCCCCTGTGTCTCGTTCATCACCTCGATTCTCTCACTCGCGCAGGCCCGCCGGTGGCCGACCTCTGCCCGTGGCATGACCTCTCCCGCCGGCGTGACCTCTTCCTCGTGACACACTGGGGGCATGGCGCGCGCGACGGTGATCGGCAGCGGACCGAACGGGCTGGCTGCTGCCGTCGCGCTGGCACGAGCCGGCTACCGGGTCGAGGTGCGGGAGGCGGCCGGCGTCGTCGGCGGCGGGGTGCGCACAGCTCCCGGCCCACTGCCCGGTTTCGTCTCCGACGTCTGCTCGGCCGTGCACCCGGCCGCGCTGGCCTCCCCGTTCTTCCGGGCGTTCGGGATCGCCGAACGCGTGGACTGGATCGTCCCGGAGATCTCCTACGCGCATCCGCTGGATGGCGGCCGGGCGGCGATCGCCTGGCACGACATCGACCGGACCGCGCAGGCTCTGGGCTCAGACGCACGCGCCTGGTACGCCCTGCTGCGTCCGCTCGTGCGGCATATCGAGGGCGTGGTCGACTTCACCGGCAACCAGCTGCTGCGGTGGCCGGCCGATCCGGTCGCGGCGGCGCGGTTCGGCATCCGGATGCTGGAGCAGGGCACCCCGCTGGCTCGCCGCACCCTGCGCACCGAAGAGGGTGCGGCACTGCTGTCGGGCGTGCTCGCGCATGCCAACGCCCCGCTGCCCTCGCTCAGCGCGGCCGCAGCGGGTCTGCTGCTCGCCGCGCACGGTCATGCCGGCGGCTGGGCGTATCCGAGGAGGCGCGCAGCGCATCGCCGACGCGCTGGCATCCGATCTCGAAGCGCACGGCGGCAGCATCCGCACCGGCGAGCACGTGCACGATCTGCGCGGGCTGGACTGGGGCGACCCCCGGCGCGGCGACCTGCTCGTGCTGAACACCTCGCCGCGACTCGCCCTCACCCACCCCGACGTCCCGGCGGGCTATGCACGGGCGCTGCGCGCCTACCGGTACGGTCCTGCGGCCGCGAAGGTCGACTTCGCCCTGGACGGGCCGATCCCCTGGGCGAACCCGGATGTCGCACGTGCACCGACGGTGCACCTGGGCGGCACGCGCGAGGAGGTGTGGGCCAGCGAGAACGCCGTCGCCCGCGGCACGGTCGGCAAGCGCCCGTACGTGCTCGCCGTGCAGCCGTCGGTGCTCGATGACACCCGGGCCCCGGCGGGCAAGGCGGTGCTGTGGACCTACATCCATGTGCCGGCCGGATCGGAGCTGGATGCCACTGAGCTGGTCACGGCTCAGGTCGAGCGCTTCGCGCCGGGATTCCGCGACCGGGTGCGAGAGAGCCACGCCGTGCCGGCATCCGCACGGGAGATGCTCAATCCCGCCGAGCTCGGCGGCGACATCTTCGGCGGGGCCTTCACGATGCTTCAGGCCGTGCGGCGCCCGGTGGTCTCCCGCGCACCGTGGCGCACCCCGATGCGCGGCGTGTACCTGGCATCCGCCTCCACCCCGCCCGGCCCCGGTGTCACCGGGATGCCGGGCTGGCTCGCCGCGCGCACCGCGCTGCGCGACGCCGGCTTGCCGCACACCCTCCCCGACCTGTTCTGAAGCCCGTCTATTTGTGCCGAATGCGGGCGAAAGCCACGGGTTCCGCCGCATTTGGCACAAATAGACGGGCTGTGACGCGGGGTTGCGGATGCGGGCGGCACGGGCGCTAATGGGAACATGTACGACATCCCCGCGCCGATGCTCGCGAAGGCCGCCGCGTCCGTCCCGGATCCGGCGAAACGGCCGCTGCTGTACGAACCGAAGTGGGACGGATTCCGCGGCCTGATCGGGTGGGACGGCTCGACCCTCGAGATCGGGTCACGCGGCGCGAAGCCGCTCACGCGCTACTTCCCCGAGCTCGTCGAACAGCTGCCGGAGCTGCTGCCCGGCCCGTGCCTGCTGGACGGCGAGATCGTCGTGGCGACCGGATCCGCCGGCGCACAGCGCCTGGACTGGGAGGCGCTCAGCCAGCGCATCCACCCCGCGGCGACCCGGGTGGCCAAGCTGGCGGTCGAGACCCCGGCGATGTTCGTCGCGTTCGATCTGCTCGCCGTCGGCGACGAGGATCTGCAGCAGCATCCGTTCCGCGAACGCCGCGCGCGACTGGAGCGGATGCTGCACGGCGCGCGCGCTCCGCTGCACCTGACCCGCACGACCGAGGATCCCGACCTCGCCCGGCGCTGGCTGGCGGAGTTCGAGGGTGCCGGTCTCGACGGTGTGGTCGCCAAACCGCTGGATGAGCCGTACGCGCCGGGGAAGCGCGCGCTGATCAAGATCAAGCACGTGCGCACCGCCGATGTGGTCGCACTGGGCTACCGCGTGCACAAGAGCGGCTCCGGCGTCGGCTCGCTGCTGGTCGGGCTGTACGGCGATGACGGCGTGCTGCGGCAGGTGGGCGGCGTGGCGGCGTGGACGGATGCCATGCGGAAGCAGCTCGTCGACGACCTCGCGCCCCTGGTGGAGCGCGACGAGTCCGGGGAGGCGGTGGTCGGCGAGGGCGAGCGCTCCCGGTTCACCGGCGCGAAGGACGTGTCGTTCGTGCGGCTGCGGCCCGAGCGCGTGCTGGAGGTGCGCTACGACCAGCTGGAGGGCGTGCGCTTCCGGCACACGGTGCAGTTCGAGCGCTGGCGTCCGGACCGGGATGCGTCATCGTGCACCTACGATCAGCTCGACACGGTGGCCGGCTACGACCTCGCCGACGTGCTGGCCTGATCCGCCCCGAACCACCCGTCTATATGGCGCGTATGCACGGTTTCGAGGGGTTTTCCGTGCACGCGCGCCATATAGACGGGTTCTGGACGGGGTTGCGGGGAGGGCGGGTCACTCGTCCCAGTTCTCGGCGACCTTCTTGCTGGGCTGCACGCGCGGGGGCTCGCCGGGCATCTTCGGGAACTCCGGCGGGAACGACAGCTCGCCCAGGCCGTCGGAGAGGTCGCGCTCCCACCACTCCAGCAGCGTGTCGATGCGCCCGGGGGCATCCTGCATCCGTGCCCACGGGTCGCCGACCTCGGCCAGTCGCGCGGGGATGCTCCGCACCGTGAACCGCGTCGGATCCAGCTCGTCGAGCTCCTCCCACTCCAGCGGTGTCGACACCGGCGCACCGACCTTCGCGCGCGGACTGTACGCGCCGGCCATCGTGCGGTCGCGGTTGGCCTGGTTGAAGTCGACGAAGATGCGCTCGCCGCGCTCCTCCTTCCACCAGCTCATCGTGACGGCATCCGGCATCCGCCGCTCCAGCTCGCGACCGGCGGCGATCACCGCATGCCGCACCGTGAGGAACTCCCACTCCGGCACGATCGGGCAGAACACGTGCAGGCCGCGGTTGCCGCTGGTCTTGATGAACGGCTCCAGGCCCGCCTCCTGCAGCACGGCGCGCAGCCCGTGCGCGGCGGAGACAGCCTCGGCGATGCCGGTCCCCGGCTGCGGATCCAGGTCGATGCGCAGCTCCACCGGGTTGTCGGTGTCGGCTGCCAGCGAGGCCCACGGATGGAAGACGATCGTGTTCATCTGCACGGCCCAGACGATGGCGCTGGCACGGTTCAACACGATCTGGGGGTGGCTGCGCCCCGAGTTGTAGGTGACGGTGACGGCATCCACGAAGTCGGGCGCGCCCTTGGGCGGGTTCTTCGAGAAGAAGCCGCCGGCCCCGGGGTCGGCATCCGGGTCTGCGGAGCGGATGCCGTCACGGAACCGCTCCAACGACACCGGGCGGTGCCCGTTCGCCGCGAGGAACGGCTCCGACACCTGCTGCACGTAGTCGGCGTACTCGGCTTTAGTGATGCCGTCTTCACCCGGCACCGGCCAGACGACCCGGTTCGGGCTGGACAGCGACACCTCGCGTTCGCCGTCGGTGTCGGTCACGGTCAGAGTCACGCGCTCAGAGGCCATGACCCGACCTTAGGTGCTCGGCGCGCGCGGGGACAGGGGTTGCGCGAACCGACAGGAACCCGTCAGAAAACGGATGCCGGCAGCGAGTCCGGTGCGTACAGCGCGCGGGCCAGGCCGTCCATGATGTCGGGGATGCGCGTGCCGCCGGCGAAGATCTCGGTATCGGCGGCGTCGATGATGCGGCGGTGCTCGCCTGCCTTCGTGAGGGCGATGCTGGGCTGCGCCTCGAGCAGTCCGTCGATGCCGCCGGCGCTCTCGAGACCCTTGGTCATCACGAGGATCACATCCGGGTCGATGCGCATGAGTGCTTCCGGTGTCATCGGCCGCTCCCCACCCAGCCGATCTCGGTGGCGACGTCGATCGCACCGACGGAGTCGATCAGCGAGTCGGCGCCGCTGCCCTCGCCGAACAGGTAGTAGATGCCGGCCGTGCCGCGCACGTACAGGAACGCCACTCGGGGTCGCCTGTTCTCGTCGGTCGGCGCGAGGCGCGCGATCTCGGCGCTCTTCTGCGCGATCGCATCGTCGAGCGCGTCGATCAGCTCGTCGGCGGACGAGGCCGTGCCCAGCGCCTCGGCGATCGTGCGGATGGCCTGATACGTGGATTCCGGGTCGGTGGCGCGGGGCACCGTGACGACGGGGATGCCCGCGTCGCCCAGCTGCAGCACCACATCGGTGGGTCCGATCGATCCGTCGGTGAGGATCAGCGTCGGATCGAGCGACAGCACGGCCTCGGCGTCGACGGTGTGGCCCTTCTTGGTGACCACGGGCAGGTCGCCGGTATCGGACAGGTCGGTGGCGACGTCGCGCCCCACCAGGCGGTCGCCGAACCCGAGGGCGTCGACGAGCTCGGCGGTGGTTCCGCTGAGCGAGAGCGCGATGATCCGCGACGTGTCCGTCACCGTCACCTGGCGTCGGCCGTTTCCGTCATCGGAGGTGACGGTGACGGGCAGCTCGGGCTCGGATGCCGTGATCGGTGTGAGGCTGGGGCCGCCGATGATGACGGTCGAGGGCCCTTCGACAGTGCGAGGGTCGGCGACCGGTGTCAGCTCGGACAACGGGGGAAGCTCGACCGCCGTCTTCTGCGCCGACGATTTCTCGCCCGCCGCCTCCTGTGCGGTGGCTGCCTGGCAGGCCACCAGGGAGAGGGCGAGGAGGATGCCGCCGGCTGCAGTCAGGAGGGGACGGATGCCGCGCATGCGCGCCTTTCTCACGGGTTCGGGCTTAAGGTAAGCCTAGCCTAAGATAGTCGGGTGCCCTCTGACTTCGCCGTGTCCGCCCCCGCCCGTCGGCGCAGGTCGGATCCGCTGGGGATGCCGGCCCTGCTCGCCGTCGGGCTCACGATCGCGCTCCTGGCTGCGCTGATCATCACCACGGGGGTCGGCCAGCTCAATGTGCCGCCCGCACAGGTGCTGGGCACGCTGCTCGAGCCGCTCGGCATCCGCGGGCTGCCGCTCCCCGAGCTGGAGACCGCGCAGCGGGGGCTGTGGACGATCCGGTTCCCGCGTGCCGCCATGGCGGCGATCGTCGGCGCGGCGCTCGCCGTCGCGGGACTGCTGATGCAGGCGATCTTCGGCAACCCGCTCGCCGAGCCCGGCGTGGTGGGCGTCTCCTCGGGCGCCGCCGTCGGGGCGGGGTGTGCATCGTCTTCGGTCTCAACGCGTTCGGGGAGTGGACGGTGCCCGCGTTCGCGTTCGTCGCAGGGCTCGGCGTCAGCCTGGTCGTGTACGGCCTGAGCCGGGCGGAGGGCCGCACCGAGGTCGTGACGCTGGTGCTCACCGGCATCGCCGTGAACGCGGTGGCCGGCGCGGCGATCGCCCTGCTCACCTTTCTGGGCGACACGCAGTCCCGCGAGCAGATCGTGTTCTGGCAGCTCGGCAGCCTGGCCGGCAGCCGCTGGTCGCAGGTGCTGATCTGCGTGGTGCTGCTGGTCGGCGGCCTGATCGCCGCCTACCTGGTGGCGCACCGCCTGGATCTGCTCGCCCTCGGCGAGCGCAGCGCGCGCCATCTGGGCGTGCACGTGGAGCGGCTGCGGCTGTTCACGATCGTCGTGGTCGCCCTGCTGGTGGGATCGGCGGTGGCCTTCGCCGGCATCATCGCGTTCGTCGGCCTGGTCATCCCGCACCTGATGCGCATGATCCTGGGACCGGCCCATCTGCCGCTGATCACCGCCAGCGCCCTGGGCGGCGCGCTGCTGCTCACGCTCGCCGACCTCGGCGCCCGCACGATCGTGCCGATGGCGGATATGCCGCTGGGCATCCTCACCTCGCTGGTGGGCGGGCCGTTCTTCTTCTGGATGCTGCGACGCACCCGGAGAACCTCGGGAGGCTGGGCATGAGCGCTGTTCCGGTCTGCGCCCTGCGCGGCGCCACGGTGATCCGCTCCGGGAACGTGCTGCTGGACGGGGTCGACCTCGAGCTGCATGCCGGCGAGGTGCTCGCAGTGCTGGGCCCGAACGGCGCCGGCAAGTCCACCCTGCTGGGTGTGCTGGCCGGTGACATCGCCGTCGAGCACGGCGAGGTGGAGTTCGCAGGCAGGCCGCTCGCCGCTTGGAGTCTGGGCGAGCTGTCCCGCCGGCGCGGCGTGCTGCTGCAGGACAATCGCACGGCCTTCCCGTTCACGGTGCAGGAGGTCGTGGAGATGGGCCGCGCGCCGTGGCGGCGCACGGCGCAGGCGGACGAGGATGCGGATGCCGTCGCCTGGGCGCTGGAGATCGCCGACGTCACGCATCTGGCTGCACGCCGTGTGCCCTCGCTGTCGGGCGGCGAGCGCGCCCGCGCCGCTTTCGCCAGGGTGATCGCCGGACGCACCGGGGCGGTGTTCCTCGACGAGCCGACGGCCGCACTGGACATCGGCCATCAGGAGGCGCTGCTCACCCGCGCCCGCGACCTCGCACTCGATGGCGCGGCGGTGCTCGTCGTGCTGCACGATCTGAACCTGGCCGCCGCCTACGCGGATCGGGTGATGCTGCTGCAGCAGGGCGCGGTCGCGGCCGTCGGAACGGCAGATGAGGTGCTCACCGCGGCGAACGTCTCGAGCGTCTACCGCACGCCGGTGGAGGTGATCCCCCACCCGGTGACCGGGCGGGGGATCATCGTTCCCTTGCGCTGAGCGCGGACGCGGCTCACCCCCGCCGGCGTCGGCGCGCGATCAGGAACCCTCCGGTCGCTGCGGCGATCGCGACCACAGCGCCGCCGCCGATGGCGAACGGCACCCACCCGGCGCTCTCGCCGGGCGTCTCCTCCTCGGGCGTCTCGGTGCCCGCCTCCGGCGCCTCCGCGGCGGGTGTCTCATCGGCAGCGGAGTCACCGGCGGAGGTCTCGGAATCGGCGGTCGGGCAGGACAGCTGCACGTCCACCGTCACCGGGTCCAGCTCGTCGCCGGCTTCGTAGAAGCCTCCGAAGGCCGGCGCACCCGCATCCGTCAGCACGGCTGGCGCATCTGCGACAGCGGCGGTTCCGGCCGAGGCATCGACGACGATCGGCTCGCCCAGCGCACCGACCTCTGCCTGCTTCTCGTCCACCGCGGGGGCGCCCGAGGTGTCGGTGCTGCGTACATCCAGCTGTAGCGTCGCCGTGCCGTCCTCGGCGATGACGATGCTCGGCGAGGCGAGCGTCATGTCCAGCACGCCGCCGTGCCCGGTGAAGTGCACTGTGCCGGCGAAGGCGATCGTGCCGGCACCGGTGGCCGCGTCGATCTCGCCACTGGCACCGGCGAAGGTGAACGAGGGCGTCTCGTAGGTCGCGCCGGCGGTCGCCTCCCAGGAACCTTTGGCGATGCTTCCGGAGATGTAGGAGCGGAAGCTCTCTTTCACACCCCACGTCATCGTGCCCGATTCGATGCTGCAGCCCTCGGCCGCGGCGGCGGGTGCACTGACCAGGCAGATGGGCACGAGGGTGGCGACCGCAGCCAGCAGCAGTGCGGATCTGCGGCGATGGTTCCTCACGGAACTTCTCATGGTTGTCCTCTCTCATCCGGATGCGGGGTGCCCCTGCGCAGAAGGGCACCCCGCATCCGTTCAGCCGATGGCGGTCAGGCGACGCGACGTCGGCGGATGACGGTCAGCGCGGCACCGGCCAGCAGCAGGCCGATGCTCAGCGCGACACCGAGTGCCGGCGCGTCCGAACCGGTCGAGGCCAGCGCGGCACTGCTGCCGGACGCCGGATCCGTCATCGAATCGCAGGAGGTGCTGCCACCCAGCGACACCCGGAACGACAGCGCGTCCAGCACCGCACCGGCATCGTAGAAGCCCGCGAAGGCCGCAGCGCCGGCCGAGGTCAGTCGCGCCGAGGCGCCGTTGACCGCGAACGTCGAACCAGAGCTCTTGCCATTGAACGACAGGGTCGCGAAGCGCACCGTGGCATCAGTGGTCTTCGTGCCCGCCGTGTCGGTGGAGCGCACGTGCGCGTACAGCGAACCGGTTCCGTTGCCGTTCAGCACGATGCGCGGGTTGCTCAGCCGGAAGTTCAGCAGCCCGTCGTGCCCGGTGGCGGTGATGCTGCCGGTGAAGCGGATCTGACCGCGATCACCTGCGTCGACATTCACGGCGCCGCTGCTGACGCTGAACGATCCGCCGGTGAAGTCGCCCTTCGCGATCGGCCCGGTGACATAGGAGCGGAAGCTCTCTTTGAGCCCCCAGTTCAGCGTGCCGCTGGTGACGGAGCGCGCCACGCAGACCTGCTCGACGGGCGCGGTCGGGGTCGGGTCGGTCGGGACGATGATCGTCGTCTCGACGGTGAACGGAGCCGTGAGGAATGCCGTGGGCTCGCTGGCGCCTGCCGCGTCGACACGGAAGGCGTGCACCTCGTGGGCGCCGGAGGCGAAGTCCGCTGGCACCGTCCAGGACAGCCGTGCGGTGCCCTGACCGTCAGCGACCGCCGTTCCGGCGTCGACCGGGTCGGAGTGCACCTCGAAGCGCACCTTCTGGCCCTGCTCGAGACCGGTCACCACGAAGTCGAGCGCGTCACCGGGCTTGACAGCCTCCGCGCCACCGATGACCTCGAGCGCGGGCTCGTCATCCGGTTCGGGCTCGGTCGGGCGCTCACCGCGGTAGTCGATCGGCGTCGCGGTCTCCTGCTCGGCGTTCTTCTGACCGCCGGCTGCGTAGGTGTAGACGCCGTAGGAGCCGCCCTCCACGACGGACTTCGGCGCGGCCACGGTCAGCGTCGCAGTGAACGTGCCGTCGGTGCGCAGCTCGGTCCACTGAGCGCGGATCGTGTCACGGTAGCGCTCGGGCACCTTCTCGAGAGTGTCGGATGTCAGTGCCCACAGCTGCGCACCCACCTGACGCTCACTGCTGGGGGCATCCGCCGACGGCCGCCAGTCGGCGCCGAAGCTGCCGAAGACCACGTAGTCGCCCTGAGGCAGGTCGCTCGGGATCGGCATGCCGCGGCCGCCGATGTTGGCCTCGGGATCGAAGCCGGATCCCTTGATCACGATGGTGTCGCCGTCGTAGACGGGCGTGCTGCCGATCGGCGTGGTGCCGTCGGCCAGGAACACCTCGACGGAGGGCTCCCACACCGGGTCGGGGTTCGGCTCGGGGTCGGGCTCAGGGTCCGTCGCGGCGCCGGCGACGGTCACGGTGACCGGCGCCGAGGTCGAGGCGAGGTGTGCATCGGAGTCCTCCGGCGCGAATGAGGCGGTCAGCTGGTGCTCTCCGGATGCCAGTGCCGAGGTGTTCAGCGTGGCGATGCCGTCGGCGACAGCGACGGTGCCGAGCGAGTCATCGCCGTCGAGGAAGGTGACTGCCCCTGCGGCAGATGCCGGAGAGACGGTCGCGGTGAGAGTGACATTCTCGCCCGTATGCGGTGCGACCGGTGCGGCCTCGATCACGGTGCTGGTGGCTGCAGCCGGCGCGGTGACCGTTGCGGTCAGGGTCAGCGGGTCGAACGGCTCGCCTGCCGGATACGTACCGGTGAAGGCGTCGGAGCCCGCCTGGGTGAGTGTGACGGCGGCATTGCTCCAGGTGTAGGTGGAGCCGGAGACCGCCGGCGTCGGGAGCGCCACCGTGGCGAAGTCGACGTCGTCGAGCGTGAAGGTCTCGCCCACATTCGACGTGCCGACGAACTTGCGCCCCTGCACATCCAGCACGAGGCTGGCCGTCGTGGGCGAGGTGACGATCACCCGGGGATGGGTGAGCTGCAGATCCAGCGCGTAGACGCCGTCCATCTCATGCGCCCGGAAGCGCAGTCCGTCGCCGTTCGCGAAGGCGATCGAGCCGGCGCTGGTGTCCGCCGCAGCGGTGCCGGAGCCGTTCGACCAGCGGTAGGTGCCGGAGACGCCGCCCAGGGTGTCGATGCGGCCGTGTCCGATCGGACCGGTCACGTAGCTACGGAACGATGCCTTCACACCCCAGTCCAGAGTGGCTGCGGTGACGGTGCTGTCTTGGGCGGGTGCGGCGGTGGCCACGGCGGGCACCAGAAGCCCACCGATGGCGAGCAGGGCTGCGGTGACGAACGCGAGCAGTGCTCGGGGTGTTCGCGACGTTCTCGGGATTGTGGACACGACGGACGGGTCTCCTCTGCGTGCATGTGCGAGGACTCGCGACTGCGAATCGGGTTAAGGTTAGCCTTACCTAATTTTTTTGGCAAATGGCAGCGAAACGCGCCGTGACGCACAGACGAGCGCGTCACGGCGCGGCGTGCCGCCGCTCAGACTGCGGCGGCCTGGCGTTCGCGCTCGAGGTCGATGAAAACAGCGGTGTTGTGGCGGTATGCCGCCCGCACCTCATCCAGCATCCGCTGCTGCTCGGGCTCCGGAAGCACCTCGCCGTAGGCGTCGAGAACCTCGCGATAGCGATTCTTGAAGACGGTCAGATCCCCCAGGTCGGTGAAATCGTAGAACGACGCCCCCTCGGCGCCGAACCCGAATTGGCGGATCACCCGGCGTGCGATCACCTGCCCCCGGAGAGGTCGCCGAGATAGCGGGTGTAGTGGTGCGCGATGATGCCGGCCGTCCAGCCTTCGTCTGCCACCTCACGGATGCGGCGCGCGTAATCCGCCGTCGCGGGAACGGCTGACAGACCGTTTCGCCAGTCGTCGCCGCGCAGGTGCCGCAGGTCGCGCTCGAGAGTGTCCATGCGCAGCAGGGACCCCGGATGCAGGACTGCCAGCATCGGGTCGTCCAGGAGCTGCCGCGAGGCCTCTTCGAGCGCCTCGTACATGAAGTAATGCTGCACCACGAGCGCGATGTAGTCGTCGAGCGTGCCCTTGCCGCGGATGACGTCGGTCATGAACGTGGCGCCCTCGCTGTCGCCGTGATCGCCCCAGGTGGCCTCGCGCAGCCGGCGGGCGAAGCTGTCGTCGGCGGAATCCTCTGCGGTTCCGTGATGCCCGTGGCCGGGTGCGCCGCCATGGGCGGGTGCGTGCGCGGCCTCATGGGGGTGGCCTCCGCCGTGGCGGGCAGTCGCATGTGGCGACGGCGCATGCTCCTCACGCGGAGTCACTCCCAACCGACGACACGCCTCCCGATAGAGCGAGACGGCCTCGCGGCGGAACTGAGCGCGCTCGACGATCTCTCCACCCGGCCAGTCCAGCACCAGTTCGTGCTCGCCTGCGGCATCCGTCACCCGCCACTCGCCGTGATGCGCGTCGAGAGTCACCATCCGCGACGATGCCGCCAGCGGATAGCCGAAGGCGCGTGCGATGAGCAGGTTGTCGTCGGCGTGATCGCCGTTCATGTGTCCGGTGACGGCGGAGATGATGGAGTCGTCGATCAGCATGCGGGCACTCTTTCGCGGCGAGGTCAATAAGGTGAGCCTTACCTACTCTAGTTGACTTGCCGGGCGGGAGGAACCGCCCGGAGCCCGGTCACCGTCTGCTCACCGCCCGCTCACCGTCTGGAGCGTCTGCGTCGCCCGTCGCGTCAGTCGTCGCCGACGTCGATGGCCAGCACCAGAACGGCACTCAGATCGTCGCGCTCGACGGCGATGGAGGGCCCGGCGATGTCGACGAGGACGCCGGCGATCTCGTCATGGTCGCTGAGCACCTTCGCCAGCTGCTCGGGCTCGAAGGGCATCGGCTTGTCCTTGCGCCCGAGCACGACGACCTCCAGCGGATGCGAGAACACCTGCAGGAAGCGACGGCCGTCGGCTGTGCGAGCCTCGGCGATGCCGACCGGCTGACCGTTGCCGCCGTCGTTGATCGCCACCCAGCTGCGGGTCTTCGCGAGCGCCTCGGCGACGCGCACCGGCGTCTGCTCGTCACGGGGTGCTGCGAGCAGCGTCTTGACCGACATGTCGGCGTCGCCCTGTTCGAGCGCCCGCTGCAGCAGTTCGGTCGGGAAGACTGCCCGGTGCGGTGCGGAGGAGTTGTCGATGATGATGCCGGAGAATCCGCCGGCGACCACCTGCTGGTACACCGAGGTCGCGGGCTGGGCGATGGCGGATGTCGATGCCGCGTCCTCCTCGCCCTGCACGGATGCCCGCAGCGCCGCGCCAGAGCTGTAGGCGAGCATGAACGAGCGATCCCCATCGCGGACCACGCCGATCGACAGCGGCTTGCCCGCGGCCATCTGCTCACGGGCGTCGCCGTGCACCCGCAGGTACAGGTGGCCCTGCAGAGACTGCCGCATGACGCCGAGCAGCTGTTCGTTGGTCACGCCTTCTTCGAGCTGCGCCAGCGCAACGCGCAGCAGCACGTTGTCGTTCAGCCCTTCGACGGTGTGCGTCTGCTCGGGAGGCAGGGCCGGCGCCAGCGGAAGACGTGCACCGCCCATCTGCGTGACGGGCACTCCGCTGCTTGAGGCCGCTCGGGGACGCGGGGTGGTCTCATCGGCGCCCTGCTCGGCATCCGGCGGCGTCTCGACGGGCATGCTCACCTCGGGCCCGGCCTGCGCGCCGACACCGCGGAACGCCTGCACCGAGATGCCGACGTCGGGAACCGGCTCACTGGGCGGCTGCTCGTCTTCGGCGACCTCGTCCACGGCATCCGCCTGGATCGGGTCCTGCGACTCGGGTTGCGCGTCGTCGGTCTTCTTGCGGCGGGAGAACAAGGCCATATCACTCAGCCTAACGCGGGGCGCCCGCACGCAGGCATCCGTCCGCAGGGCCCGGTTGTGCCCGGGCCGTAGCATGGGCGGATGGCCGCCCCGGAGAAGCTCTCGGACATCGTCACCTCGTTCCTCGACGTCGTGCACGATCGGCTCGTCGGCGATCGACGCGGCGCGGTCGCCGACTACATCCCGCAGCTGGCCGACGCCGATCCGGAGCTGTTCGGCATCGCGCTGTGCGGGCTCAACGGTCGCGTGTACGAGAGCGGCGACACGCACGTGGAGTTCACGATCCAGTCGGCGTCGAAGCCTTTCGTCTACTCGCTCGCGCTCGATGATCAGGGGCTGGATGCCGTGCACGCGCGGGTCGGCGCCGAGCCCAGCGGCGAGGCCTTCAACTCCGTCAAGCTCGAGGCCGGCACCGGACGACCGCCGAACCCGATGGTCAACGCCGGCGCGATCGTGACGACCTCGCTCGTCGAGGGATCCTCCGCCGACGATCGCTTTGCCCGCATCCTCGCCCGGCTCAGCGCATTCGCCGGCCGCGACCTCAGCGTGGACGAAGCGGTGTTCGCCTCCGAGCAGGAATCCGGTGACCGCAACCGTGCGCTGGCGTACCTCATGCGCGGCGCGGGGTCGCTGACCGCTCCGGTCGCCGAGACGCTCGAGACGTACTTCCGGCAGTGCTCGGTGCTCGTCACCGCGAGTGACATCGCGGTGATGGGTGCGACGCTCGCCAACGGCGGCGTCAATCCGCTGACGGGCGAGCGCGTGACCAGCGCCGAGACCTGCCAGCACGTCATGACGATCATGGCCACCTGCGGAATGTACGACTACGCCGGCGAATGGCTGCTGCGGGCGGGGCTTCCCGCCAAATCCGGCGTCGCGGGCGGACTGGTCGCGAGCTCACCGGGCGAGTTCGGCCTCGGCCTGTACAGTCCGCGACTGGATGCCAGCGGCGCGAGCGTGCGCGGCGTCGTGGCTGCGCAGCGGCTGGCGACGCGGTTCGGGTTGCACGTGCTGCACCGTCCGCTGACGCTGTCGGCCGCGGAGGTGACCGCAGCGAACGACGAGCTGGCGGCGGGTCTCGGCGCCGAGCAGGATGCGGTCGCCACGCAGCTGCTGCAGGAGAACGCCGACGATCTGGCCGTGTGGCGGCTGCGCGGGTACATCGACTTCGACGGCGCGGAGCGGCTGCTGCTCGACCTGGACTCGTGGCTCGAGGCCCGCCCGGCGGATCGCGAGTCGCCGGCGGTCATCGTCCTCGATCTGACCGAGGTGACTCAGCTGCAGTCCGTCGCGGTGTGGATGCTCGCCGCGCTCGCCACGTGGTGCCGGGCGCGCGGCATGCGCGTGATCGCGAGCGACCCGCAGGGCCGCAGCCTCGGAGTGGCAGGGCTCTCGCAGTCGGCGGGTTTCGACGATGCCGTGCGGGATGCCGCGGCTATGACCGGCGCGAACCCCGACGACTGAGCGGCTGCACGCGTCAGGGCAGTTGCGGGCGGCTGAGCGGCTGCGCGCGTGGCAGCTGCGCGCGGTGGGCGCGGCCGCCGGGTCAGAGCTTGACGATCGGTGCGATCTTGATCAGCAGCTTCTTCTGCCCGGCGGTGTCGAAGCGCACATGGGCGATGCGCTTGGCGCCCTCGCCGGTGACGGCCTCGATGCGCCCCTCGCCGAAGTCGTCGTGGCGGATGCGATCGCCGGTCGCCAGCTCGAGGTCGCCGTTGTCGCGCACCTTGCCGGTGACCTTGTTCGGGAACCGGTCCATCGCGGTGGAGAGCGGCTTGAGCCCCTCGCGCTTGGGCAGGGCCTGCACGCCGAACCGATCGCCGCCGCCCTTCGATGAGCCCTGACCGCCGCTCCCCCAGCCACCGGATCGGCGGGCGTTCAGCGCACGCGACTGCATGCCGCCACGTGAGTTCACATCACCCGGCGACTGGCGCCAGTCGATCAGCTCGGCGGGGATCTCCTGCAGGAACCGGCTCGGCATCGCCACCGACACCTCACCGAACTGGGCGCGCGTCATGGCGAGCGAGAGGTGCAGGCGCTTGCGCGCCCGGGTGATGCCGACGTAGAAGAGCCGACGCTCCTCCTGCGGCCCTCCCGGCTCCCCCGCCGAGATGCGGTGCGGGATGAGATCCTCTTCGACGCCGGTGACGAACACGGCGTCGTACTCCAGGCCCTTGGCGGTGTGCAAGGTCATCAGCGAGACCACGCCCGACTCGTCGTCGAGATCGTCGGCATCCGAGACCAGCGCCACCTCGGTGAGGAAGTCGACGATGGTGCCATCGGGGTTGTTCCGGGCGAAGTCGCGAGCCACGGCGACGAACTCGTCGAGGTTCTCCAGTCGCGCCTCGTCCTGCGGGTCGCGACTGGCGCGCAGGGCGTCGAAGTAGCCGCTCTTGTTCAGCAGCACCGTGAGACCCTCGGCCACCGAGGTGGGCGGGGGCAGCTCTCCGGATGCCGGCAGCAGCACCTCGGTGGCTTCGGCCAGTACGCTGTCGAGCCGGGCGATGGCCGCCTGCAGCTTCGGGCCGACTCCGAGCTCGCCGGGGTGACGCAGCGCATCGCGGAAGCTGATGCCGTGCTGCTCGGCGTACATTCCGATGGAGGTCTCGGTGACGGCGCCGATGCCGCGACGCGGCTTGTTGAGGATGCGACGCACGGCCATGTCGTCGGCCGGGTTGGCGACCGCCACCAGGTAGGCCAGCGCGTCCTTGATCTCGGCGCGCTCGTAGAACTTCGTGCCGCCCATGATCTTGTACGGCACGGCCGAGCGGATGAAGATCTCCTCCAGCGCCCGGGACTGAGAGTTGGTGCGGTAGAACACCGCCATCTCGGAGTACGCAACGCCTGCGCGCCGCAGCTGCTCCACCTCGTCGGCGACGAACTGCGCCTCGTCGTGCTGCGAGTAGCCGGTGAAGCCGACGATCTTCTCGCCCGGCCCCTTGTCGCTCCACAGGTTCTTCGCCTTGCGGTCGAAGTTGTTGCCGATCACGGAGTTCGCGGCCGAGAGGATGTTCTGCGTCGAGCGGTAGTTCTGCTCGAGCAGCACGACCTTCGCCCCGGGGAAGTCGCGCTCGAACTCGGTGATGTTGCGGATGTCCGCGCCGCGGAAGGCGTAGATCGACTGGTCGGAGTCGCCGACCACGGTCAGCGAAGCGCCCGCGGTGCTCTCGTCGGAGGAGGCCTCCGGCTCGGGCTCGAAGATCATCATGCCGTTGGAGGCATATGGTTCTGGCGCCTCGCCCTCGATGGGCTTGGTCAGCTCGCGGATGAGCGAGTACTGCGCATGGTTGGTGTCCTGATACTCGTCGACGAGGATGTGCCGGAACCGGCGGCGGTAGACGTTCGCAACCTTCGGGAAGGCGCGGAACAGGAACACCGTCTGCGCGATCAGGTCGTCGAAGTCGAAGGCGTTCGACTTCTGCAGCGCCCGCTGGTAGTCAGCGAAGATGTCGGCGAACTTCCGCTCCGCGGGGTCGGACATGTTCGCCTGGCGCGCGTAGCCCTCGGCATCCAGCAGCTCGTTCTTCAGCTTGGAGATGCGTGACTGCGCCGCTCCGGGCGTGAGGCCGTAGGCATCCGCCTCGTGCTCCTTGACCAGCCGCTTCAGCAGCGCACGCGAGTCGCCGGAGTCGTAGATCGTGAACGATTTCGTGAAGCCGAACTGATCGGCCTCACGGCGCAGGATGCGCACGCACGCCGAGTGGAAGGTCGAGATCCACATGCCGCGCGCGGTGTCCCCGACCAGCCCCGCCACCCGCTCGCGCATCTCACCGGCGGCCTTGTTGGTGAACGTGATCGCCAGGATCTGGCTGGGCCAGGCCTCACGCTGCTGCAGCAGCAGGGCGATCCGCCGGGTGAGCACACTGGTCTTACCCGAACCGGCGCCGGCGACGATCAACAGCGCGATGCCGCGGTAGGTGACGGCCTCGAGCTGCTGCGGGTTGAGCCCCGCGAGCAGTGCATCGCGGCCCTCTGCGGGCCGCGGGCCGGAGGATGCGGGGACGATGAGTGAGGCGTCGGTCATGGCCCTTCGAGTCTAGGCCGCGCCTCCGACAGCCGGCCGCCCGGCCGGTTCCGGCTGCTCGCGCAGTCAGCGCAGGAGTGCGACGGCCAGATCGGGGTGGTCGACGAAGACGCCGTCGACGCCGGTGCCGGCGATGGCCCGCCACTCCGCCTCGTAGTCGCCGAACGCCGCCTTGCCACCGCCGGCACGGTACCGCGCGTCCAGGAACTGGTTCTCCGGGCGGCAGGTCCAGGTGAACACCCGCATCCGTCGCGCATGCGCGTCCGGCACGATCGCGTTGCCCGGCTTCAGCAGCATCCGCTTGTTCACGCTGATCCCGTCCACCTCCCCGCGAAACCGGTCCAGTCCTTCCGGCGTGACCTGGTCGACGTAGTCGGGCGCGGCGCGCCCGAGCCGGGTCACGAGGTCGAAGGGCTTGCCCGCCGCCTCGATGAGATAGATGAAGGAGGCCGCGATGCCGGCCCGCTTCAACCGGGCGAGCACCGTCGACTCGAAGGCCTCGATGATCAGCGGCGACCCGCCGTCCGCCCAGCCCCCGGCCCGCAGATCGCGTTCGATGAGCGGAACCAGGTCGAGGCCGATCCCCTCGAAATAGGTGGCGTGCTTGATCTCGAGCACCATGCCGATCTCACGGCCGTGCTCGACGGAGCCCACGCGGATCATCTCCAGCAGCTCGGGCAGTCGCAGAATCGGCTGCCGGTCGTCAAAGCTCGCGCTCGAGGGGCGTACCTTGGGCAGCCGCTCCCGCACACGCAGCGTGGCGAGCTCGTCCCAGGTGAAGTCCTCGGTGAACCAGCCGGTCAGCGTCACCCCATCGATGCGCTTTGTGGTGCGGCGGTCGGCGAACTCCGGATGCTGTGCGACATCGGTCGTGCCGGAGATCTCGTTCTCGTGCCGGATGACGAGCACGCCGTCCCTGGTGGCGACCACATCGGGCTCGACGGCGTCGACGCCCATCGCGAAGGCGAGTTCGTAGGAGGAGCGGCTGTGCTCGGGACGGTACCCGGGGGCGCCGCGGTGCCCGATGATCAGCGGCGATTTCCTGGGCACGCTCTCAGCGTAAAGCACCCCACTCATAGCATCCGCCGTTATCTTTGATGTAAGAGTCGACCGATCCCTCGGGAGTAGAGGCCCACCCATGAGCAACTTCGTCTTCAACAACCCGGCGTTCAAGCAGCAGGATCCGCGGAAGGTCGCCAGTTATCCCGGCACGCCGCAGGGGTCGCAGACCGGTTACGCACCGCCGCCGCCCGCCGCCGCGCAGACCGCCTCGTTCCAGCAGGCCGGCGTCAATGCCGCAGCACAGGCGAACCTCGAGGGCATGTACACGGCCCCGTCCGCCGGTGCCATCGAGACCGACCGGATGACGGTCGAGGACACGATCTGGAAGACCGTCGGCCTCTTCGGCATCCTGCTGGTCACCGCCGTCGTCGGCTGGTTCTGGACGGCGTCGACCTTCGACCCGATGACCGGTTCTGCGGACCTGACGCCGTGGATCGTCGGTGCGCTCGGCGGCTTCGTGCTCGCCATGGTCGTCATCTTCACCTCGCGCAAGAAGGTCCGCCCGGTGCTGGTCTTCGGCTACGCCGCATTCGAGGGCCTGTTCATCGGCGCCATCTCCGCCTGGTTCGAAACGATCTTCCCCGGCGTCGTCATGCAGGCGACTCTCGCCACCGTGGCCGTCGTCGGCGTGACCCTGGCGCTGTTCGCCAGCGGCAAGGTCCGCGCGTCGGCCAAGATGAACAAGATCTTCCTGATCGCGATGTTCGGCTATCTGGCCTTCTCGGTCCTCAACCTCATTCTGATGTGGACCAACGTGCTGCCTCAGGATCTGATGTTCGGGATGCGCAGCGCGCCCAGCCCGCTGTTCGGCATCCCCTGGGGCGTCCTGATCGGCGTGTTCGTCGTGTTCATGGCGGCGTACTCACTGGTGCTCGACTTCGACAACATCCAGCAGGGCGTGCGCAACGGCGCCCCGCGCAAGTACGGCTGGATCGGCGGCTTCGGCATCATGGTCACCGTCGTGTGGCTGTACGTCGAGATCCTGCGGATGCTTGCGATTCTGCGCGGCAGCAACTGATCTGCTCCGATTCCCGGAACGGCCGCTCTCCTCGGAGGGCGGCCGTTCCGCATATACCGGGCGACACGCCGACAGTCAATGGATTCCGCATCATGCGCTGAATGAGCAAGACTGTGCGCACGACAGACCGTCGTGAATGTAAGAGAACGGAGCCTCCATCATGAGTTTCCTCGGATTTCTTCTCCTCGGACTGATCGCGGGTGCGATCGCCAAGCTGATCCTGCCAGGCAAGCAGGGTGGCGGATGGTTCGTCACGCTGCTTCTCGGAGTGGTCGGCGCACTGCTGGGCGGTTGGATCGGCAACATGCTGTTCAACGTCAAGGTCGACGAGTTCTGGTCCCTTTCCTCGTGGCTCCTGGCGATCGGCGGTTCGATCATCGTGCTGCTGATCTACGGCGCGATCGTCGGACGGGGCAGCCGCAAGGCCTGACCCACGGCAACGTGGAAGGCGGGTTCCCGAATCGGGGAGCCCGCCTTTCGCCTGCAATGATGGAGAGCCAGGAGGGCGCGGGCGGATGCTCGGCCGACGACCGAGAGGATGCGGGATGCGGGTGCGAGAAGACCGAAATCGGTTCGCGGGACTGATCGCAGCGCTGGCAGCCCTAGCCCTGTCCGTCGGTGTCGCACTGGTCTCTGCTGCGCCGGCAGCCGCTCAGACGCCCGCTGACCTCGATCCGGGCTTCGTCACCGATCTCTCGGATGTGCTCACGGATGCCGAAGAGGCGGCCCTTGAGCAGCACTTGGGTGAGCTCGCGGCATCCGAGGGCAAGCCGGAGCTGTATGTCATCCTGGTCCCGGATTTCGAGAACCCCTCCAACGCGCTGCAGTGGGCGGATAAGACCGCGACGCGCAACAACCTCGCATCCGATCAGTATCTGCTCGCGATCGCCACCTCGGGACGAACCCTGGCGATCTCAGCCGAGTACGGCGGTGAAGGAACCGCTGCCGGCCCGCTCTCGGAGAAGCGCGTCCTGCAGATCGAGGATCGGCTCGGCGGCGACTACCTCGCCCACGACGACTGGGCCGGTGGCATCGACTATGTCGCCGGCGAGTTCGAGAAGACCCCTGGCCCTGGTGGGTCTGGGTGCTGGGCGTGGTGGTTCTGGCGCTGATCGTGTTCGGTGTCGTGCGGCTGGTGCTCTATCTGCGGCACCGGGCGGCCCTGGCAGCGGAGCTGCGCACGCTGGAGGGCCAGAAGAAGCGGGCCGCACGGCTGCTGGTGCACGCCGATGAGGCTGTGCGCACCAGCGAGCAGGAGCTCGGCTTCGTCACCGCGGAGTTCGGCGAAGAGACCACCGCCGAGTTCACCACCGTGCTGCGCGACTGCCGCGAAAAGCTCGATCAGGCCTTCGTCCTGCTGGAGAAGCTGCAGGACGCCACGCCGGACACGCCCGCCGAGACCCGGTCGTGGACCGACGAGATCATCCGGGTGTGCGGGCAGGTCGACAGCGAGCTGGACAGCCGCAAGAAGAAGCTGGCCTCGCTGCGCGCGCTGACGGATGCCGCCCCCGAGACACTTGCCCGGCTGAAGGCTGCGCGTGCGGACGCCGCCGATCTCGCCACGGATGCCATGACCCGGCTGAGCACGCTCTCGGCGACCTTCTCACCGGCCGAGCTGGTCGGTGTGGCGAACAACCCGACCGACATCGAACGCCGGCTCAGCGATGCCGACGAGCAGCTGGCAAAGCTGGAGAAGGCGGTGCGGGCACGGCGGCCCCGCGCCATCACCCGGACCGTGCACGAGATCGAGCGGCTGCTGAGTGAAGCACGCGACCTGCACGATGCTGTCAGTGCTCGTGCGAATGCGCTCGGGGCGCGCGCAGCGGGTGTGCCCGGTCCGGAGACGACCGGCGCGGAAGCAGCGGGTGCGACCGATGCCTCCGCGAGCGGCCCCGATGTGCTCCTGAGAGCTTCGGCCGCGGTGCAGGCGGCCGAGGCTGCGGTGAAGGCCCGCCCTGGCCAGGTGAGCGCGACCACGCTCAGCCGGCTGCATCTGGCGCAGCGTCAGCTCTCCGAGGCGAAGGCATCCGACGATCCGAAGGAGGTGCGACGCCTGGCGATCTCCGCTCTCGGTGTCGCCGAGCAGGTGCAGTCGCTGATCAGTGCACCGTCCTCATCGGCCACTGGGCGCTTCGTGCGCTCCACGACGGCTTCGCAGGCGATCATGCACGATCCTGCCCCTGTGCCGGGGGCCCATACCTCGCAGCCCTCTCGCCCCTCTCGCGTCCGCGCCGACGGTCCCACGACAGCGCGGACGGTGTGGGGTGCGTTCACCGGTGGGCTCATCGGACTGTTCAGCGGCTTCAGCGCCACGGACGGCGAACCGGGCGCCATCATCTTCTTCGTCATCGTCGGGCTCGTGATCGGCGCGCTGTCCGGGATCTTCGGCGACGGCGCCTCGTCGTCATCGGGGTGGGGCGGATCCGGCTCCCGCCGCTCGTCGTCCTGGAGCAGCTCCTCGCGATCGCACTCGTCCCGATCCTCCAGCCGTTCTTCCAGCCGTTCCTCCAGCCGTTCCTCCAGCCGTTCTTCCGGCCGCTCCGGTGGACGACGCTTCTAGCCCGGCACGAGACTTCCCCTCCAGCACGAGACTTCCCTTCCGGCACGAGACTTCTCCTCCGGCACGAGACTTCCCTTCCGGCACGAGACTTCTCCTCCGGCACGAGACTTCCCCTCCAGCACGAGACTTCGCCGCACGCCCCCTGTCTCATGCTGGGAGGGAAGTCTCGGTGGTGTGGTGGGGCAAGGGGGTTCTAGTCTGGTGCGATGAGCGCGTCCGAGCACCTGGCCGACCGGCTTGCCGACGGCATCCGTGCCGAGCTGCGCAACCTCGCCGACCCGAGCCTGGCTCCCGGACAGCAGGCGTACATGAAGTCGACGATGCCGTTCCTGGGTGTGCGCGTCCCCGCTGTGCGCGCGCTGGTGCGGCGTCTCGCAAAGGAGCACACGGATGCCGAGCTGCTGCGCGACGCGGCTCTGATGCTGTGGCACGGGGCGAGCTTCCGCGAAGAGCGCTACGCTGCCCTGGCGCTGATGGCGCTGCCGCCGCTGCGCGGGGACGCGACGACCCTGCCCGTGCACGAGGAGATGATCCGCACCGGCGCGTGGTGGGATCTCGTGGACGAGGTGGCTCACCGGCTGCGCGAGCTGCTGGATGCGAACCCCGTACAGCTGTCACTGGAGCTGCGCATCTGGGCCGACGACGAGGACTTCTGGGTGCGTCGTGCGGCGATCATCAGCCAGCTCGGGCGGCGCGAGGCCACCGATCTCGACCTGCTCGAGTACACGATCCTGGCGAATCTCGACGACAGCGAGTTCTTCATCCGCAAAGCGATCGGCTGGGCACTCCGCGACCTCGGAAAGACAAACCCCGATTGGGTGCGGACGTTCGCAGCACGGCATCCGCTCTCCCCGCTCTCACGACGCGAGGCACTCAAGCACCTGGCCTGACGCCCACCCCTTCCCTTCCCCCACCCCACCCGAGACTTCCTTTCCAGCACGACACAGGCCGCGCGGCACATGGTCTCGTGCTGGAACAGAAGTCTCCTGCTGGAACAGAAGTCTCGTGCTGGAAGGGAAGTCTCGCGGGGGTGCGGAGCGTCAGCGGCGCGGCGGACCCGACAGGGCCGTGCGGACGGCGGCGGCGAGGGCGGTCATGGCCGCGTCTTCGCTCCAGGCGGATGCGGCGACGGGAGCCTGCGCGGCGAGACGCGCGTGCAGGTCGGCGTCCGTGAGCACCCGGCGGATCGCCTCGGCCAGGGCGCTCTCGTCTCCGGGCGGCACGAGAACTCCCCGCCGTCGCGCAGCACGTCGCCGGGGCCGTACCGGACGTCGTAGGAGATCACCGGGCAGCCGGCGGCGAGCGCTTCGACGATCGACAGGCCCTGCCCCTCGAACGCCGTGGCGGTGACCATCAGCGACGCCCGCCGCAGCACGGCGGCGGGATCGTCGGTGCGGCCCATCAGGCGCACCCGGTCGCCCGCCTCGAGGGTTGAGATGAGCTCTGTCACGGATGCCGTGGACGGCCCGTCTCCCCAGATCTCCAGCCGCGTGCCCGGCACGGCGGCGGCGAGAAAGGCACGCACGAGGTGGTCGATGCGCTTGCCGGGGGCGATCCGCGAGACGCTCACGACCAGGCCGGGCTCACGCTGCGCGTCGCTCACGGTCGGCAGGGGGATGCCGTGCGGGGCGACCAGGTTCACGGCATCCGAGCCGAATCGCGCCTGCACCTCGTCGCGCTGCGCCTGCGTGGGCCAGATCACCGCGTCGAAGCGGTCGCTGAGGGCGAACCAGCGCGACCATAGCGCGTTCAGTGGCGCATCCGGCGTGTACGGCGGCTCCAGGTGCATGGTGTGGATGGCGTGCACGATGCGCGCCCGGGGTGCGGCCAGCCGGCCAGCAGCTCGCCGAGCTGGCGGGACTCGCAGATCACCACGACCGGGCGTTCGGCCTGCTCCACGAGGTGATCCAGCCACGCGCGGTACAGCCCGCCGAAGCCCGGCAGTGCGCCGACCGTGTCGCCGTGCTCGTCGTACACGCGCACGGGTGCGGTGCTCAGATGCCAGTCGGGGTCTCCCGAGATCACCGGCAGGGCCAGGATCGGCCGGCTTTCGGCATCCGTGATCTCGCGGTACTCGTCCGCCTGCTCCGCCGTCGCTGCATGGCTCCCGCAGGGGGCGGAGCGGGCGGCAGCGCTCAGCCACTCCGCGGCACCACCGGACGAAGCACCGGCCTCGTCGAAGAGATTACGCAGGGGAACAGCGGCGGGGAGCATGCCGAGACGGACGAACTCGGCACGGTGCGCTGCGTGCGCGGCGGCGTCGGCCGGGTCGACCGTGAGCACCTGCACGTCGGCGCCGCGCTCGGCCAGCTGTCGGGCTCGCGCGGCCGTGGCGATCGTGTAGCCTCCGTCGAGTCCGGGGATCAGCCTGCTGGACAGCACGAGAAACGCCGCGTCGGGGAAGAGCCTCTCCCCGGCGCGGCGTCGCTCACTGCGGTCACTCCCACTCGATGGTGGCCGGCGGCTTCGAGGTGACATCGAGCACGACGCGGTTCACCTCGCGCACCTCGTTGGTGATGCGGTTGGAGATCTTCGAGAGCACGTCGTAGGGCAGGCGGGTCCAGTCGGCGGTCATGGCGTCTTCGCTGGAGACCGGACGCAGCACGATCGGGTGGCCGTAGGTGCGGCCGTCGCCCTGCACGCCCACCGAGCGCACGTCGGCGAGCAGCACGACCGGGCACTGCCAGATGGTCTGGTCCAGGCCCGCCCTGGTGAGCTCCTCGCGGGCGATGGCGTCGGCTTCGCGCAGGATCTCGAGCCGCTCGCGGGTCACCTCGCCGATGATGCGGATGCCCAGGCCCGGCCCGGGGAAGGGCTGCCGCCCGACGATCGCCTCGGGGATGCCGAGCTCGCGGCCGATCGCACGGACCTCGTCCTTGAACAGGGCGCGCAGCGGCTCGACGAGCTCGAAGTCGAGGTCTTCGGGCAGACCGCCCACGTTGTGATGCGACTTGATGTTGGCGGTGCCCGTGCCGCCGCCGGACTCCACGACATCCGGGTACAGGGTGCCCTGCACGAGGAACTTGACCGGCGCTCCACCGGTGGCCTTGGCCTCTTCGACCAGATCGCGCTGCACCTGCTCGAAGGCGCGGATGAACTCGCGGCCGATGATCTTGCGCTTGGCCTCGGGGTCGGTGACGCCGGCGAGATGCCCGAGGAAGGTGTCGACCGCGTCGACGGTGATCAGCCGAACGCCGGTGGATTCGACGTAGTCCTTCTCGACCTGCTCGCGCTCGCCCTTGCGCAGCAGCCCGTGGTCGACGAAGACCGCGGTGAGCTGGTCGCCGATGGCCTTGTGCACGAGGGCAGTGGAGACTGCCGAGTCGACGCCGCCGGACAGCGCGGAGATCACGCGCGCGTCGCCGACCTGCTCGCGGATGCGCTCGAGCTGCTCGGCGATCACGCTGTCGCTGTTCCAGTCGGCCGGGAGCCCGGCACCCTTGTGCAGGAAGTTCTCGATGATCGCCTGGCCGTGATCGGAGTGCTTGACCTCGGGGTGCCACTGCACGCCGTACAGCCTGCGCTCCTCATTCGCGAAGGCGGCGACCTTGGTGGCATCCGTCGTGGCGAGCACGTCGAAGCCCTCGGGCGCACGGGCGACCTGGTCGCCGTGACTCATCCAGACGTTCTGCTCGACCGGCTGATCGCCCAGCAGCGTGCTGCCCTCGGCCGAGATGTGCGCGTCGGTGGCGCCGTACTCGCGCAGACCGGTGTTGGCGACCTCGCCGCCCAGGGTCTGCGCCATGTACTGGAACCCGTAGCAGATGCCCAGCGTGGGCACACCGAGCTCGAACACGGCCGGATCCAGCTGGGGTGCGCCCTCGTCGTAGACCGACGACGGACCGCCGGAGAGGATCAGCGCGACCGGGTTCTTCGCGGCGATCTCGTCGGCGGTGGCAGTGTGCGGCACGATCTCGCTGTACACGCCGGCCTCGCGCACGCGGCGGGCGATCAGCTGCGCGTACTGCGCACCGAAGTCGACGACGAGCGCGGGGCGCTGCTGGGTCTCGGTCTGCTCGGTCAACGGGAACCTTCCGTGGATGAGGCTGTGGTGGGGGTCTCGGAGCCTGCTGAGGCGTCTTTCGCTTCTCGGGAGGCCAGGTATTTCCTGATGTCGCGGGAGACGCGCAGCTCCATGAAGAACGACAGGAACGGCACGACGCCGCCGAGTGCGAGCATGATGAAGCGCAGGAACGGCCAGCGCATCAGGCTCCACACGCGGAAGCACGCGAACAGGTACACGACGTAGAACCAGCCGTGCACGATGAGAATCCCGAGCGACAGGTTCACGCCGTCGCCGGTGGATTCCAGCCCTTCGGCGCCCTCGACCACGTCGGCGAACCAGAGGAACCCGCCGGAACCACCGAGGAAGAGCTCCAGGCGGATCGGGGTGTACTTCAACACCATCTCGGTGACGAGCAGCAGCAGCATGACACCAGTGATGACAGACGCGATCTGATAGAACTTCAGCGCGCCGCGGATCGCCGGGAAGCTGGCGATTTTGGGCTCGGGCATGGAGACAAGTCTAGTCGGCGGCACGGCGCGCTCTGAGCGGATGCCGACGTCCCGCCTCCCGGATGCCGACGCCCCGCCGCCCCGCAGAGGGACACCCATCGCGCGATCGGACGCCCGCCGCCTCCGGAGAGGCGACGGGCGTCCGTGGATCAGGCCGTTCGATCAGTGTCGAGCGGCCCGACGCCGCCGCAGGACGACCAGGCCGAGGCCCGTCGCCAGCAGCAGTGCTGCGAGCAGCAGGTACGGCATCGAGTCCGCGCCGGTGATGGCGAGGTCATCGCCAGCTCCTGCGGCCTCGGTCACCGTCAGCGCAGCCGTCGCCTCGGCGCCATCACTCTGGATGACGGCGATGGTGTGCGCCCCCGCCGCGGTGCTCTTCGGGATCACGACGCTCGTCGAGAAGGTGCCATCCGCGGCCGCGGTGACCGTGCCGAGCGTCACCGGGGTCGAGCGCAGCTCGATGGTCAGCTTCTCGCCTGCCGCGAAGCCCTCGCCCGTGACGGTCACGGATCCGCCTGCAGCGACCTTCGCCTTGTCGAGTGCGATGGTCCCGCCGGCCGCAGTGGTGGCGAAGGTCACCGGGACCTCGACCGTCGTGCCGGTGGCATCCGTGGCCACGGTCAGCGTCTGCGCACCGTGCGCATCGGCCGGGACCGTGAACGTCAGGCTGGCGCGTCCGACCTCATCCGTGGCATCCACCACGGTCGGGTCGATCGCGGCGGTGGCCAGTTCGACGCCGTCCAGCGAGACCGAGGCCGAGGTCGGCGCCGTCTCGCCCGCGCTGAACGCCAGCGACGAGAGATCGACGGTCACCTGGTCTCCCGGTGCGGCACCGGCGGGCGTGACCGCCACACCGACCGCGCGCTGTGCGAGATCGGGCGAAGCCGTCTTGTTCTCTGTGAACCAGTCGACCATCGACTGCAGGTCGACCTTTCCGGTGTCCTTCTTATCCGCGCCGTCGGCGAGGGTGAAGAAGTTGTCGCCGCCGGCCGCGAGGAACGAGTTCGCCGCGACCAGGTACGACGCCGCCGGATCGATGGCTGTGCCGTTCAGCGTGATCGACGTGATGTGGCTGCCCTTCGCCGCCGTCGGGTCGTACGTGTATGTCAGCCCCTTGGAGACGCCGAGCTTCAGGAACGGACGGCTCGCGCCGTCGGGCTGCCACTGCTCCTCGAGCACCGACTTCAGCTGCGCGCCGGTCAGCTGCAGCGTGACCAGCGTGTTGGCAAACGGCTGCACCGTCGCCGCCTCGCGATAGGTCACGTTGCCGTCCGGATCGCTGTCTCCCGTCGATGCGTAGGTGAGATTGGCACGGATGCCACCGGGGTTCATCAGCGCGATCTGCGCACCGGTGGACCACTGCTGCACATCGGCGACGAAGTTGCCGATGGTCGACTCGCCGCCACGGTTCTCGGTGCTCCCGTCGCTCTGGCGAGCACGGTTGAGGTCTGCGGTGATCTCGCCGACCTTCACGGCGCCGAGGACGTCAGCCTCCTTCTTGGCCTCATCGACGATGGACTGCACGGCCGGGACGGCCGGGTAGTTCGGCACCCAGACCTCCTGACCCTTGGGGCCTTCCTGATGCGCGAGGGGCGGATCTCGTTGACGATCGAGATCAGCTCCTTCGTCGTCGGGTCGACCTGCAGGTTCATCACGCCCAGGTTCTCGCCGTACTGCCCGGCAGAGACCACCGGACGGCCGTCGATGACGTGGTTGTACGCCAGGTGGGTGTGCGCCGAGACGATCGCGTCCACGTCGTCATCGACGCCGTAGACGATCTCGCCCAGCGGGGAGTCCGGTGTGATGCTGGACAGCTCCACGGTCGAGGCGCCCTCGTGCACGAGCAGGATGACGACGTCGGCCTCTCCGTTGGAGGGGTCGCCGTCGCGCAGGTCGTCGGCGACGGCGTTGACCGAGTCGGGGATGCTGCGCACCTCGAGATCCTTGATGCCGTCGGGCGAGACGAGGGAGCCGAGGTCCTCGGTGACGGCGCCGACGAAGCCGACCCGCACCCCATCGACCTCCTTCACCCATGCCGGTGCGAGAGCCGGCTGACCGGTGGCGGTGACGAACACGTTCGAGGAGATGTACTCCCAGTCGGCGCGGTCTTGCACGCGGTCGCGCAGATCCTCCCAGCCCTGGTCGAACTCGTGGTTGCCTGCTGCGCTCACGTCGAGCCCGGCGGCGTTCAGCGCGTCGATGGTCGGGTTGTCGTCCTGGATGAACGAGGTGAACGTCGAGGCTCCGATCAAGTCGCCGGCGGCGGCGAAGATCGTGTTCGGATTCGCGTCGCGCACCGACTGCACGGCACCCGCGAGCACGGCCGCTCCGGCGGCGGCGCCATCGGCCTCGATGCGACCGTGGAAGTCGTTGATCGTGGCGATGTCGATGCTGATCGGCGGCTGGTCGGCCGAGACTCCGACCAGGATCGGGTCGTGGTCGCTGGATCGGAACGGGGTGCCCGACTCCGTGGCGCCGAAGGCGTAGCCGCGGTCACTCCACTCCGGTGAGTTGATCGCCCAGACGCCGGCTCCGGTGATCGACGAGGCCAATGAGGGCGAGGCGATCACATGGTCGAGTGAGCCGAGCTCGCCGTCGAAGGTGTACGTGTACTGCCCCTTCGCCTTGCCGGGCACGGTGTCGAGCCAGCCCTGCGAGGTGAAGACCTCGATCGGGTCCTCCTGCGCATAGGCGTTGAAATCGCCGATCAGCAGGATGTCGCTGCTGCCGCTATCGGCCTTCAGCTGCTCGGTGAACTGCAGCAGGGACTGCGCCTGAGCGACGCGGTCGGCGTTGAAGAGGCCCTGCCCGTCGGCCGGCTCGGGGTCGCTGCCCGACTTGGACTTGAAGTGGTTGGCCACCACCGTGACGGTGCGTCCGTCGATGTCGAACGTCTGCGCGATCGGTTCGCGAGCATTGCCCCAGACGGTCTCGTCCGTGATGGTTGCGCTCTCGCCCTTCGGCGTCACCGCGCCCTTCTTGTAGATGATCGCGTTGGTGATGAAGTCGGTGGTCGCGGGGTCGTCCAGCGCGTCTGGGGTGGGCACGTACTCCCACACCTCGGCGCCTGCAGCCGCATTGAGACCGCTGACCAGGTCGGCGAGGGCGCTGTCGATCGGCTCGCCGAGCTTGACCGAGTTCTCGATCTCCATCAGCGAGACGATCTCCGCACCGGTGCCGTTGATCGCCGCGACGATCTTGGACTTCTGGATCGCGAACTGCGCCGCATCCTTCGCGCCGCGTGCGTCGGAGTTCTGCGAGCTGAGCGTGGTGAAGTAGTTGTACACGTTGAACGACGCGATCTGCACGTCGCCACCGACGGACGGCACAGAGGGCCGCGGGTTGTTCGTCGTGAACGTCACCCTCTCGGATGCCGGGGAGGTGCTGTCCAGCGGCGTGACCGGCTGCAGACGCCAATCGTCGAATCCGTACTGCAGCACGAAGGCGTTGCCGCCGAAGTCGACCCCGTCGCCGTTGCGCACGACGACGTCCTCGGTGAAGTAGGGCTGGTCACCGGGATGAGCGGCATTGCTGATCTGCACGTTGTAGCCGTCGTCGAGCAGGATGCGGTCGGCGCGGTTGGCCGCGGCGATGGCATCCGCGTCGGGACCGGGGCTCTTGAGCTCGGTGCTCTTCACGTTCAGCTCGCCGGGGTTCAGCCAGAGGGTGCCGAAGTTGTAGAGCTGGTGGCTGGAGGCCACCAGGTAGTCGCCCGTCGGGGTCACGAGCATGTTCTCGTACTGCTCGCGGTCGGTGCCGACGACGCTCGCCGGCAGCGCGACCGGATCGGGGGCGCCGACCCCGGCGGTGACGAGGGTCACGTCGGCCGCTGTGCCCGGGGTGAGCTGCGTCTGGCCGAAGTACTCGCTCACCGTGCCCGTGACCGAGACGAGGTCGCCGATGCTCCCCGGCACGGACTTTCCGTTCAGGTACACGAAGATGCCGTCCGAGGCACCGGGAGTGTCGTCCGTGTCACCGCCGGAGCCCTGCGTCTGGATGACGATGCCGTCGTAGCCGCCGGTGCGGTAGTCGGCGGTGATCACGCCCTCGACGACGACCTTCGTGCCCGCTTCGGCGAACGGCGACACGCCGCCGGTGCCCTGCACCTCGGCGATCGAGGCCGGCACGGGCTCGGGATCGCCATCCGCCGCGAAGGCCGGTGAGGCGACCAGTGGGCCGAAGCCCAGCGCGAAAACGGTGGTCATGGCAAGAGCGCAGGCACGCCCTCGGATTCTCAGACGTGGCGCGGGAACCATCGGGTTCCCGGCATCG
This sequence comes from Microbacterium suwonense, assembly GCF_030296555.1. NCBI lineage: Bacteria > Bacillati > Actinomycetota > Actinomycetes > Micrococcales > Microbacteriaceae > Microbacterium > Microbacterium suwonense. The sequence continues at coordinate 1,651,769 of NZ_AP027728.1, forward strand.
GGGCCGGACATCGTCACTACTGTCTCCTCGTTCGGTCGACCGCCGGATCTCGTGAATCCGGCGCAGCGCACGGGCGTGACCCGACGGCGCATGTCAGCGAACCTATGACCGGCCACCGACATCGGCAAGGGAGTTCGTCAACTGCTAACCGAATGGTCATCCCGCGGTTCGACTAACGGGCAGTCTCCCCGGCCCCGGATCCCTCCCCGGCAGCCTCCTCGAACTCCTCGACCTCGCGCTCCCAGGCATCCTTGGCGAGTCGATACCAGAGATAGAACGCGAATCCGGCGAAGACCGCCCACTCGGCTGCGTAGAAGATGTTCAGCCAGTTGATCGGCGATTTCTGCTGCGGCGGAGGCGAGCTGATGTCGACCAGACCGGCGGATGCCGTGACGGATGCCAGGTACGGACGGTACACGTTCAGCTCATCGATGTCGTGCCATCTGCTCAGCAGTGCCGCCGGCGACATCCGTGTGAGCTGCAGAGGATCGGCGCGCGGCGGCACCTCCACGCCTTCGTCATCGATGAGACGCCCCGTGATCTTCACCGAGACGGCGCCTTCCCGCTGCAGGGATTCGACGGCGGCATCCGCCTGCTCCCGCGTCTGCGCCCAGCCGACCGCGACGGCGATCGAGGTGCGCTCCGCGACCCGCAGCTGCCCGGTGACCCAATAGCCCTCTTCACCGTCGTTGAAGCGCTGCGAGAGCACGATGAAGTCCTCGGGCACCCACGTGCCACTGGTCTGCACGCGCTGCCCGCCGAGCTGCTCGGCGAGGTACTGTCCGGGCTCGATGACCTCGTCCAGCGGACGCACCTGCTCGGTCATCCCAGGCGGTGGCGGATCGGTGTCGATCGCCCGCGCAAGCTGCCACTGCCCGAGCCAGGCGAACACGCCGGCGACGACCAGGCACAGCGCGAGCACGCCGAGCCAGCGCCGGCGCAGCATCACCTCGCGCAGGGTCGGCGGGAACTCCTGCGGCAGGTTCAGCCCGCTGTCGGTCATCCCAGCTCGTAGGGCGCGAGCACGACCTCGACGCGCTGGAACTCCTTCAGGTCGGAGTACCCGGTCGTCGCCATGGACTTGCGCAGAGCGCCGATCAGGTTCGCCGTCCCGTCGGCGACGGGAGCGGGGCCGTACAGGATCTCCTCAAGTGTCGCGACGCCCTCCACCGCCACGCGGCGGCCGCGCGGAAGCTGCGGGTGGTGCGCCTCGGCGCCCCAGTGGAAACCGTTGCCGGGAGCATCCGTGGCGCGCGCGAGCGCGACGCCCAGCATCACAGCATCCGCCCCCATTGCGAGGGCCTTGACGATGTCGCCGGAGGTGCCCACGCCGCCGTCGGCGATCACGTGCACGTAGCGTCCGCCCGACTCGTCGAGGTAGTCGCGGCGAGCGGCGGCGACGTCGGAGACGGCGGTCGCCATCGGTGCATGGATGCCGAGGGTCGCGCGCGTGGTGGAGGCCGCTCCCCCGCCGAAGCCGACCAGTACGCCCGCGGCGCCCGTGCGCATCAGGTGCAGGGCCGCAGTGTAGGTGGCGGCGCCGCCGACGATGACGGGCACGTCGAGGTCGTAGATGAACTTCTTCAGGTTCAGCGGCTCGGCGACGCTGGAGACGTGCTCGGCCGAGACCGTGGTGCCGCGGATGACGAACAGGTCGACCCCGGCTGCCACGACACTCTCGTAGAGCTCCTGGGTGCGCTGCGGGGTGAGGGAGGCCGCGACGGTGACGCCGGCCTCGCGGATCTCGGCCAGACGCTGAGTGATGAGCTCGGGCTTGATCGGCTCGGAGTACAGCTGCTGCATCCGCACGGTCGCGCGTTCGACGGGGAGCGCGGCGATCTCGTCGAGCAGCGGCTGCGGGTTCTCGTAGCGCGTCCATAGGCCCTCGAGATCGAGCACGCCCAGGCCGCCCAGACGTCCCAGCATGATCGCCGTCTGCGGGCTGACCACCGAGTCCATCGGGGCGCCGAGCACCGGGATATCGAAGGAGAACGCGTCGATGGTCCACGTCGTCGAGACGTCTTCGGGGTTGCGGGTGCGCCGTGACGGCACGACCGCGATGTCGTCGAACGTGTACGCGCGACGCGCGCGCTTGCCTCGGCCGATCTCGATGTCCATGCTCACCCTCCCAGACTACCCGGCCGCACCGACGCCCTCTGCGGGTGCCGGCGGCTACCGTTCAGGGCGCGTCAGGCCTGGCCGCGCGCAACGGTGTCGGCCGCGCGCTGATTGGCGAGCGCCTGCGCGTCCTCGTCGCTCGGTGCGGCGGGCTCGCCCAGGGACAGCATCAACCGGTTCGCCCAGGCGAAGAAGGCCGTCGCCTCGACGATGTCGTGCACGTCGGAGGCGCTCAGTCCGGCATTGCGCAGCGCCCGCACATGGTGCTCGCCGAACCGCGGCGGCGACGCCGTCAGGGCAGCGGCGGCATCGGTTATCGCCCGCCAGCGGTCATCGAGTTCGGCCTCCACGCCCTCGGTGAGCAGGCGGTTCACCTCGTCCTCTCGCCTTGTGAAGGTCACGGTGAAGCGCGAGTGCACGCTGGTGCAGAGTTCGCAGCCGTTCAGTCGCGATGCGACGGTGGCCGCGAGTTCCCGCTCTCCTCGACGGAGGCCGGGACGTGCCAGGAATACGGCATGATCGAGCGCAGTGCGGGCCTCTAGCGCGGCGGGGTGCCAAGCCAGCAGCCGGAAGTAGGGCGAGTCCGGCCAGACACTCGACTCGTAGGCCTGGATCTGCTCGGGTGTTCCCGTCTGCGGGCCAACCGGCTCGATCCAGGCATGCCAGGCGCGCTCATCTGTGGTGAAGTGCGTGCTCATTACCTGTCCTCCTGCACCTGCAGCGCCTGCACTCGCAGTGCCTGCGCGATGCGCACCTGGTAGCTGACAAGTCCGACGATCTGCCCGATCACGACGATCTCGGCGGGGCTCCAACCGGCGGCCCGCAGGCCATTGAGGTCATCGGCTGCGGCGGAGGCCGGACGCGTGACGAGCAGGTCGACGTAGCGCAGTGCCGCACGCAGCGCGCGGGGCGAACGGATGCCCGCAGCGCCATCCGCACCGGCGGTGACGAGATCTGTCGCATCCGGGACCGCCTGGATGCGGCTCCGATACCAGTCTGCGGCCGCACGGTCACCGTCCAGCCACGCACCACGCGCGGCGATCAGATGACGCAGATCGCGATCAACCCCGGGCACAGGATCCGTCGCTGGCACGGTGAACAGCGCCTCATGCGCGGCCTGGGCGGCCTCGCGCACTGCGGGCCGGTGATCGCGCGGGGCATCCGGTTCCAGCCCCGCGATCTGCAGGATCACATCGGTCATGGCGACTCCTCCTCGACGTCGACGGCGCGGATGCCGTCGGCTGCGGCCAGCGGTGCGATGCCCTGACCCAGGTACGCCTCGCGCACGCCAGGGTGTGCGAGCAGCTCAGTGGAGCTGCCGTGCAGGGCGACCTCGCCGGTGCGCAGCACATAGCCGCGGTCGGCGACCTGCAGCGCCAGCTCTGCGTTCTGCTCCACCAGCAGCACGCTCACGCCCAGGTCTCGGTTGATCGCGGCGACATGCGCGAGAACCTGCTCGACGATCACCGGGGCCAGCCCCATGGTGGGTTCATCCATGCAGATCAGACGCGGCCCGCTCATCAGCGCCCGTCCGAACGCGAGCATCTGCTGTTCACCGCCCGACATGCTGCCGGCGAGCTGGCGACGCCGCTCAGCCAGCCGGGGGAAGAACGCGTAGATGTCGGCGAGGCTCGAACGCACCGCCCGATCGGTGCGCGTGAAGGCGCCCATCAGCAGATTGTCCTCGACTGTCATCTCCGGGAACACCCGTCGCGCCTCTGGGACGGAGGCGATGCCCGCGCGGATCCGCCGCGGCGTCGACCATCGTGTGATGTCCTCCCCGTCGAACCAGACGCTGCCGGCACGCGGACGAACCACACCGAGAATCGTCTTCATGGTCGTCGATTTGCCCGAGGCGTTCCCTCCCAGCAGAGATACGACCCGACCCGCTCCGATCTCGAGCGAGACACCGATCAGCGCGGGACTGGTGCCGTAATCGACGCTCACGTCCCGGAACTCCAGCAGCGCGCTCACTGTGTTCCTTCCGCGAAGGCTTTTCCGAGGTATGCCTCGATCACCCGGGGGTCGCGTCGCACCTCGGCGGGTGTTCCCTCGGCGATGAGTCGGCCGTTATCGAGCACGAGCACGCGATCGGAGAGCGCCATGACCAGATCGAGCTTGTGCTCGACCAGGACGAGCGACTGTCCGAGGCGCTTGAGCTCCTGGAGCTGCTGCAGCACCTCGGCGGTCTCGGTGGTGTTCATCCCCGCGGTCGGCTCGTCCAGCACGAGCAGGCGCGGCCCGGAGATGAGCGCACGGGCGATCTCTACCCGACGACGATTCGCGTAGGAGAGCGAGAACGCGTACTCGTCCACGCGTGGCGCCAGGCGGGTGCCGAAGCGCTCGAGCTCATGCGCGACGTGCTCGCGATCCCGCTTATCCTGCCGGCGTCGCGCACGGCTGGGGACGATGGCGCCGGCGACCTCGGCGAGCAGTGGCAGCCAACGCAGCCCAGGGTAGCGCCGCAGCCGTGCCAGCGGGCGCCCCACAGTCTGGACCGTCTCCAGTCCGATCAGGACGTTGTCGCGCACGGTGAGGTTGCCGATCACCCGGCCGTTCTGGAATGTGCGGGTGAGCCCATCTCCGGCGATGTCGTAGGCCTTACGACCGGAGATCCGCTCCCCGGCGAGCTCGACGACACCGGCATCCGCCCCCAACGCGCCGCAGATGATGTTCAGGGTCGTCGTCTTGCCGGATCCGTTCGGCCCGATGATCGAAACGACCTCGCCCGCGGCGACCTCGAAGGACACGCCGTCGACGACCGTGAGACCTCCGTAGCGCTTGGTGATCCCGTCGACCTTCAGCAGCGCGGTCATGCGGACGCCCCCGTCCGTCGCGACACCCGGCGCCACGCCCGGGCCACGGGCTCAATGTGCGACCAGGCGCCCTGGGGGCGCAGCACGATGAGCACGAGAAGGAGCACGCCGTAGAACAACAGCCGCCAATCGGCGAGGCTGCGGAACAGCTCGGGAGCGCCGACGAGGATGATGGCGCCGACCACGACTCCCATTGGTGCCCGCAGCCCGCCGAGGATCGCGATCGTGACGGCGAGCACTGACAGCGAGACGTCGAACTGCCCGGGCTGGAGGTAGGTTACCTGCGCGGAGTAGAGCGCACCCGCGAAGCCCGCGATCACCGATCCGATACCGAAAGCAAGCGACTTGTACGCAGCGGGATGCAGCCCGGATGCCGCGGCTGCCACCTCGTCCTCGCGGACGGCCGCCCACGTGCGCCCCAGATGGGACGCACCCAGGCGAGAGACGAACACGAGAGCAGCGATGAGGATGCCGAACGTCAGCAGGTACATTCCCCAGGCACTCGTGACCGGTGCGCCGAAGAATGTCGGACGCGGAATCGCGACGATGCCACGGGATCCGTTGGTGAGGTCATGCAGGTTGAGAGCGAGAGCGGCGATGAACGCTCCGGTCGCCAGGGTGGCCATCGAGACGTAGTGACCGCGCAACCGCCAGGTGGGAGCGGTGAGGACGACGCTGATGATCGCGGCGAGCAGTCCCGCCGCGACGAAGCTCGCCCAGAAGTCCCAGCCGGCCTTGGTCACCAGCAGTGCCGAGGTGTACGCGCCGATGGCGAGCGCACCGGCTTGGCCGAGCACGATCTGCCCTGCGAACCCGCCGGCGAGCGTGACAGACAGGGCGAACAGCGCGTAGATCCAGACGAGAGCCCCGGCCCGCAGCACGTAGTCACTCACGACAAGCGGCAGAACAGCGGTGAGGGCGATGAGGCCGATCGCCAGCCAGCGATTCAGCCGCAGAGGGCGGCCGGCACCGAAGAAGGTGCCGGTCATGGGTTCTGCCGCCAGGGCGGGAACTCTGCCGAGAAAGCCCCCAGGGCGCACCCACAGCACGAGGATCAGGGCGCCGAAGGTGATGAGTCCACGGACCGAGTCACCCCAGAGGGAGATGCCGAACGCCTCCGCGATGCCGAGGACCAGACCGCCGATGATGGCGCCCGGCAGCGAGCCGAGCCCACCGATCGTGGCGGCGGCGAACGCGGTGATGCCTGCGGTGAAGCCCATCGATGGCTCGACGTTCGAGAAGTACATCCCGACCAGCACCCCGGCAATGCCGCCCATGCCCGATGCGACGACGAAGGAGATCGCCTGCACTCGGCCGACCGGAACGCCCATCTGCGCAGCTGCCTCGGGATCCTGTGCCGTCGCGCGGATCGCCCGACCGATGCGGGTGCGAGCCAGCACGAGCGCCAGTCCTGTGACGCAGACGACGCTCACCCCGACGATCACGATCGCGATCGTGCCGAAACGAAACCCCCACAGCTCGAAATTGCTGCGTTCGAGGAGAGCGGGGAAGCGGCGGGTCTCGGCGCCGAAGGCACGCTGCGAGGTGTTGTCGATGATGATCCCGATGGCGAACGTCGCCAGGAGCACCGCGATCCCCGGTGCCGTGCGCAGTGGGCGGACGGCAACGAGGTAGATGATCAGGCCCAGGATGCTAGTGAACAGCACGACCGCGATCAGCACCGCCCACAGCGGCCAGCCCAATTGCGCGGCGAGGAACCATCCGAGCATGCCACCCACGGCGAACACTGCACCGTGGGCGAAGTTGACGATGTTCGATACGCCGAACACGAGTGAGACGCCGACGGCGAGCAGCGAATAGGTGCTGCCGCTGATGATGCCGGCGAGAAGTGTGTCCATGACGATCTTTCAGAGAGTGCGACAGTGCCGTGCGAGGAAGCCCGCACGGCACCTGGAATCCGGCTAGTCCCGCAGGACGAAGGCCCCGTCGCGCACGACCAGCGGGTACTGCTGCGCGTCATCGACGCGCCGCTTCTCGTTGAAGGTCACGGGCCCGTAGAGGATCGTGTCGAAATCAGAACCGGCGGCGAGCGCGTCGCGCACGCTTTCGCGAGTGATGTCGCCGTCTGCGGCTGCGGCCTCGATGGCCTCCGCAAGGATTGACAGCGCGTCGTACGCCCGGATCGCGAAGTCGCTCGGAACCGCCACGTCATAGGCGTCGGAGAAGTCGGCGATGAACTTCTGCACCGTCTTGTCGGGGTTCTCCGGCGTGAAATAGCTGAGCGTCTCGACGCCCTCGGCTGCGTCACCGGCCAGTTCGATGAACTGCTGGTTGTAGATAGAGCTGATCCCGACGATCGGCTGCTCGAGCCCGAGCTCGCGCGCCTGGGCGGTGATCAGCGCGCCATCGGCCGCGTAGCCGATGATGACGATGACATCGGGTGTGGCCTTGGCTGCGGCGAGCAGCAGCGGACGGAAGTCTTTGCCCTGGGGGTCGTACGCGGTGGTGTACACCTGATCCAGTCCGGCATCCTCCGCACCCGTGTTGAAGAATCCGTAGGTGTTCAGACCCCAGTCGGTGTCGTGGTAGAAGACGGCGGCCTCGTCGCCGTGCTCAAGCGCGAACTCAGCCAGGCGGGGCGCCTCGTACTCTTGCGAGACCCAGGTGGCGAAGATGTAATCGCCCGGGTCGGTGACGTCGGACGCGGACTGCGTGAAGAGGAACTGCAGCAGACCGGCCTGCTGGTACAGCGGGCTGGAGGCCGCAGCGGCCGGGGTGCCGAAGTCTGCGAAGGTCGCGACGATCGACGAATCGTCGATGAACTTCTGCGCCAGCGACGCGGCCTGCGCCGGGTCGGACTGCGAGTCCTCGTACACCAGCTCCACCTGCCGGCCATCGATCCCGCCGGCACGGTTGATTTCAGCGAGCTTGAGCTCGTAGCCCTGCTTGAAGTACTCACCGTACTGCGCGTTGTCGCCTGTCTCGGGCAGCGGGACGCCGAGGCGGATGACGTCGGAGGACTCCGCCTCGTCCGCAGCGGAGGGCCCCGAGCATCCTGCCAGGGCCAGGATCAGGGCGGTGGCGCCCGCGAGGGTGGTGATCAGACGGCGTGACGACATGGCGGTCTCCATCGGGTGCATAGGGAATCCGGTCCACGCTGCAGGGACACGTCGAAGAACCGGGCTGTGACTCGATACAACCAAGCACGCCCGCGCATTTCCATTCACGCGAAACACTCGGTCACAGACGTGCCCAGGAATCGCGACGATTGAGACAATGATCCTCGACGAGCGAGGGCGGAGGACGGATGCCATGGCAGCGGGTACCGTCCGGATCGCCGTCATCGGCAGCAGCGTCCGTGGCACCCTGCTGGTCGAGAGGCTGGTCGCGCGGGCCGCAGCGCGGTCGGGCACGCGGCCGCTGGAGATCGTGGTGTTCGATCCACATCCCCCGGGATCAGGCCGCATCTGGCGTGACGGCCAGCCACAGACGCTGATCATGAACACCGTCGCAGCTCAGTCGACGGTCTTTCCGGACGACTCCGTCGCGATCGACGGGCCGATCACGCCGGGACCGAGCTTGGCCGAGTGGTGCCGGATGGTCGCGCATGACCCCGCGGGTCTTCCGTCCGAGGTCGCCGCCGAAGCCGAGAAGACCGAGGACTGGTCGAGTCCGAGCCGACTGCTGTACGGCCATTACCTGCGGTGGGCGTTCGCGCGCATCGTCGCCTTCGCGCCCGCGCACGTCCGGGTGCGCGTGATCGCCGAGCGGGTCGAATCCCTGTGTCCCGACGCTTCCGGCTGGACACTCGCGACGCCGAGCGGCGGCTATCCGGCCGATGCCGTGCTGCTGGCGGTCGGCTGGCTCGATCGCGACGATGCGATCGCGCATCCACGAGTCGTCGCGGCCGGCAATCCGATCGATCAGGACCTCACCCGCATCGCGCCGGGCAGCACTGTGGCCGTGCGCGGTCTGGGCATGGGATTCTTCGACGTGGTCAGCATGCTCACCGAGGGTCGTGGGGGCGTTTTCTCCCGCGATCTCTCACACTATTCGCCGTCCGGTCGCGAGCCTCTGCTGATCGCCGGTTCGCGTCGCGGCATCCCGTATCGTGCGAAGCCGGCGTTCGGAACCCCGCCGTTCTTCCCCGCGCAGCGAATCCTGCGCGCCGCCCTGCCCAACCTGATCGCACGGCGCCCGGTTGATTTCGCCCGGGACGTCCTGCCGCTCATCGAGCGCGATGCTCTTCACGACCACTATGCGACACTCGCTCGTGTGCGCCCGGCCGCTGTGCGGGATGCCCCCTCACTGCTCGGCGGGCTCATCGACGGTGCCGCCGCACCCGGAGAACTGGTTCGCGCGCACGTGCAGAATCCCGACGACCGCCTCTCACTCACCCACACCGCCGATCCCTTCGCGAAGCATACCGGGGTCGACGATCCTGACTCCGTCGTGGCCGCGATCGTCCGTGACGATGCGGCAGAGGCTGCACTCGGCTTCGACAGCCCGATGAAGCTCGCCCTGCACTCCTACGCCGCCGCGCGCGGTGCGCTCATAGACCTGGTGGGTTTCGGCGGACTGACGGCGTCGTCGTTCCCGGACTACCGGCGATTCCTCTCGATCGCGGCATCCTTCGGCTCCGGTCCGCCGTTGCGGCGCAGCAGACAGCTGCTGGCGCTGCACGAGACGGGGGTGGTGAGGTTCACCGGCCCCGGAATTGCGGTCGATGTCGCAGATGCCGGAGTGGAGGTGCGGTCCCCCAGCCTTACCGAACCCGTTCGGGCAGAGCAGCTGATCGACGCATGGCTTCCCGCTCCAACAGTCACGCGCACCGCCGACCCACTGCTTCGAGCACTTCTCGTAGCCGGGTACGCCCGCGCTTGGCAGCACGCCGACGGGACCGATTCGGATGCCGTGGAAATCCGTCCGGAGGACGGCGCACTCATCGGCGCCGACGGCACGGCGGTGCCGGGACTGTACTCGGTCGGTGTGCCTCACGAGGATGCGCGGGTGTTCACTATCATCGCCCCCGTCCCGGGAACCAACTCATCGGTGCTGCGCGAATGTGATGCGGCCGCCCGCTCAGCGCTCGCGCACGCAGCGCTCGCGCGAACAGGAAGCGGCTCGTGACCGACATCATTGTGATCGGCGGCGGGGTGATGGGGCTGGCGACGGCCTGGGAGCTCAGCAGACGCGGACACCGCCCAGTGGTTCTCGAGCAGTTCGCGCGGGGGCACGGGCAGGGCGCCTCGCATGGCGCGACCCGCAACTTCAACAACGCCTACGTCGAGCCGCATTACCTCGATCTGCTCCTGCGCGCCCGCGACGGCTGGGATGCGCTGGGCGCCCCTGACGGCGAGCCGCTGCTGCGGATGCACGGGCTCGTCACGCATGGCGAGGTCGACATCGCAGCGGTGCACACCCGGCTCGTCGAGCGCAGCATCCCCTCCGAGATCCTGGGTGCGGATGAGGCGCGGCGACGCTGGCCGGGCATGCGCTTCGTAACAGACGTGCTGTGGTCGTCCGATGCCGGCGTAATCCGGGCATCTGCCGCCCTTCTCGAGTTCGAACGCCGCATCGTGGCAGCCGGCGGCGATGTGCGCTGGGAGACGCCTGCACTGAGTATCCATGAAGACGACGCACACGTCGCCGTCACGCTTCCCGACGGTGTTCTGCATGCCGAGACGGTCGTGGTCACGGCCGGGGCGTGGACGTCGAAGCTGCTCGGAACTGGCCTGCCGAGGCTACGCGTCACCGAGGAGACGCCGGCGCATTTCACGCCGATGTCGAATGTCTCCTGGCCCTCGTTCAATCACTACGTCGACCCCGAGCGCTATCCGGCGACCGTGTATGGTATGCCCACACCGGGCGAGGGCGTCAAAGTCGGGTTCCACCGGGTCGGCGACGAGGTAGATCCGGACGACCGTCCGCATCGCACCACACACGGCGAGGCCCTGGTGGAATACGTGCGCGAGTGGATGCCCGCACTCGACCCGGCCTCGGCCGTGCATCTGAGCTGCACGTACACGTCGACAGATGACAGCACGTTCGTCCTGGAACGGCGTGGGCGAGTGGTGATCGGCGCAGGTTTCTCCGGTCACGGGTTCAAGTTCGCCCCTGGCATCGGTGCCGTGCTCGCGGACCTGGCGGTTACGCTCAGCAGCAGCTGATGGGCCTGGCCGTTCAGTGCGGTTCTGAGGTCCGCGCCAGCAGCTCGGTCAGCAGTGCTTCGGCGACCGGATGCGGCAGCAGCTCGATCAGCGCCATCAGCCGGGCCATCGGCTGCTCGCCGGACATCTTCGCCGCACCGGCCATCCGCAGCAGCCGCCATGCGGCCTCCGGTCCCGGCACCCGCCCGCCCTCGCCGTATCCCAGCGTGCGCATGCCCGCCATCAGCATCCGCGCGTCGGCTCGCGGCCGCCCGCGCACGGAATCGGATGCCGAGCGCAGAGCATCCGTGAACTCCGAGATCCTCTGCTCCAGCACGGGGGTGACGGTCAGGTGCGCACTGTGCGGGATGCGCACCCCGTCGCTCTGCGTCATGCCGGGCTGATGCTGAATCTTCCAGCCGTAGCCGATCAGCGCGTCGGCGAGCCGGTGCGGATCGACCTGCTCCGGCTTCGGAACGGACGGGTCGGCGATGACGGCGATCGCGGGGCCCGCCGGTTCGCCCATCACGGTGAGCCCACGGATGCCGTCCACCGCCGCCATGAGGGCGAGCGCGACGCGACGGATCGCCCCGGTCAGCTCGGCGTACCCGCGATCGCCGAGGTGCTGCGTGATGGCCCAGGCCGCGGCGAGGGGAGAGGCGGACCGGGAGCCGAGCAGCGTCGGATTCACCACCGGATATCCCGACCAGCGGGTGGTCGCGAAGAACTGCGTCCGATGGCGGCGCCGGCCTTCGTGCCCCGAGCCGCCATGCAGCAGCACGGACACGCCCTTGGGCGCGTAGCCGAACTTGTGCACATCGGCGGAGATGCTCGTCACACCACGCACGCGGAAGTCCCAGTGCGGCAGCTCCGGCCACCACGGCAGCACGAAACCGCCGAAGCAGGCGTCGACGTGGCACGAGATGCCGCGCTCCGCTGCTGCCCGGGCCACGGCGGGGATCGGGTCGAGCGCCCCGCTCGGGTACGCCGGTGCCGAGACGACCACCAGCGCCACATCGTCGCCCATGCGGGCGATCAGGTCCGCAGCGTGCACCGCCCCGTCTGCTCCGCATGGCACCGGATCCCAGTCCAGGTCGAACAGCAGGGCGGCCTTCTGGAACGCAGCATGCACGGTGGTCGCGGTGAGCAGCCGCGGACGACCACCTTCGGGATGCTCCCTGCGCCACAGATCGCGCGCGGTCTTCACCGCGAGCAGGCAGCTCTCGGTCCCGCCGCTGGTGACCGATCCCACCACGGAGCGTCCGCCGTGCAGCATCCGTCTGGTGAACGCGACCAGGTCGCGTTCCATCGCCGCGATGGAGGGGAAGACTGTGGGATCCAGGCCGTTCAGCGGCCTGGCCAGCCTGGCCGCAGCATCCGCCAGCTCATCCAGCTCCTCCCGGCCGGAGTCGTAGACGTAGGAGAGCACGCGTCCGCCGTGGGTCGGCGCATCGCCCGCGCGCAGCCGCCGCAGCCGCTCGAGGATGTCGCTGGCCCCGCTGGACCCGCTGGACCCGCTCATGATGCGGCGCCGATCATGCGGAGGTGCCCACGATATCGGCCTCGCGCAGGCGATACCGCGCAAGCGTGACCAGGCTCGCCAGCATCAGCGCGGCGGGCAGGATGCTGAACGACACCGCGATGCCGGCCACCGCCGACTCCGGCTGGACGACGGTCTGGCCGGCGGTGGTCTCCAGGTATCCGGTGACGGCGAGCACGATCGTCAGCACGGTGCCGCCGAGCGCCATGCCGGTGGTCTCCCCGCCGTCCAGACCCCGCCGAAGATGCCCGAGCGGTTCTGCCCGCCGGCATCCGTTGCCGCGTGCCGTGAGCGGTCGTAGGCGATCACATCCGGCAGCATCGCCATCGGAAGCGTCTGCATGCCCGCATAGGCGGCGCCGGCGAGCGCCACCGGCGCGACGATCCACCAGCCCGGCACCCACACCATGGCGACCAGCGCGAGCGTGGCCAGGATGAAGACGATGCTGGCCATCCGGAAGGCGCGCTCCTTGCCGACCCGATCGGCGATGAGCTTCCACACCGGTGCCATCAGCAGCGCCGGAGCGATGAGCGCCACGAACAGCTGCGTCACCGCGGTCTCGTCATCGAGCACCCACCGGGCGACGTACTGCGCGGCGGCGAGCATCATGCCCGTGGCCAGGCCCTGCAGCAGGAACGTCGCCAGCAGTGCGCGGAACGGCTGGCTCTCGCGCAGCACAGTGATGCCGTCGCGATAGTGCTCGGCGATCGAGGCCCCCGGCCGCACAGGCAGCAGCGGACGCTGCGGGGCAACGCTCGCCGACGTGAGCATCGCTGCCCCCAGCACCACGGCGGCCACGACGGCCATCACCAGGTAGCCCATCAGCGGGTCGTCGGGGAACAGTGCGCGCAGCTCGGGACCGCCGGCGCCGAACAGCAGGATCGCGACGGTCAGCAGCACCACGCGCCAGCTGAGCAGGCGGGTGCGCTCGCGGTAGTCGTCGGTGAGCTCGGCGGGCAGAGCGATGTAGGGCACCTGGAAGAGACTGAAGCATGTCGCAGCGAGCATGAACGCCACGAGCACCCACAGCGCGGCCGGCAGCGGGCCGAGACCGGCCGGGACGGCGAAGGTGAGGACGAACGCGATCGGCAGTCCGATGCCGCCGAGCATCATGGCGCGCCGCCGGGTGCCGGTGTGCGCGAGAGAGCGGTCGCTGAGGCCGCCGATCACCGGGTCGATCAGCACGTCCCACACTTTCGCCACAGTGACGATCGCCCCGGCTGCGAGCGCCGTGACGCCCAGTGAGTCGGTGAGGTAGTAGACGAGCACCAGCCCGGGCAGTGTGGCGAAGCCGCCCGTGCCGAGAGATCCGATCGCGTAACGCGTGACCTGCCCGCGGCTGAGCGAATTCGTCCGTGAACCCATGCCGCTCACTTTAGCGTCGGCATCCGTCTCCCGTGGGCGTGCGCTGCTCTGCATGGGCGCTCGTGCGCACCCCCGTGCACCCCTCACCCTCTTGCTTCACGTGTCGCAGATGGCTGCCTCAAGCACCACGGATGCCGCGTGTTGCGCCACCCGAAGCACAGGGGCGCCACACCCCCACCCCCACACAGAACCCTCACGTGTCACAGATGGCCGCCTCAAGCACCATGGATGCCGCGTGTTGCGCCACCCGAAGCACAACAGCCACCCGAAGCACAACAGCCACCCGAAGCGCAGCAGCCGACGGGCAGCGAGCAGGGGCGCCGCAGCTCAGCGCTTGTAGTTGGGGGCCTCGACGACGATCTGCACGTCGTGCGGGTGCGATTCCTTCAGGCCGGCCGCCGTGATGCGCACGAACTTGCCGCGGGCTTTGAGCTCCTCGATCGTGCGGGCACCAACGTAGAACATCGACTGACGCAGTCCTCCGATCAGCTGGTACGCCACGGCCGAGACCGGCCCGCGGTACGGCACCTGACCCTCGATCCCCTCGGGAATGAGCTTGTCGTCGCTGGGCACATCGGCCTGGAAGTACCGGTCCTTCGAATACGAGGTCTGCTTGCCGCGGGTCTGCATCGCGCCGAGCGAGCCCATGCCGCGGTACAGCTTGAACTGCTTGCCCGACTGGAACACGATCTCGCCCGGCGACTCGTCGGTTCCTGCCAGCAGCGAGCCCAGCATCACGGCATCCGCTCCTGCGACCAGCGCCTTGGCGATGTCGCCCGAGTACTGCAGCCCACCATCGGCGATCACCGGGATGCCGGCGGGCGCCGCCGCCAGCGACGCCTCGTACACGGCGGTCACCTGCGGCACGCCCACCCCGGCGACGATGCGGGTGGTGCAGATCGATCCGGGGCCGACACCCACCTTGACGGCGTCGACACCGGCATCCACCAGCGCTTGCGCACCCTCGCGGGTCGCGACGTTGCCGCCGATGATGTCGATGTGCTCGAACGACGGGTCGGCCTTGAGCCGCGTGATCAGATCGATCACGCCCTGCGACTGGCCGTTCGCGGTGTCGACCACGAGCACGTCGACACCGGCATCCCGCAGCGCCTCGGCCCGCTCCCAGGCGTCGCCGAAGAAGCCGATCGCGGCGCCCACGCGCAGCCGACCCTGGTCGTCCTTGGTGGCCAGCGGGTACTTCTCGCTCTTGTCGAAGTCCTTGATGGTGATCAGTCCGGCCAGCTTGCCGTTCTCGTCGATGAGCGGCAGCTTCTCGACGCGGTGCTTGGCGAACAGCGCGATGACGTCGCCCGCGGCCACACCCACCGGGGCGGTGACGAGGTTCTCGCGGGTCATCACGTCGCGCACGCGCGTCGTCTTGCGATCCATCCCGGTGACGAAGCGCATGTCGCGGTTGGTGACGATGCCCTCCAGACGGCCTTCGCCGTCCACGACGGGCAGGCCCGAGATGCGGTATTTGGCACACATCGCGTCGACCTCTTCGACGGTGGCGTCGGAGGTGGTCGTGATCGGGTCGGTGATCATGCCGGACTCGCTGCGCTTGACGCGGTCGACGTCGGCGGCCTGGTCGGCGATGGACAGGTTGCGGTGCAGGATGCCGATGCCGCCCTCGCGCGCCATGGCGATGGCCATGCGAGCCTCGGTGACGGTGTCCATCGCGCTGGAGAGCAGCGGGGTCGCGACCGAGATGCGGCGGGTGATGCGCGAGGACGTGTCGGCCTCGCTGGGGATGACGTCGGTGTGCCCCGGCAGAAGCAGCACGTCGTCGTAGGTGAGCCCTGTGAAACCGAAGGGGTCGTGCTGCTGCATGGAAACTGGCTCCTATCCGTCGTCTACTGATTCTAAGCTCCGCTCGGCTGTGAAAATTCCGTCGAGTCATCGGCCGCGACACTCCCGGAATTCCGATCCGGCCACGGATGATGCGGTCACGGCCTTCCGCGAGATACGCTCAGTGCGACGTCCGTCACCCGAACGACGCCTACCCGGTTCGTTCGCGGGCACTCGATGTGGAGGATGCGTGGGACTCAGAACCGTGGCGCTTCGGCGCCCTCATACCGGGCTGATCGCGTTGCTTGCAACGCTTTTGGCCGCTTTCCTGGTGCTCGGCGTATCCGCCGGTTCAGCACAGGCCGACACGACCGATGACGGCCAGGAGATCACCCAGTTCTACTTCGGTGGGAACATCACGTACCAGGACAGCCCGGTCGAGGATGTCGGGGTGTCGATCAAGGGCAACGGCTTCGAGGCCGCGACCGAGACGGATGCCGACGGCAAGTGGCGCCTGTACGTGCCGGAGAAGGCCAAGTACACGATCTCGATCGACGAGGACACCCTGCCCGAGGGCGTGGTCGTCGATGCGGAGCAGCTGCCCGAGGGCGTGAAGGCCGTCGAGGGCACGAGCGGGTCCTTCGAGGCCGAGTTCGGCCTGACGGGCACGAAGATCGTGAACCTGTTCCTCGATCAGGGCGAGCGGATCACCGAGTCGATCTGGGACCAGATCCTCTCCCGCACCGTGAACGGACTGAACTTCGGCCTGCTGCTGGCGCTGGCGTCGATGGGTGCCGCGCTGATCTACGGCACCACGCGCCTGGGCAACTTCGCCCACGCCGACATGGTGACCTGGGGCGGCCTGCTCGCGCTGGTGTTCACCTCGTTCTGGCAGCTACCACTGTGGCTGGGTGTCATCGCCGCCGTGATCGGCGGCGGGCTGCTGGGCTGGGCGCTGGATGCCGGTCTGTGGTCGCCGCTGCGAAGGCGGGGCATGAGCGTGGTGCCGACGATGATCGTCAGCATCGGCCTGGCACTGGCCCTGCGTTATGTCTTCCAGTTCATGATCGGCGGCGGCACGCTGCAGCTGCCCGGTTCGAGCCCGGCACCCTGGAATCTGGGGCCGATCACACTGTCGTACATCGACGTGGTCACCATGGTGGTGAGCCTGGTGGTGATCCTCTCGGTGGGCTTCTTCCTCACCCGCACGCGACTCGGCAAGGCCACCCGCGCCATCTCCGACAATCCCCAGCTGGCCGCGGCGACGGGCATCGATGTGGACAAGGTGATCCGCCTGGTGTGGATCCTCGCCGGCGCGCTGGCGGCGATCTCCGGCATCCTGTGGGCGTACTTCCGCCCCGGCGTCAAGTGGGACATGGGCGTGCAGATGCTGCTGCTGATCTTCTGCGCCATGACCATCGGCGGCCTGGGCACCGCGTTCGGGGCGATCATCGGATCGATCATCGTCGGCATCGCCGTCGAGCTGTCGACCCTGTGGATCCCGTCGGACCTGAAGTACGCCAGCGCCCTGATCGCGCTGATCATCATCCTCCTGGTGCGCCCGCAGGGGCTGCTGGGCCGCAAGGAGAGGCTGGGCTGACATGAACTTCGGAAGCATCTTCGGCGACACCGCCGCATATCTGTTCAGCCCGGTCACCATCGCCTATGCCCTGGCCGCGACCGGCCTGGCCGTGCACTTCGGCTACGCCGGCCTGCTGAACTTCGGCATGGCGGCGTTCATGGCGGTGGGCGGCTACGGCTACGCCATCCCCGTGCTCAGCTTCGGCCTGCCGTGGTGGATCGGCATGCTCATCGCCCTGCTGGGCGGTGCGCTGTTCGCTCTGCTGCTCGGCATCCCGACTCTGCGTCTGCGTGCCGACTACCTGGCCATCGCGACCATCGCTGCCGGCGAGATCGTGCGCCTGCTGTTCACCACCGAGCTGTTCCACAAGTGGACGAACTCCGCGGGCGGCCTGGCCGGGTACCACGGCGGGTTCCGCGACGCGAACCCCTTCCTCCCGGCACGTACGGATTCGGCCCGTGGACCTGGAACGAGAACGAGCTGTGGAACCGCGTGTTCGGCGTGATCCTGCTGGCCGTGTCGGTGCTGCTGGTGTGGTCGCTGATGCGCAGCCCCTGGGGCCGCGTGCTCAAGGGCATCCGCGAGGACGAGGATGCCGTGCGCTCGCTGGGCAAGAACGTGTTCGCCTACAAGATGCAGGCGCTGGTCGTCGGCGGCGTGATCGGGGCGGCGGGCGGCATCGTCTTCGTGCTCCCCTCCGCGGTCGTGCCGAACAGCTACTCGACGTCGCTGACGTTCTTCCTGTGGACGCTGCTGCTGCTGGGAGGTGCGGCGACCGTGTTCGGCCCCACGCTGGGCGCGGTGCTGTTCTGGATCGTGTTCGCGTTCCTGGGCAACCTGCTCTCGCAGCTGGTCTCGGCGGGGATCCTGCCGATCACCAACCTGCAGGCCGGCTCGATCCGATTCGCGCTGGTCGGCGTCGCGCTCATGCTGCTGGTGATATTCCGGCCGCAGGGCATCCTCGGCGATAAGAGGGAGATGACCTTTGTCCAGTGAGAACGCGTCCAGTGAGAACGAGAACACGGATGCTGTGATGCCCGACTCCCCACTCGAGGCCGCCGCGTCTGCGGTGCCCGCCAAGCGTCAGAAGGCTACGGGCCTGGCGAAGGGGCCGGCGGTTCCCGGCGTCGCCAAGGTCGATCCGATCCTCATCGCCGACGGTGTGGAGCGACGCTTCGGCGGCCTGGTGGCCGTCGACGTGGATCACCTGGAGATCCCCCGCGGGGCGATCACCGCGCTGATCGGCCCCAACGGTGCCGGCAAGACCACGCTGTTCAACCTGCTGTGCGGCTTCGACAGGCCCAACGCCGGCACCTGGTCGTACGACGGCAAGAGCCTGGCCGGCGTCCCGTCGTTCAAGGTAGCGCGGATGGGCCAGGTGCGCACGTTCCAGCTGACCAAGGCGCTGTCGCTGCTGTCCGTGCTGGAGAACATGAAGCTCGGCGCCAAGGGGCAGACCGGCGAGAGGTTCTGGACGAGCCTGTTCCCGTTCTTCTGGCGCAGGCAGGAGAAGCAGATCGAAGAGAAGGCGCGCGACCTGCTGACCCGCTTCAAGCTGGACGCCAAGCAGAACGACTTCGCAGCATCCCTTTCCGGCGGTCAGCGCAAGCTGCTGGAGATGGCGCGGGCGCTGATGAGCGACCCGAACCTGGTGATGCTCGACGAGCCGATGGCCGGCGTCAACCCTGCCCTCACCCAGTCACTGCTCGAGCATGTGCTCGACCTGAAGGACCGGGGCATGACGGTGCTGTTCGTCGAGCACGACATGCACATGGTGCGCCACATCGCCGACTGGGTGGTCGTGATGGCCGAGGGCCGCGTGGTGGCCGAGGGACCTCCGGACTCGGTGATGGAGGACCCGGCCGTCGTGGACGCCTACCTCGGTGCACACCAGGACGTGGATCTCGGCGCCGTCACCGGACGCATCCCGGTGATGTCGGAGACGACCGCCACCCGCATCCGCGAGAAGATCGATGCCGAGGCGGAAGCCGAGCTCGAAGAAGAGGAGCAGTCATGACCGACGCCGCGCAGTCCCCGAGCGACGCCGCTGCCTGGGCGGGTTCGCCGGGCATCAGCTCCGAGGTCGTCGTCGAGCTGACCGACGTGCACGCCGGCTACCTGCCCGGCGTGAACATCCTCAACGGCGCGAACCTGGTCGCCAGACAGGGCGAGCTGATCGGCATCATCGGCCCGAACGGCGCCGGAAAGTCGACGTTGCTGAAGGCGATCTTCGGACTGGTGCACGTGCGCCAGGGCGAGATCACCGTCAACGGCGAGAGCGTGGTGGGCCTGAAGGCCGACAAGCTCGTGCAGCGTGGCGTGGGCTTCGTGCCACAGACCAACAACGTGTTCCCCTCCCTCAGCATCGAGGAGAACCTGCAGATGGGCCTGTACCAGAATCCGAAGGCGTACGCGGAACGGCTGGAGTTCGTCACCGGCATCTTCGCCGAGCTCGGCTCGCGGCTCAAGCAGCGTGCGGGCTCGCTCTCGGGCGGTGAGCGCCAGATGGTGGCGATGTCGCGTGCGCTGATGATGAACCCGTCGGTGCTGCTGCTGGATGAGCCATCGGCGGGTCTGTCGCCGGTGCGCCAGGACGACGCCTTCATCCGGGTCTCCGACATCAACAAGGCCGGCGTGACGACCATCATGGTCGAGCAGAACGCCCGCCGCTGTCTGCAGATCTGCGACCGCGGCTACGTGCTCGACCAGGGCCGCGACGCCTACGAGGGCACCGGTCGTGCGCTGCTCGAGGATCCGAAGGTGATCGGGCTGTACCTGGGCACGCTGGGCCAGGACGCCGCCTGACGGCATCCGCTCTGCACCCGGCCGCCGTCGGGCCGGCGGCGCATCACACGAGAAGGGCCCGGATGCCGAAGCATCCGGGCCCTTCTGCTGTCACTCAGTTGGTGCGGGTGTAGGTGTTGTCCCCGCCGAACTTGAAGACGCCGATCGCGGCGCCCTGCGGGTCGCCCCACTCGTCGAACGTGACGTCGCCGGAGTAGCCGTTGTAGTCGGCCTGGCCGCCGTCGTTGATGATCTTCGCGCAGTCGGCGAAGCTGGTGCACGCGGTACCGCCGTCGACTCCGCCGGAGACCTCCTGCATCTTCGCGGCGATGTCCACACCGTCGGTGGACTGCGCCGAGAGCGATGCCAGAGCCATCAGGATGACCGCGTCATAGGACTCAGCCGCGTAGGTGAAGTCCTTGATCTCGGCGTTGCCCTTGCCGGTCCAGTAGTCCTGCAGACGCTGGGTGAAGTCGTCCTCGAGCGCGGGCCCGGGGCGAGTTCCCTGTGCACCTTCCAGCGAGACGGAGATCTCGTCGCCGTAGTTGGAGACGTTGCCGTCGACCAGGTAGAACTTGCTGGCGTCGATGCCGGCGTTCACCAGCAGCGGGGCGATCGTCTTGAACTGCTCGAACGAGATGATCGCGACGGCGTCGGGGTTGGAGGCCTTGATGGTCTCAACCTGCGCATCGAACTGCGAGTCACCGACGTTGAAGCCCGCGGTCTCGACGACCTTGCCGCCGTTGCCCTCGAACGTCGTCGTGATCGCGTCGCGCAGACCGGTGCCGTACGGGTCGTTCTGGTAGATGATGCCGAGCGTCTTGTGGCCGTCCTCGGCGATCAGGTTGCCGAGCACCTCACCCTGCAGCAGGTCGCTGGGGGCGGTGCGGAAGTACAGGCCCTTGGTCACGCCGTCCTCGGACAGCTTGGTGAAGTCGGGTGACGTGTTCGAGGGCGAGATCGTGATGATGCCCTTGCTCACGTTGCCGTCGAGGATGATCTTCGACACACCGGATGCCGCGGCACCCACGATGCCCGCCACGCCGGCGTTCTGCAGCGTGGTGATCGAGGTCTCGTAGGCCTTGGTGTCGCTGTCGCCCTCGTCCTGAGAGTTCATGTCGACGGTGATGCCGGCCTTGGCGTCGTTGATCTCCTGAGTCGCGAGTCCGACACCGGCGTACATCGGCGGGCCGAGGAACGCGAGCGAACCGGACGACGGAAGCAGCGAACCCAGCTTGAGACTGATGTCGGCGGCTGGCTTGTCGTCACCAGGCTTGTCGCTCGGCGTGTCGGTCGGCGTGCTGGAACAGCCCGCGATCACCAGTGCGGATGCGCTGACCAGCGCGATCCCTGCGAAGATTCTCGCCGGTCGCGAGCCCTTCAATGCGTTCATGTTGCTCCCTTGCGTAACTGAACGTGGATTACCACCTTCGGGTGATTCTTACCCTATTCGGTCGGAGACACCGGAAGAGCCATCCTGGGTCTCGGTCCCTTAACGATCGGTCAGGAGTGTCATGATGGGGACGGCGCGGGGGTGGTATGAGAGGTCCGCTCAGATCAGCTCCGGCAGGTCGGCTCGCCGCATCCGTCCCTTCTGAAACACCAGGTCGATGACGAAGACCGAGATCGCGACCCACACCAGGACGAAGCCGATCCAGCGCTCCGCCGGCATCGGCTCGCCCAGCACCGCCCAGCCCAGCAGGAACTGCATGATCGGGGTGATGAACTGGATCATCCCGACCAGCGACAGGTCCACCCGTCTGGTGCCGGCGGCGAACAGCAGCAGCGGCACGGCGGTCGCGATGCCCGCGCACAGCAGCAGCCCGGTGTGCAGGGGACTGACAGTTCCCATGGTGATGCCGTCGCCCTGCCCCACGACGACGAGGATGACCACCGCGATCGGGATCAGCCAGAACGATTCCAGCGCGAGGCCGCTGACGGCATCCACGGCAGGCCCGATCTTCTTCTTGACCAGCCCGTACAGTCCGAACGATCCGGTCAGCGACAGGGCGATCCACGGGAAGGAGCCGTAGGCGACGATGATCACGCCGACCGCCACCGCGGCGATCGCGATCGCAACCCACTGCGCGGCGCGGATGCGCTCGTGCAGCACCAGCACGCCCAGCAGCACGGTGAAGATCGGGTTGATGAAATAGCCCAGGCTCGTCTCGACGACCTGCTCGGTCATCGTGGCGATCACGAAGACCTGCCAGTTGATGTAGATCAGGATGCCGGCCAGTACCGTCAGGGCCAGCACCTTGGGCTGCCGCCAGATGGCGCGCAGGCGCTGCCAGCCGCGGGTGAGCGCCAGCAGCAGGATGCAGAACCCCAGCGTCAGCAGCAGGCGCCAGGCCACGACCTCGAACGGGCCGGTGGGAGCGAGCAGGATGAAGTACAGCGGGAAGATCCCCCACAGCAGATATGCGCCGACCGTGTACAGGATCCCGGCGGTCTTCGTACTCACCGCCCAAGCCTACCGGCGTTCATCCCCCTCGCTCCGGTCGCACTTTTTGTCGCTTTCCCGCTCTGGAAGCGGCGAAAAGTGCGACCGGAAGGCGTGTGCGGGGACAGCGAAAGGGCCCGGATGCTCAGCATCCGGGCCCTTCGAGAACGTCAGCGTCAGCGGACGACGACCGCCAGGACGTCGCGAGCCGAGAGCACCAGGTACTCGTCGTTGCCGAACTTGACCTCGGTGCCGCCGTACTTGCTGTAGAGCACGCGGTCGCCCACGGCGACGTCGAGCGGAACGCGATTGCCGTTGTCGTCGATGCGGCCGGGGCCCACTGCCACGACCTCGCCCTCCTGGGGCTTCTCCTTGGCGGTATCGGGGATGACCAGACCGCTAGCGGTGGTCTGCTCTGCCTCGACCTGCTGGATGACGATGCGGTCCTCGAGCGGCTTGATGGAAACCGACACGGTGTACCTCTTCTTTCGTGACTGAGATCAGAAGACTGTTAGCACTCTCACATCGAGGGTGCTAACTCCAGTGTATGCCGATGGCTGGCACTCACGCAATGCGAGTGCCAGTCTTCCTGCCGTCCCGGCTCTCTTCACGTGCCGTTCGCGTGTCACAGATGGTCGCCTCATCGCGCAGGATGCCGCACTATGCGCCACCCGAAGCAGACCACCGACCCGAAGCAGCCCACCCCACCCGCTCACGTGTCACAGATGGTCGCCTCATCGCGCAGGATGCCGCAATATGCGCCACATGAAGGGCACGAAGCACAGGGCACGAGGCACGACGAGGATTCGGGACATGCGGCGCGGGGCAGCGCAGCATCCGTAGGCTGGTCGGATGGAGATGTCCGAGCTGACTGCGCTGCTCACCCGCGACGGGCTCGCCCTGCTCGACGCCGTCGGGACGATCGAGTCCACCGCCGAGGTCGCACGCACGGTCTCGCGGCTGCGGGCGGCCGGGCACTCCCCGACCTCGTCTCGGCCGTCGTCGGGCAGGCGCATCTGCGGGTGAAAGCGCGCGCGAAGTTCGGCGAATTCGCCGAGCGGATGCTGTTCACCCGCGCCGGCCTGGAGCAGGCCACCCGGCTGAACGTCGCCACCCTGCACGCGGTCCGCATGCGCCAGGCGGGCATGACGACGGTGTCCGATCTCGGCTGCGGCATCGGCGGCGACAGCCTGGCCTTCGCGGGCGCCGGCCTGCGGGTCAGTGCCGTGGATGCCGACGAAGTCACCGCCGCGATCGCCGCCTACAACCTCGCGCCGTTCGGCGACGATGCCGCGGTGCGCACCGGCCGCGCGGAGGAATTCATGAGCGCTTCGCGCGGAGAAATACGCCCGGCTCGGACTGATTCAGCCGATTCGTCCGCCGATGCCGCACATCTCCGCGGCACGGACACGGGCGCGGTCTGGCTGGACCCCGCCCGGCGCACCACCGGTCACAGCGAGACGCGCCGGCTCTCGGCATCCGACTGGTCGCCGTCGCTGGACTGGTGCGTCGAGGTGGCGCACCGGCATCCGACCGGCATCAAGCTCGGCCCCGGGCTGGATCGCGAGCTGATCCCCGACGACGTCGAGGCGCAGTGGGTCAGCGCCGACGGCAGCGTCGTCGAGCTGGTGCTGTGGAGCGGTGCGCTCGCGCGCGACGGCATCCGTCGTTCCGCGCTGCTCGTGGCCGACGGGCAGACGCACGAACTGACGGCGGCGACGGATGCCGAGGATCTGCCGGTCCGCGAACTGGGCGCCTTCGTGCACGAACCCGACGGGGCGGTGATCCGCGCCCGGCTGATCGGCGATGCGGGACGGATGCTGGAGGCCGGCATGCTCGACGCGCAGATCGCGTATCTCACCGGCGATGCAGCCGTGACCAGCCCGTTCGTGCAGTCGTTCCGGGTGCGCGAGACGATGCCGGTGCATGCGAAGACCATCAATGCGGTGCTGCGCGCGAACGACATCGGCCGGCTGGAGATCAAGAAGCGCGGCATGGACATCGACCCGGCGACGTTCCGGCGCAAGCTCACGCTGAAGGGCTCGCAGCAGGCGACACTGATCCTTACGCGCACGACGGCGGGGCGGGTGGCGATCCTCGCCGACCGGGTGTGAGAACCGACCGGGTGTGAGAACCGACCGGGCGGGCGAACCGCCGGGCACGGCGAACCGCCCGGGCACGGCGA
Source organism: Microbacterium suwonense (assembly GCF_030296555.1). NCBI lineage: Bacteria > Bacillati > Actinomycetota > Actinomycetes > Micrococcales > Microbacteriaceae > Microbacterium > Microbacterium suwonense. The sequence continues at coordinate 1,676,500 of NZ_AP027728.1, forward strand.
ACCGGCCGGGTGTCGGCGTCGGCGCAATGCCGTGACGCCGCTTACCCGGCGTCGCCGGTCTTGTCGTCGATCGACGTGCACGTGAGGGTGTCGAAGTCGCAGGCCGCACCACCGGTGACGCTGCTCGGCGGCCGGATGATGGTGAACGTCGTGCCTCGCCACGATGACCACGCCACGCTGTAGATGCTGTCGCGGAACGGGATATTGAGAGTCACCTGCGAGCTCTCCGATTCCGGGAACTCGTGGGGCGCACAGGAGCTGAGCACCTCGCTCGTGTCGGGGTCGACGACCGCGATGCACTTCTGGTCTGCGTACGACCCCCAGATCGGCAAGTCCTCGTCGTAGCCGACGATACTCAGGTCCATCGGATTGAATCCGGCGTCCTGCAGGTCGGGGATGAGCGCGCGCTCCTCTTCGGTGTACTGGCTCGCCCAGTTCAACTCGGCCTCGCCGCTGTCCCAGCTGCTGACGATCACGGTGCGATCGCCGGACAGCGTAGAGGTCAGGGATGCGGTGACGTACGTCCACCTGCCCTCATGCTCACCCACCAGCTGCGTCACCACGGATCCGAGCGGAGAGAACGAGTTCCCCGACTCGGCGCAGTTCGCGCGGCGGCGATCATCCCCGATCAGGATCACGCACTGCTCGGCCCCACGGGTCGCCGTCCACACCGCCACGCCGTCCTTCTCGCCGGCGAAGGTCACCGACCCATCGTCAAACTCGTCGCTCGCCGCCAGTTCGTCCTCGATCCGCTGCTGATCCGCCGACATCTGCGGCACGGAGCGCAGCGTATGCGGGGCGACCAGCCAGGCGAGACCGAAGCCGAGCATCAGCGCGGCGATCGCCACGAGGGGGACGACCCAGCGGGGTCGGCAATGTCTCGGCACGGATGCCGAAGGCACGGCCGTTCCGGGGTTGGCATCCGGCTTCTCCGCGTCCCCCGCTTCCGCGTCCCGCCTCGCCGCGTCCGCCGCTTCCGGATTCGGTTCGTGCGCCGAGCCTGGCGTCCCCGGCTCCGTCGGAGCGTGCCGGTCGAGGTCGCGATGGCGTTCAGCTGAGGGAGGCTCGGATGCCTGCGCCGACGCCGTCGGATGCACGGACGCCGGTGCCGACAGCATCCGCAGCTCCTCCGCCTCTTCCGGGGTCAGCGTGCCGCCTGGCGCGAACGCACGTCTCAGCAGTTCGCGCCGGCGTGCGGCATCCGTCTGCGCCGTCATCGGCCGGTACCGGTCTCGCCGACCCCACGCTCGATCGTGAGGCTGAATCCGCGGTTCGATGAGAGGGACACGCTGTAGGCGGTGTCGCCCACGGTGAGCACGAGCGGCTGGTCTGAATCCGTGGCGATGTCGCCGCACTGCTGCGCAACAGAGCCGTCCTGCACGATCATCACGCAGATCTGGCCCTGCGCCCCGACCCACACCGGCGTCTCGCCGTCATAGCCGACGATGTTCAACGTATCGCCCCTGAATCCGGCCGCCTCGAGAATGTCGACGATCTCGAGCTCGACATCGCTGTACATCGAGTGCCAGTCCCACCCCTGCGACATGTCCATGCGCTGCACGATCGCCACCTGATTGCCGGCGATGTCCTCCGCGATGGACGCCCACATCGCATACTCGGTGCCGTCGTCCTGGTAGGTGGAGTTGACCTGCAGCTGCGCGTCTTCGTCGTCCTGCTGGTCGGATCGGCATCCGGTGGTCGGTTCCGCATCCGCTCGGGTCAGCACCAGGCACTCCAGGTGCACCTCGCCACGAGTGGCCATCCAGATGTCTGCGCCATACTTGTGCCCGACCAGGTGGATCGACCCGGCGTCGTAATCACCGGATGCCTCCAGTTGCGCCCAGGCATCCTGCTGCGCGGCGGTCATCGCGACCACGCTCATGTCACGGGAGAAGAGGAGCCAACCCGCGCCCAGCCCGACCAGCACCGCCGCGATGGCGATGACCGGCAGCGCCCAGGCTCGCCGCCGCGCGCTCTTCTGCGCCCTTCGCGTGTCACGAATGGCGGGGTCCACCGGGTCGGACCCCGCAATCTGTGACACCCGAGCAGAAGGGTCCCAACCCGAGAACACCTCCCCCTGGCTCGCGTGTCACGAATGGCCGGGTCAACAGGGTCGGATGCCGCAATCTGTGACACCTGAGCAGAAGGGTCCCCAGCAGAAGGGTCCCCAGCAGGAAGAGCAGGATCACCAGCGGAGCGCAGCGCGCGGGTGTCGAGAGCACGCAGCTCTGCGGCCTCGGCATCCGTCAATGATCCCCCGGGAGCGAAGGCCCGGCGCTGCAGCTCACGTCGTCGTGCGGCCGCCGCGTCATCCAGCATCCGTCACCCCATGCTCTCGAACTGCATGGCCGCCCAGATCAGCCACCCCGTGCTGAACAGCGTGGCGCACAGGCCCAGCACCAGCGCCCACATCGCCACCCCGCGGTTCTCGATGGGGCGGCGCAGCGACATGATCGCGGCGATCACGGCCACGATCGCGACCGGAACGCCCCAGCCGACGAACATCGAGGTCGCCAGCGCGACGATCGCGGCGAAGAGCGCCCACGGGGCGAGCCGCGCGTCATCGACCGGTTCGGGTTCGGGAGGCTCCGCCGGTTCCCAGGCGCCGCGCACCACGGCATCCGAGTTCTCGGTCGTGCGCTCCACCGGAACCGGCGCGGTCGGCAGCCTGTCATACCCCTTGGCCGCGCCGGGCAGCGCCGTGCTCCCCCGGGCCGCGCGACCTCGGGCGTGGGGTTCTCGATGCGAGGATCGGTCATGTCGCACTCACCTGGATCTGCGTCACCGGCAGCGTCGAATCGGCCCCGAAGGCGAGCGTCGACGCACCGCGGCCGCTCGCGATCAGCTCGGCGGCCAGGCCGGCGATCATCGCACCGTTGTCGGTGCACAGCCGCAGCGGCGGGATGCGCACCGTCACGCCTGCAGCCTGCGCACGCTCAAGCGTGACATCACGCAGACGGCGGTTGGCGATCACGCCCCCGCCCAGCAGCAGTCTCGGCACACCGCGATCCTCGCACGCGGCGAGCGCTTTGGTGACCAGCACGTCGACCACGGCCTCGCGGAAGCTCGCCGCGACGTCAGCGACGGGGACCTCCTCGCCGTTCGCCTCGGCCCGTTCGATCCAGCGCGCGACGGCGGTCTTCAGCCCCGAGAACGAGAAGTCGTAACGGTGCTTCTGCAGATCGGATGCCTTGGACAGGCCGCGCGGGAACCGGATCGCCTTCGGGTCACCATCGGCCGCGGCCCTGTCGATCTGCGGACCGCCCGGATAGGGCAGCCCGAGCAGGCGGGCGACCTTATCGAAGGCCTCGCCAGCCGCATCGTCGACGGTCTCACCGAGCAGCTCGACGTCGGTGGTCAGGTCGCGCACGTGCAGCAGCGAGGTGTGCCCGCCACTGACGAGCAGGGCGATGGTCGGGTATTCGAGGGGCTCGGAGTCATCGGACAGCAGGTCGGCGGCGATGTGGCCGACCAAGTGGTTCACGGCGTACAGCGGCTTGTTCAGCGAGACGGCCAGGCCCTTCGCCGCCCCCACGCCGACCATGAGGGCACCGGCGAGCCCGGGGCCACTGGTCACGGCGATGGCGTCCAGGTCGTCGAGGGTCACCCGTGCCTCGGCGAGCGCCTGCTCGATGGATGGCTGCAGCGCCTCGAGGTGCGCGCGGGCGGCGACCTCGGGCACGACCCCGCCGTAGCGTGCATGCTCGTCCATGCTCGACGCGATGGTGTTCGAGAGCAGGGTGCGGCCGCGCACGATGCCGATGCCGGTCTCGTCGCAGCTGGTCTCGATGCCGAGCACCAGGGGGTCGATCATGCTCATGCGGCGCCCTCCTGCTCGCTCGATTCGGAGGATTTCGCACGATCTGCAGGATCCATTCCGGCATCCGCTCCTGTGTTTCGTGCGATCTCCTGCGTTTCGTGCGCAGCGGCCCTGGCCGCCCACGCCCGCAGCTCCAGCTTCATCACCACGGCGTCCACGTCATCCGGCTGGTAGTAGCGGGGACGGCGACCCAGCTCGGTGAAACCCTCCGAGGCGTACAGCCCCTCGGCGACCGGATTGTCGGCGCGCACCTCCAGGAACAGCTCGCGCGCGCCGCGGGCGACGACCTCGGCGATCAGCGCGCGCAGCAGCGCCCGTCCCCGCCCTTGCCCGCGGACCTCTTCGGAGAGCGCGATGGTCTGGATGTCGGCATCCGACCCGCCCGGCAGCGCGCGCAGACCCCCGTACCCGACGACGACTCCGTCCTGCTCGTCGACGAGATAGTGATTGTGGTCGCTGACCAGTTCGGCGGCCATGGTGTCTTCGCTCCAGGCATCCGTGGGAAAGCTGCGCCGTTCCAGGTCCATGATCGCGGCGAGGTCCGCGGCGGTCGCGCGTCGGAGGCTCACGCGCTCACCCGCTTCGGCGCGCCCGGCTGCACGACATCCGGCGAGCGCAGGTACAGCGGTTCGGGGCCGGCGAGGGTGCGGCCGGCGGCGATCGCGCGCACGCCGACCCGGGCGAGAGCGGATGCCGAGAGCTCGGTCGCCTCGCGCACGGGTCCCTCCAGTTCGACGCCGCGCTTCTCGAGCCGGGTGGGGGCGGTCAGGTGCGGGATGCCGTCGGCATCCGTTCCGTCGAAGAGACTCAGCGCGATCTCGCGGCGGCGCGCATCGGTGACCACCGTGAGCGGGCCGTCGGAATCGAGAGCGATCGCGTAGTGGCTGGGGATCGGGACGACCGGGATGCCGCGGCCGAGCGCGAACGCGCGAGCGGCGGCGATGCCGATGCGCAGGCCGGTGAACGGACCCGGCCCCATGCCGGCGACGACATGCGTGATGCCGGGCTGCGCGACCTGAGCCAGCATGTCGCCGATCACCTCGGCGTGCCCCAGCGGGTCGGTGCTGGCGGCCTCGGCGACGGTGCGCCCGTCCGCGTCGATGACGGCGACGGCCGTGCCCAGAGAGGTGTCGACGGCGAGAATCACCTCTCCAGGGTAGTCGGGGTGAGGCGTGGCGGTCGGGGCAGGGCAGGAGGCGCGGCGGTTCCGGGTTCCGGAAGGTTCACTCAAGCCTGCCGCAAGATTCCCAGAAGAACACCGCGGGCGGCCCTGGGGCCCCAGTAGCGGACCGTACGATCATGAGTGAGATTCTGAGGCCGTGGCGATGGGATGCTGCGGCCTCAGTGGTGCGAGAGGACACGATGAGCAGGACGACCGGTCACGGGACTTCGTCGCGACGCCGCAGACAGTGGGGCACGGAGAAGACGCATGCGCTGCTCCCTGCCGTGCACGATCGTCCGTCGACGCGCAAGCTCGTGTTCGCGCGCGTGGCAATCTGGCTGACCATCGCCGCCTGGATGCTCTATGTGCTCACCGTGCTTCTCACACTGTTCCTCGCGGGCGAGTTCGACACGACGTGGCGCGTCATCGAGGCTGCGTCCTACGTGGTGGTGGTGACCTTCCTCACCTTCTCCGCGCTGATGTACCTGCTGGCCCGCTACGGAGCCTTCCAGCGGTTCCGCACGCACCGCCGGGCAGCGCGCGGCGAGCTCGACCGCCACTTCTCCCTCGACCACCGGCCGCTCACCGTGCTCGTGCCGTCGTATGCGGAGGAGCCGGGCGTCATCCGCAAGACGCTGTGGTCGGCCGCACTGCAGGAGTACCCGGAGATGCGCGTCGTGCTGCTCATCGATGACGATCCGCATCCGAGCGATCCCGAGACGCGCGACAAGCTGAACGCGACGCGTGCCGTGACCTCGGAGATCGCCTATGCACTGCGCGAGCCGCGCGAGCGCGCCGTCGAAGCGCTGGAGTTCTTCGAGAGCATCCGTGATCTGCCGGGTATCGCCGAGGACGCCCTGCCCGATCTCATCGACCAGTACCGGCTGGCGGTCACCTGGCTGCGCGACTTCGCGGATGCCGAGCCGCGCGAAGACCATGTCGACGACTTCTTCGTGGAGCAGGTGCTGCACGGCCTGGCCGACGATCTGGAGTCGACCGCCGTCGCGTTGGAGATGGCCGCAGCTGAGGGGTCGGCGCCGAGCACCGCGCGCATGCATGAGCTGCATCGCCGGCTCGTGTGGATCTTCTCGGCGGAGATGGCCTGGTTCGAGCGCAAGCGCTATGCCTCGCTGTCGCATGAGGCGAACAAGGCGATGAACTTGAACGCGTACATCGGCCTGCTCGGCGGCCGGTTCGTCGAGCAGGTCACTCCCGACGGCCTGATGCTGCGTCCCGCTCCCGGCGGTGCGCCGGCCGATCTCGAGATCCCCTATTCCGACTTCGTGCTCACGCTCGATGCGGATTCGCTGCTGCTTCGCGACTACTGCCTGCGCCTGGTGCATTTCCTCGAGCAGCCCGAGAACGCGAACGTCGCCGTCACGCAGACGCCGTACTCGTCGTTCCGCAACGCGCCGACGCGCATCGAGCGGCTCGCGGGCGCCACCACCGACGTGCAGCACATCCTGCACCAGGGCATGTCAAGGTACAACGCCACGTTCTGGGTGGGCGCCAACGCCGTGATCCGCATGGAGGCGCTCGATGACATCCTCGAGATCGAGAGCGTCGACGGCATCGAGGTGCGGCGCTACGTGCAGGATCGCACCGTCATCGAGGACACCGAGTCCAGCGTCGATCTGACCCTGTTCGGGTGGCGACTCGTCAACTACCCCGAGCGGCTCAGCTACAGCGCGACACCACCGGACTGGGGGTCGCTGATCGTTCAGCGACGCCGCTGGGCCAACGGCGGTCTGCTCATCCTTCCGAAGATGTGGCGGCAGATGCGCGATGCCAGGCGCCAGCACAAGCCGCTGGGCACCGCCGAGGTGTCGCTGCGGATGAACTACATGGCCTCGATCGCCTGGGCGAGCTTCGGGCTGATCTTCCTGCTTGCGTACCCGTACGACAACAGGCTCGTGAGCCCGTTCATCCTTCTCGGCGCGCTCCCCTACTTCCTCGCGATGTCCAGTGACCTGAAGTACAGCGGCTACAAGCGCACCGACATCTTCCGCATCTACGGGTTCAACCTGATCCTGCTGCCGGTCAACCTCGCGGGTGTCCTCAAGTCGCTGCAGCAGGGCATGACCGGCCGCAAGATCCCGTTCGCCCGGACCCCGAAGGTGAAGGATCGCACCGGCTCGCCGCTGCTGTACATCGTCAGCCCCGTCGTGATCATCGCCTTCTCGGCTTTCGTCGCGTGGCGCAGCTACCTGGACAGCTCCTGGTGGACTCTCGGCTTCTCGACGTTCAACGCGCTCTGCGCCGCATGGGCGTTCCTGGGAAACATCGGCATCCGCAACGGCCTGGTCGACACCTGGGTGGGCCTGACGGACTGGATGTACGTCGACATCGAGCGCCAGGAGCCTGCAGAGCACGTGGAGGACACCGCACCGGATTGGCGGTCGATTCTGCACGAAGGGCATCCGGCTCCCGGAGTGGTTGCGCCGGAGATGGCGGGTGCGGATGTGGCCGGCGCGGAGGTGGCCGCTTCTGTGGCGGACGTGGACACGGATGCCGTGGACGCGGATGCCGTGGACACGGATGCCGTGGACACGGGTGCCGTGGACACGGATGCCGTGGACACGCCTTCCTCGGGCACGAGCACTCATCCGATCGAGCAGCAGCCGGTCGATCCCCAGTCAGAGATCCAGGTGCACTCATGAGCCGCACACCCCGCCAGCGCACACCCCGCCAGCGCACACCCCGCCAGGGCCGTCATCCGGGCAAGCGGCTGTCTCCGCTGCGGGTGCTGCTCGGCCTGGCCGTCGTCATCATTGTGGCGGCCGGAGCCATTGCCGTGCCCTGGTACCTGACGAAGGAGAATCCCGCGATCGCCGAGACGGCAGGCCCGCAGTGGTTCGGCGGATACTTCGATGTGACCGCGGCGGATGTGTCGGCCTCTCCGACTGCCGGCGTCGGCAATGACGACACCGTCGTGCTCGGATTCATCGTCGCCGCCAGCGCGACCGAATGCGCACCCTCGTGGGGCACCTACTACAGCCTCTCCGAGGCGGGCTCGCAGCTCGATCTCGATCGCCGCATCGACGGCATGCGGCGTGACGGCTCGCACGTCGCGGTCTCGTTCGGCGGGGCGCTGAACCAGGAGCTCGCGGTGGTCTGCGACACAGCATCCGCTCTGACGCAGGCGTACACCCGCGTGCTCGACCGCTACTCGATCACGACGATCGACCTCGATCTCGAGGGTGAGGGCCTGGAAGACGTCGAGGCGGGCGCGCGACGCGCGCGGGCCGTCGTCGCACTGCAGCGCCAGCAGAAGGCATCCGGCACCGCACTCGACGTCTGGGTCACCCTGCCCACGACCCCGACGGGCCTGACCGACTCAGGTGTCGCTGCCGTCCGGCAGCTGCTGGATGCCGGCGTCGAACTCGCCGGGGTCAATGTGATGACCATGGACTACGGCGTCGACCTCGGCCAGGCGACGATGGCCGAGACCTCCATCCAGGCGCTCAACGGCGTGCACGATCAGCTGACCTCGCTCTACCGCAGCCTGCGGGTTCCGCTGCCTGCGGCGGGGGCATGGGCGGTGATGGGTGCGACGCCGATGATCGGGCAGAATGACGAGCGCGACGAGGTGTTCACCCTCGACGATGCCGCAGCTCTGAGCGATTTCGCCCGTGAGAAGGAGCTTGCGCGCATCTCGATGTGGTCGATCAACCGCGACCGCACCTGCGGCCCGAACTATCCCGATGTCTCGATCGTGTCCGACTCGTGCAGTGGCGTCGCGCAGGGCGGGGAGACGTTCGCCGGCATCCTCTCGGCGGGCTACCACGACGCGCCGTCGGATGCTGCGGCCACCGCCGCCGCGACACCGCTACCCGACGACCCCGAGACCAGCCCGTATCCGATCTGGTCGCCCGATGCCGCATACTCGCACGACGTGCGCGTGGTCTGGCACGGCTACGTCTATGCGGCCAAGTGGTGGGTCAGCGGCGGCCCCCAGCCGGACGATCCCACCCAGACCGCGGACTCGACCTCCTGGGTGCTGGTCGGCCCCGTGCTGCGCGAGGACGAGCCGTTCACCCTGCCGACGGTTCCGGCCGGGACGTACCAGGAGTGGCAGGCCGGTGAGGTCTACCAGAAGGGTGCTCGGGTCGTCGTGGACGGTGTTCCGTTCGAGGCGAAGTGGTGGACTCAGGCGGAGGATCCCATGGAAGGCGTCACCGATCACGACCGCTCGCCGTGGAAGCTCGTCGAGTGAGCGCAGAGCTGTTGGGAGGCTGAGCTGTCCGAAGGCTGAGCCCTCCGTCAGGCGACGGCCTTCTCGGCCGGCGTGAGCCGGTAGCCGACGCCACGCACTGTCTCGATGTAGCGCGGTTCTGCGGAGTTGTCGCCGATCTTGCGGCGGAGGTTGGTCATGTGCGCCTCGATCGCGCGCTTATCCGGTTCGCCGACGTAGTACGACGTCGAGCTGTGCGTCTCACCGCGCAGCACCAGCGCCAGATCGGCCTTGCTGCGCACTCGACGCTTCGACTCGAGCAGCGTCGCGAGCAGATCGAACTCCGTCGGCGTGAGATCGACCTCGCGCTGAGCGACGAGCACGGTGTGCGTCGACAGGTTCAGGATGATGTCTCGGTGCGACTCCAGGCGATCCTGATTCGGAGCCGTCACGATCGGAGCGGATGCCGAGGTGCGGGCGGCTGCCGTCGCCTCGACGAAAGACGGAGCGAGCCGCGGCCGGCGCATCAGCGCCTCGATCCTCGCACGCAGCTCGCGCGGACGAAACGGCTTGGCCACGTAGTCATCGGCACCGGAGCCGAGCCCGAGGATCACATCGCTCTCGTCGGAGAGGGCTGAGAGCATCATCACGAAGGACGAACTGGTCTTGCGGATGCGACGCACCACCTCCATGCCGTCGATGCCGGGAAGGTTGATGTCGACAGTGGTGATGGCAGGGTCGTGCTCCTGCACCGCGGCGATGCCGTCAAGACCCGAGCCGGTGAGCACGACCTCGAATCCGGCAGAGCGGAACACGCCATCGAGCAGACTGCGCACATCGGGATCATCGTCGATCACCACAGCGACCTTCGGCTGAGGCGCCGCCTTCGGCTGAGGCGCGGCCTTCGGCTGAGGCACGGCCTTCGGCTGGACAGCGCTGATCGGCAGAACGGCGAGCGGCCGCTCGACCGCAGCCGTCCGTTCCAGCTCGAGCTCGGATTGCACAGCAACGCTACTCATACCAGTCCCCTCAGACTTACAGATCAACGTTCACGTACGTCTACCCCGTTACTGAAAATCTTAGCCGTAGGTCGGGTATATGCGATAGTTCCTACGACTTATGTCTAGGTTAAGTATCGACTCATCGCCGATGCACGCCCACGATTCGCCCCGCGCCGCGCCCCGCGCGCCCCTTCATGTGTCACAAATCGCGGCTTCACACACCCGGACGCAACAAATCGCGCCACCCGAACCAGGCTGCCCGCCACGACGCGCACCCCACGCGCGCTCCGCCCCCGCGCGCCCCGCATCCTGCACACTCCCCCGCACCCAGCGCGCCCCGCACCCCGTGCACACACCTTCAGGTGTCACAAATCGCGGCTTCATCCACCCGGATGCAACAAATCGCGCCACGCGAACCACGCTGCCCGCCACCACCCGCACCCCGCGCGCGCTCCGCCCCCGCGCACTCCCCGCACCACCGCGCCCACGCACACCCCTTCACGTGTCACAAATCGCGGCTTCACACGACGGGACGCCGCAAATCGCGCCACCCGAGCGGGGTTACCCCTCCGCGGTGACGCGCTCGATGGTCACGAATCGCGGGGCGTCGGCATCCAGATCCTCATCCGCGAGCTCGGCGACTCCGCCGACGGGACGCTCGATCTCGATGTCCCACCAGGCATCCGCCACCGACGCTGCCATCGCACGCCCCCACTCGATCACCACGACCGACCGGGCGAAGTCGATGTCCAGGTCGTCCAGCTCAGCGGCCGATCCCAGCCGATAGGCGTCGACGTGCACCAGCGGCGCCCCGCCGATCAGTGAAGGATGCGTGCGGGCGATCACGAAGGTCGGGCTCTGCACGGGCCCACGCACACCGAGACCTTCGGCCAGACCCCGCGTGAACGTCGTCTTGCCTGCGCCGAGCGCACCGGTCAGCACGAGCAGGTCGCCGGCCTGCAGCTGTTCACCGATGTGCAGGCCGAGGCGCTCCATGGCATCCGTCGTCGCGATCTCGTGACGACCCAGGAAGGCGGGATCGACGCTCATGACACCGACCGGGGCACGCGATCGCCGATGCGCGTGACGATCTCGTAGTTGATCGTGCCCGCGGCATCCGCCCAGTCCGTCGCCGAGGGCTGCCCGAGAGTCGGGTCGCCGAACAGCACCACCTCGTCGCCGACCGACACCGGCTCGTCGCCGACGTCGACGACGAACTGGTCCATCGCGATGCGCCCGGCGACGGTGTGCGGGCGGCCGTTGACGAGCACGGGGCCGCGCCCGGACGCCTGCCGCGGCACCCCGTCGGCGTACCCCATCGGAACCAGCGCGAGGGTGGTCTCGCGCTCGCAGCGATACACGTAGTCGTACGAGACTCCCGCGCCGGCGGGCACACGGCGCACGGCCGCGACCGCAGCGCGCAGGGTCATCGCGGGGCGCAGGCCCAGGTCGGAGGAGCTGCGGCCGGCGAACGGCGAGAGCCCGTAGAGGCCGATCCCGACGCGCACGGCGTCGAGGCGTGCTTCGGGGAGCGAGATGGCTCCGGCGGTGGCGGCGAGGTGGCGAATCTCGGGACGGATGCCGACGGCCTCGGCCTGCGCGATCACTTGCCGATACCGGGTCAGCTGCGCGCGGTCGTCATCGGCGCTCGCCCCGGAGAGGTGACTGAAGATGCCGACGATGCGGATGCGGCCGATGCGCTCCAGCCGTGCGGCCTCGGCGAGCACGTGGTCGAGGTCGTGGGTGGCGATGCCGTTGCGAGAGAGCCCGGTGTCGACTTTGAGATGCACGGATGCCGGGGTCTGCGCGGTCGCCGCCTCGGATGCCGCCGTGAGCTGGTCGAGCGAGGAGATCCCGATCTCGATGTCCGCTTCGACGGCGTCGTGGAAGCGCCGGCCGGGTTCGTGCAACCAGGCCATCAGCGGTGCCGTGATGCCGGCGCGGCGCAACGCGAAGGACTCTTCGAGGGTGGCGGTGCCCAGGCGCGCGGCGCCTCCGGCGAGCGCGGCGGTCGCGGCGGCCGCGGCTCCATGCCCGTAGCCGTTCGCCTTGACCACGCCGATCACGTCGACGCCGGTGAGCTCGCGCAGGTGGCGGACGTTGTGGGCGATCGCGCCGAGGTCGATGGTCGCCTCGCGGAACGGATGCTGCGCACTGCGCTCACTCATACGATCCCCTCCCCTTCCGCCGAGACCCCTCCTGAGTGTCGAAACCCCTCGCTGGCGACGCAGCTGCGAGGGGGTCTCGGCGGCACGAGGGGGTTTCGGCGAACCAAGCGCGGCTCATGCGGCATCCGTCCGCTCGGCGATCACGTACGCGGCGGCGAGGCCGGCGTCGTGCGTGAGGGTCAGGTGCAGGGCGGTGATGCCGCGCTCGACCACGACCGCGGCGGTGGAGCCGCTGAGCACGAAGTGCGGACGGCCCGACGGCTCGGAGGCGATCTCGATCTCGCTCCAGTACACGCCGTCGCTGCCGCCGAGTGCTTTGATCAGTGCCTCTTTCGCGGCATAGCGGGCGGCCAGCGAGCGCAGTCGCAGCGTCTGCTCGGATGCCGTGAACAGCCGCTGCAGCAGCCTCGGCGTGCGGGTGACCGAGCGCTCGAACCGCGCGACGTCGACGAGGTCGATTCCGGTGCCGATGATCACCCGTTCAGCCTACTCGGCGTGCTCCCGCGGCCCCCTCACCTCCCCCTCCTCACCTCCTCCTCACCTCACCTCCCCCTCCTCACTTGTCGGCTCAGAATCCGGATGTCGGCGGAGACGGCCGATCTGATCCGACATCCGTCGTCTGTGCCGACATCCGTGGGGCGACTGCCGAGAGGCGGCCCAGCCGATCTCCCTGCACAATCGACGCCTTCGACGAGTTCTCCACAATTCGCGGATTCGCACCAGCTCGAGACGCGCCGCCCAGGAATGCTCGGAGGATGCTCACCCCGGAAGAACTCCTCGCACATTTCGGCGGCATCGCCCGTGGCACGCGTCTGCAGCAGTACGGCTGCACGCGTGACCACCTGTCGTCCGCAGTCCGCGACGGCCAGATCCGTCGCGTGCGCCCAGGCGTGTTCGCCCTGCCCCGGCTCGACGAGAAGGTCGTGACGGCCGCCGCTCACGGCGGCGAGCTGACCTGCGCGGATGCGCTGCGTGCACGTCGAGTCTGGATTCTTCCGGATGCCGACGACGAGGTGCACGTGTGGCTCGGGCGGGCCGGGCGACGGCATCCGCATTCTGGATGCGTGTGCATTTCGCACCGTTCCGCGGGCACCGCTCAGGTCGGGTACGCCTCCGTGGCCACCGCCCTGATCCATGCATACCGCTGCCTGACCGAGGAGGCCTTCTTCGCCGCCTACGAGTCTGCGTGGAATCGGCGGCTCATCACGGCATCCGACCGCCGCCGAATCAGAGCCGAGCTGCCGAAAAAGGCGACCTGGATGCTGAACCTAGCGCGATCCGATTCGCAGAGCGGGCTGGAATCGCTGCTGCGTTTTCGACTGCACCTGCTCGGCATCAGCCTGGACTGCCAAGTCGATATCGACGGCGTCGGCCGAGTCGACTTCGTCGCCGGCGGGCGCCTGATCATCGAGGTGGACGGCAGAGAGAATCACGCAAGCGCCGAGCGCCGGCACAACGATCTGGTGCGGGACGCTGCAGCATCCGCCTCAGGGTACGAGACCTTGCGCTTCGACTACGCCCAGGTCGTCTACAACTGGGATGCCGTCGTCCGCGCCATCCTGCCGGCACTCTCGCGAACCGGCGGCTGAGCCCGCCGACCTTCCTCACCTGTCGGTCGAAACGACGGATGTCGGCTCAAACGGCCGATCTAAGCCGACATCCGTCATCTGAGCCGACATCTGTCGGCGGGTCGGGGTCCCCGGGCTCACTCCACAGTGACGGACTTGGCCAGGTTGCGGGGCTGGTCGACGTCCAGGCCCTTGGCCGTGGCGAGCGCCATGGCGAAGATCTGCAGTGGCACGACCGAGAGGATCGGCTCGAACAGCGGCGAGGCGAGCGGGATGCGGATCACCTCGTCGGCATACGGCAGCACGGCGGCATCCCCTCTTCGGCGACGACGATCACGCGGGCGCCTCGGGCGCGGATCTCCTGGATGTTCGAGACGACCTTGGAGTGGATCAGCGCGGAATGCCGCGGTGACGGGACCAGCACGAACACCGGCTGGCCGGGCTCGATCAGGGCGATCGGGCCGTGCTTGAGCTCGCCGGCGGCAAAGCCCTCGGCGTGGATGTACGAGATCTCCTTGAGCTTCAGAGCGCCCTCGAGGGCGATCGGATAGCCGACGTGGCGCCCGAGGAAGAGCACCGAGCGGGTGTCGGCCATCCAGCCGGCCAGCTGCGAGACGTGCTCGGTCTCCTCGGCCAGCACCTGCGCGACCTTCTCGGGCAGCGCCTGCAGTTCGGCGGTGGCTTCCAGAGCATCGGATGCCAGGGTGCCGCGCACCCGGCCCATGTGCAGGCCCAGCAGCAGCAGCGCGGTGATCTGCGCGGAGAACGCCTTGGTCGATGCGACGGCGACCTCGGGGCCGGCGTGGGTGTAGACCACGGCATCCGATTCGCGAGGGATCGTCGCGCCCTGGGTGTTGCAGATCGACAGCGTCTTCGCACCGCGCTCGCGCGCGTACTTCACGGCCATCAGGGTGTCCATGGTCTCGCCGGACTGGCTAATCGACACGACGAGCGTGTCATCGCCGATCACCGGGTCGCGGTAGCGGAACTCGTGCGCCAGCTCGACGTCGACGGGCACGCGCGCCCACTGCTCGATCGCGTACTTGCCGACCAGCGCCGCGTACGACGCGGTGCCGCAGGCGGTGATGATCACGCGGTTGATGCCGGTGAACAGCTCGTCGAGTCCGTCGAGCTCGGGGATGATGACGTCGTCGCCCTGGATGCGTCCGCGGATGGTGTTGGCGACGGCCTCGGGCTGTTCGGCGACCTCCTTGGCCATGAACGACGACCAGCCGCCCTTCTCGGCGGCGGCGGAGTCCCACGACACCTCGAAGGGCTGCGCCTCGACGGGGTTGCCGTCGAAATCGGTGACAGTGACCTCGTCGGGGGTGATCGAGACGATCTGGTCCTGGCCGATCGCGAGTGCGCTGCGGGTGTGCTCGACGAAGGCGGCGACGTCGGAGCCGAGGAAGTTCTCGCCCTCGCCCAGGCCGATCACCAGCGGTGAGTTGCGGCGGGCGCCGACGACGAGCCCGGGCTGATCCTGGTGCATGGCCAGCAGCGTGAAGGCACCCTCGAGGCGATTGACGACGGCACGGAACGCCTGCTGCAGGTCACCCGTACGGCGATATTCCCGGCCGAGCAGCGCTGCGGCGACCTCGGAGTCCGTCTCGCTCGCGAAGGTGGCGCCTTCGGCCTCGAGCTCGGCGCGCAGGGCGGCGAAGTTCTCGATGATGCCGTTGTGGATCAGCGCGAGCTTGCCATCGTCGGCCAGATGCGGGTGCGCGTTGACGTCGGTCGGGCCGCCGTGCGTGGCCCAGCGGGTGTGGCCGATGCCGGTCGTGCCGTCGCCGAGTGCGGCATCCGTCAGCGAGTCGCGCAGCATGGCGAGCTTGCCCGCCTTCTTGCGCATGCCGAGGTGGCCGTCGGAGTCGATGACAGCGATGCCGGCGGAGTCGTACCCGCGGTATTCGAGGCGGGCGAGGCCCGCGAGAAGGATGTCCTGGCTGGGCCGCTGGCCCACGTATCCGACGATTCCACACATGGTCTCCAGAATAATCTGCGCGATTTGCGAGGCGTCCGAACGAACCCAAGGCCCCGCTTCGCCCCCACGTGCTTCGCGTCCCCACGTGCTTCGCGCCTCCTCGTGCTTCGCGTGTCACGAATGGTCGCCTCCACAGGCCCAGATGCCGCAATCTGCGCCACGTGAAGCAAGAAGACAAAGCAACAGACCCCCAAAGACCCCCTCAGGTGTCACGAATGGTCGCCTCCACGCCCCCGGATGCCGCAATCTGCGCCACATGAAGCAAGAAGACAAAGCAACAGGACCCCAAAGACCCCCTCAAGTGTCACGAATGGTCGCCTCCACGCCCCCGGATGCCGCAATCTGCGCCACATGAAGCAAGACGACAAAGCAGACAAAGCAGACAAAGAAGACAGGACCCCGAGGACCCCCTTCAGGTGTCACGAATGGTCGCCTCCACGCCCCGGATGCCGCAACCTGCGCCACATGAAGCAAGAGGACAAAGAAGACAAAGCAGACAAAGAAGACAGGACCCCAAAGACCCCCTCAGGTGTCACGAATGGTCGCCTCCACAGGCCCGGATGCCGCAATCTGCGCCACATGAAGCAAGACGACAAGACGACAAGACGACACGACCGAGCCCGGGCGCGGGTCAGACCTTGCGGAGCAGCACGCTCTCGACGCTGTGGTCGGCGCCCTTGTTGAGCACCAGGGTGGCGCGGTGCTTGGTGGGCATGACGTTCTCGATGAGGTTGGGCATGTTGATCTCGTTCCAGTACCCCAGCGCCGTGGTCACCGCCTCATCATCGGTGAGGTGCGCGAACACGTTGAAGTACGACGACGGATTGCTGAACGCCCCCTGGCGCAGCGCGAGGAAACGGTCGACATACCACTTCTCGACATCCGACGGCAGCGCGTCGACGTAGATCGAGAAGTCGAACAGGTCGCTCACCGCCACGTCGTTCGGCGCGGGCGGCGGCTGCAGCACGTTCAGCCCCTCGACGATCACCACATCGGGCCGGCGCACCACCACGTGCGCATCGGGCACGATGTCGTATCGCATGTGCGAGTAGAACGGCGCGCGCACCTCGGCCGCCCCGCTCTTGACCTCGGTGAGGAATGAGATCAGAGCACGGCGGTCGTACGACTCCGGAAAGCCCTTGCGATCCATCAGCCCGCGCCGCTCGAGCTCGGCGTTGGAGTACAGGAATCCGTCGGTGGTCACCAGCTCGACGCGGGGCGTTCCCGGCCAGCGGCTCATCAGCTCGCGCAGCAGTCGCGCGATGGTCGACTTTCCGACGGCGACGGAACCCGCGACGCCGACGACGAACGGAGTGGTCGCGTCGTCTTCCTGCAGGAACTCGCTGGTAGCCGCACCGAGCCTGCGGATGGAGCTCGCATACAGGCTGAGCAGCCTGCTCAGCGGCATGTAGACCTCGCGCACCTCGTCGAGGTTCAGGCGATCGCCGATACCACGGATGCCGACGACCTCGGTCTCGGTGAGAGGCTGGTCCAGCCCCGCCGCCAGCCGCGCCCAGTCGGCACGGTCGATCTCGCGGTACTGGGACAGCGGCAGGTTGATGGCAGCGGTCACGGATGCCATCGTATCCGCCAGCATCGAAAGACGACGGATGCCGAAAGACGACGGATGCCGAAAGCCAACGGATGCCGACAGACGACGGATGCCGTAAGACAACGCATGCCGAAAGACGACGAATGCATCGCACCCTGACAGTCGTCGGTACGCTCGACTCATGTCTTTGGTGACGGAGCGCTTCTTCGGTGACAGCCGCTCCCGTTCGATCTGGCAGTGGCAGCTCGTCTTCTCGTTCACGATCGTGGCGATCGGCGCGGGAGTCGCCCTGCTCACGCCGGCGCGATTCGGCGACTGGCGGTTCAGCGTCGGCATCATGCTGGTCGCCGCCGTCACCATGGCGACGCTGTGCATCCCCTGGCATCGCGTCGGCTCGATGCCGGTGCTGGCGGTGCCCGTGCTGGACGCCCTGCTGATCGCCCTGATCGCCGCAGGCGACACCCCGCGGCGGTGTACCTGTGGGTGTTCCCGGTCGCCTGGGCCGCGTCGTACTTCTCGGCGGCGACGCTGATCGGCGTGCTGGCCCTGGTCGCGGCGCTGCGCACACTGAACCTGGTGCTGCTGGGCCTGACCGTCGAGGGCGCGATCAACACCATGATCCTGCTGACGACGCTGGGGTTCGTCGGGGTGATCATGTCGGTGGGCACGGAGCGCAACCGCTCCACACGCAAGCTGCTGCGGGCGCAGTCCGACCGCCTGGCACACGCGCTGCGACTCGCCCGCGAGCAGCGGAGCCGCAACCAGCGCATCCTCGACTCCCTCGACGTGGGCATCGCCCGGGTGAATGCGGGCGGCCTGATCGAGATCGCGAACGACGCCTTCCGCACGATCTACGCGCTGGACGCGGCGACCCAGTTCCATCCGGCCCGCGTCGTGGAGTACTGCGAGCGCCGTGGTCAGCCCGTGCCGGCGGCCGAGACGTCGATCGCGCGGGCGGCGCGCGGCGAGCTGTTCAAGGATGAGATCGTGTGGCTGTTCGGCCTGGACGGCAAGTGGCGGGCGCTGTCGGCGTCGACGAAGGTGGTCGATCACGGCGTGGCCAATGACGGCCTGCTGCTGCTCGTCGAAGACGTCACGCAGACGGTCGACCCGCGTGCCGGCCAGGAGGCGGTGCGTCGCTCGATCTCGCACGAGCTGCGCAATCCACTGACCGCGATCCTGGGGCACATCGATCTGCTGCTGGAGCGGGACGACCTGGATGAGACGGCGCGCAAGCAGCTCGGCGTCGTCGAGCATGCCGGCGAGCGGATGCAGCGGCTGATCGACCAGGCGCTGGCGACCCCGGACGACCTCGAGGATGTACGCGGGCCGGTCGATCTGGCTGAGATCGCGCGGTCGTCAGTGGACGGCTTCGCCCCGGCGGCGGATGCTGCGGGGGTGGCCATCGAGGCGCATCTGAACGACGTGCTCCCGGCCTACGCGGATGCGTTCCGGCTGCGGCAGGTGGTCGACAACGTCGTCGGCAACGCGATCAAGTACGCCCAGCGCGGCGGCCGTGTGACCCTGCGCGCGCGGCGACCGAGCGCCGACGAGGTCGCACTGCTGGTCACCGACACCGGGATCGGGATCTCGGACGAGGACCTTCCACGGATCTTCGATCGCGAGTTCCGCACCGAGCTGGCCCGTGAGCGCGGAATCCCCGGCACGGGCCTGGGCCTGAGCATCTCGCGCGAGATCATCCTCAGCGAGG
Source organism: Microbacterium suwonense (assembly GCF_030296555.1). Lineage (NCBI taxonomy): Bacteria > Bacillati > Actinomycetota > Actinomycetes > Micrococcales > Microbacteriaceae > Microbacterium > Microbacterium suwonense. The sequence continues at coordinate 1,695,640 of NZ_AP027728.1, forward strand.
GCGGCCGCTTCGACGTGAACAGCACTCTCGGTCAGGGCACCGAGGTCACCATCCTGCTCCCCGCGACCGATCACTCCCCTTCTGAACGGACAACCGAATGATCACTTCTTCGTTGGTGATGCCCGTCATCGCGATCACCACGCTCGCGACCATCGTCTACATCTCACTCGGGTTCCTGCCGCGGCCGTCGCGCGCGTCGGCGATCTGGTCGGCGACGTTCGCGATCGCGATGATCGGCTCGTACGTCTGGATGATGCACGAGTTCGTCGCCACCGAGCAGATGCGCGCGATCGGCTCGGGCCTGGTGATCGCGCCGATGCCGCTGATCTGGTCGGGACTGCGCGCATACCGCGAAAGCCGGCGCCAGTACCTGTCGGTGTCTGTGGTGTTCCTGGTGGCCGCGCCGCTGGTGCTGCTGGCGTCGACGTACGTCGACGCGTACGGGGTCGTCTTCCGGCTGCTGTTCACGGCGACGGCGTTGTTCGCGATCCTCACCTTCATCGAACTGCTGCGCCTCGGGCCGCGGCTGCGCGATGAGGCCCTGCCCCTGATGGGGGTATCGGCGGCCTTCATGGTGTTCACCGTGATGTTCGACATCAACGGCGTGCTGGTGATGGTGGGTCAGATCGACACGACCGCGAGCCTGCAGTTCATCCGCACGCTGAATCTGATCGGGATCCCGGTGTACGTGGTGTGCACGCTCGTCACGACGCTGCTGCTGACGGTGCGCGCCGATGCCCAGTCGGCGTCGCCGCGCACCGAGTTCGAGCGCACCGCCCGCAACCGCCTGGATCGCGCTCGCGCGGCCGGCGACGAGTGGTGGTCGCTGCTGGACATCCGCCTGGACGACCCGGATCACATCCGCTCGGCGTCGGGCACGGCGGCCTTCAACGCGGTCAGTGAGAAGTTCGCGCACGACGTGGACGCCGTCATGCCGGCGGATGCAGATATCGATCGCATCAATACGACGCAGTTCGTGGTGCTGCTGCCGCGCTCGCAGGGTGGGGTGCGCGAGCTGCTCCCCGAGCTGCTGGATCGTGTCTCGACGGCGGAGGATCGGCAGTCGGTTCCGATCCGCCTGTCGGCGAGCATCGGATGGGCGCCGGTGTCGGCATGCGGGCACGACTTCGGCACGCTGGTCGCGCGGGCCGCCGAGGCGGCGGTGACCGCGACCGAGAAGGGCGGCGACCGGTGGGAGCGCGTGCGCGGCGAGGCGGACTGACGCAGCGCGGCGGATCGGCGGGCGGATGGTTCCGGTCAGATCGCACGGATGCTGGAGCTCACTGCGCCGTTTGGGCATACGATGGGCGCGAGGGCGCAGGATTAACGGCGTGAGTGGCCCTCCGCATCCGTCCGCCGACAGCGGGAGATCTCTATGACGTCCGAGGCGAACCAGGCGGCGAAGACCGCCGTCGTCATCGAAGACGACCCCGATGTGCGCCACCTGCTGTCGGAGGTCTTGGAGTCGGCCGGCTTCTCGACGATCTCGGCCGGCAACGGCATCGACGGGGTCAGTGCGGTGCTCACCTACCAGCCCCTGATCACGACGGTCGATGTGAACATGCCGGGGATCGACGGCTTCGAGGCGGTGCGCCGCATCCGCGCGCACAGCGACACGTACATCATCATGCTCACCGCCCTCGATGAGGAGGCGGATGCCGTGCTGGGCCTGACGGCTGGCGCCGACGAGTATCTGAACAAGCCGTTCCGTCCCCGTGAGCTGCGTGCGCGGGTGGAGGCGATGCTGCGGCGACCTCGCGGCGGCGCTGGGCCCGCCGCGACGCCATCGGATGCGGTCGGGCGGTCGTTCCCGGCCTCGAGCGCTGCACACGGGCAGGCACCCGGCACTGTCCAGTCCGGTGCGCCGGAGTCGGCCGAAGTCGCCTCCGGTGGCGCGCGGCTCTCCCCCGTCGCAGCCGTCGCGGTCGAGGCATCGGATGCCGAGGAGCAGTGGACGACGCACCGTGATCTGCAGCTGAATCCTGCCACGCGCATCGTGCGCATCGGGGACGCCGAGATCGAACTGACCCGTACCGAGTTCGATCTGCTGCATGCGCTGATGGAGTCCAAGCGCCGGGTGCGCAGCAAGACCGACCTGACGCTCGTGCTGCGGGGCGAGTCGTATGTCACCAGCTACTTCGTCGGGGATGCCGACAAGCGCGCCATCGAAGCGCACATGGCGAACCTGCGGCGCAAACTGGGCGACAATCCGGCGCAGCCGCAATACATCGAGACGGTGCGCGGGGTCGGCTACCGGCTCACCTCGGGGGCGTGAGTCACCGGTTGGACGTGCTCCGTCGCGGGGTGGGAAGAGTCGCACGTCGCGGGGTGTGAAGAGAGGCACCCCGCCCGCCCGCTGCGGCTGTCCCCACTGCCGAGCGAGCGAGGCGGAGTGCCTCTCCCTTACCCAGAAGCGGCGTCCCCAGTCCGCTCCCTTTCAAGCCGCTTCACACGGTGTACCCCAGATCACGTCGAAGCAGCTTGAAGATCATGACCATCGTCTTCCCCGCGGCGACGATGGCGACGGCGCACCAGCCCACCTGCAGCACAGCGGAGTGCACGGCCGGCCCGACCAGGTTCCAGATGACGACGATCACCGCGAGCGCCGTCGCGACCGCGATCGATGGCGTCCAGCGTGCGCCGCGGGGTCGTTCTGCGCTGCGGCGCGGTCACCCCGCTCGCGCGAGAGGAACAGGCTCCAGGCGCGCACGAACTGGCTCATTCTTATCCAGGTGAAGATCTCGGCGGGAATCAGCAGTGCGGCGAAGAGCACGTCGCCGGCGGTGCGGTCGCTCATGCTCAGGGCGATGCGCACGTTCAGCAGCACCGCCGCCGCCACGGGCGCCAGCCACCAGGGCGAGAACGCGAAGGCGCCGATCGAGAGCGCGCCGGCCAGCAGCAATGCGAAGGCGATGCGCACGAACAGTGCGCTGAACATGCCGACGCTCTCGAACCAGCGCGAGCGCAGGCCGGGGTGCAACGGCTGCCCCTGGATCTCGCCGCGCCGGCCCGGCCACATCAGCTCGATGGAGCCGAGAGTCCGCTGGATCTGCTGGGCGTCATAGGCGCGCAGCGTCGTCATGCCACCGACGTCGGCGCGGGCGCGCGGGCTGACCCTGGTATCGAAGCCGGCGCTGTTGATCCGCAGCGACAGCTGTGGTCGGGCCGCCTCGCTGCCGGGCGCCCAGGGGTGCGCAGCCGGCCGGCATCCATCACCGCGCGCAGCGCGGTGATGGAGAGGAGCGAGAACTGTCCGCCGAGCATCGCGGTGCTGCGTCCAGGCAGCAGGTTCTGCAAAGTGGCGGCGGCGAGTCTGCTGCGCTGTGCGGTGAGGAGGAGCCTCGGCAGGATGCCGGTGGCCCGAGTGCGGTCGATGGAGCGGATGGCCAAGATGCCGCCGATGCGCGTGTCGGAGACGGCGTGAGCCTCGAGGTGTTCGACGGCGTGTGCGTCGCCGACCGCGTCGCCGTCGACGACGAGGAGGAAGTCGTAGCCCTCGACGAGCGAATAGCCGTAGTTGAGGGCGCCGATCTGCTGGCCGGGGTTGGCGCCGATGTCGTGCACGAAGACCTCGGTGAACTGCTCCCCCAGTCCGGTGACGATCTCGTGTGGTCCGGCGAAGACGGATGCCGCCGGCACCGTGCCGTCGGAGGTGCCGTGCACGATGACGTGGATGACGTCGGGCACCCGCGTCTGCTGCAGCAGCGAGGTGAGCACTGCGGCGATGGTGGCTTCGTCGTCGTGCGCCGGGATGACGCATCCGATCGATGAGCGGCGCACGGAGGTGCCCACGACGGCCAGGTCGTGCTCGTACTCGGCCAGGTCGTGCTCCTGGCGGGCGGGCTCGGCGTCGCCGCCGGCGTATCCGCCGGGGCGATTGCCCCCGGAGAGCGGAGTCGACATGCCCTTCCCCTTTGCGGTCGGGGCACTCGATCGGGCCCCGATGGGCTCATCATCGCGCCCGCACTTGGAGATGGGCCGTGAGCCCGGTACAGGTCAGCGCAAGATCAGCAGCACGTCTTGCGCAGACCTTGCGCTGATCTTGAGGTTCGCGCTCAGCCGAGCGCCGCTCGCAGCGGGTAGTCCTGCCCTTCGAGGATGACCTGGGCGGCCGCGCCCGTCTCCGGATTGGCGACGATCGGCGCCAGCAGGTTCACGTGCACGCCGTCGGGGGTGCGGCTGGCGACCACCAGCACCAGTGCGTCGTCGGGACCGTCCAGGCCGAGGTCGGCAGCCTGCTGGTCGGTCAGCGTGGGCGCGTAGTCGGCCACCACGGTCTGCGGATCCACGACGAACAGGCGCAGCGCCTCGTCGGTCACGGCGTCGAGGCGGAACAGACCGTCCGCGCCGTCGACGGGGTCGAGCACGAACTCGGTGTGCGGGGCGAATCCCGGCGGGGAGGCGACGAAGCTCAGCAGCGCGCTCACCGCAGGAACTCCATCAGCGTCGGCTGCAGCACACGCCCGGTGACCGCCAGCGCAGACCGGTACACGAGTTCCTGCGCCTGCAGCCGCACGAGCACCTCGACCGAGTCGACGTCCTCGACGGCGGCTCGTCTCGCTTCGAGTGACACAGCGTCCTGCACCGTCGCCTCCTGAACGCGCTCGATCTGCGCCTGCCTGGCACCCACTGTGCCCTGCGCACTGAGCATAGCGTTGCGCCGCTGATCGATCTCGCCCAGCCGGGGGCCGACATTGGTGCCCGAGCGCAGATCGGAGACGATCCGGTCGATCATCGAGAACACCGAGTCCGCGCCGGTGCCGAACACCGCGGCGCCGTCGGTGTCGACCCGGATCGAGCCCGCGTCCGAGATCCGGCGCACCACCTCTGCGCCGGGAATGCCGTTGTACGTTCCGTCGGCGGCGAACGCCGCCGTGTCGGAGGTGCCGGCGAAGACCGAGCGGCCGACGACGGTCGTGTTGGCCGTAGAGAGCATCTCGCTGCGGATGCTCTCCAGTTCGACGGCGATGGCCTCCCTGGCCGTCGCGTCCATGGCTCCGTCGTTCGCTCCCTGCAGCGTGAGGGTGCGCACACGACCGAGCAGCGCGGTGCCGGCGGTGATCGCGGAGTCCGCTGCGGTCAGCCAGGCGAGGCCGTCGCCGATGTTTCGTGCGTACTGCTCGTTGCGGTGCTGCTCGCCATGTAGCCGGAGCGCCGTCGTCGCGGCGGCGGGGTCGTCGGAGAGGGCGAGGAAGGCTCTCTGGGAGGTGGCCTGCTCCTGCAGGCGGGACAGCTCCGACAGGTTCGTCTGCAGCTGGCGCATCGCAGAGGTCGCCATCGCCGAGGTCGTGACGCGAGAGATCATGTGCGACTCCTATCGGCCCACGATGCCGGTGCGGTTGATCAGCACGTCGAGGGATTCGTCAATGGCCGTGAGAACTCGTGCGGCGGCCTGGTAAGCGCTCTGGAAGGTGAGCAGGTCGATGGTCTCCTCGTCGCCGTCCACTGCGGCGACGGATCGCTGGGCGGTCGTGGCGGTGATGGCCGCGGCATCCGACAGCTCTGCGCGCTGGATGTCGCCGGCGGTGCCGACGGCGAGCGCGCCGACCGCCTCGGTCCAGATGGCATCGGGAGAGAGTGCGCGTCGCCCGATCTCGGAGATGGCGTTCGCGTTGCCGGCATCCAGGGGGCCGGCACCGGGTGCGGCGAGGGCGAGGTCGGATGCGTCGTGCACGGCCACCTGCAGGCCGAGCGCTGCCGGGCCCGTCTCCGACACGGTGAAGAAGTCGCCGCCGGGCTGCCCGGAGGCGGTCGCTCCGAGTCGGTGCTGGGCGTTGACCATGTCGGCGAGGGCCGTTGCGACGGCGTTGTACGACCGCGCGATTCCGGCGAGGGTGCCGCCGTCGTCGGCCGGGGCGAGCACGCTGAGCATGCCACCCAGCTCGCCGCCGTCGACGGCGACCGGGAAGTCGGATGCACCGGACCAGGACACCGTCAGCGTGCCGTTCTCGTCCATCGACACCGGACCATCCAGCGTCAGCGACCGCGACTCGCTGCCCGAGACCAATGCGTTGCCGTCGACGCGGACCGTCATCGTGCCGTCGGATTCCAGCGTTCCCCGTGCGCCGACGAGACGTGCGGTGACCTGCACCAGCGAGTCGCGCCGGTCGATGAGCTCGTTGGCCGACCGGCCGGCCGCGAGCGCGTTCCGGATCTCGGCGTTCAGCTCGGCGATCTGGGTGGCCGCGGCATTCACCTGTACGACGGCACGGTCGGCAGAGGCCCTGGTGTCGGTCCACTGCGTGGCCACCGAGCGGTAGCCACCGGCGATCTGCGCGGAGAGCTGGGCGGCGCTCTCCAGCACCACCGCCGCCGCCGCGCCGGAGTCGGGTGCGATCGCGAGATCCTGCCAGCCGACCCAGAACTTCGACAGCCGAGCGGCCAGGCCGTGCTCGCCGGGCTCCCCATCGCCGCCTCCGCCGTCGTGGCGGCGAGCGCGCGAGCCGACCAGAAGCCGGCCGCACTCGACGACTCGCGCACGCGGGCATCGAGCAGAGCGTCGCCCAGGCGCACGATGCCGTCCACCGAGACGCCGTGGCCCGGCAGCGGCCCGGTGCTGAACCGGGTGGACAGTGTCGCGGCGGGGATCGCCGAGGTGCTCACCCGCTGCCGGGTGTACCCCTCAGTGCCCTGGTTGGCGATGTTCTGCCCCACGACGTCCATGCCGCGACGTGCTGCCGCCAGTGCGCTGGCGGCAGTGCCGAGACCGCTGAAAGTGGACATCGTCCCTCACATCTCCGTGTCGATGATGCGCGCGGAATCGCCTCGCGCGCGGTCGCCCTGCGTCGTGTACTCCCCAGTGGTCTCCCCCAGGCCGGCGAGTGTCTCCTGCGTGGCGCGCATGACGGCCCGCAGCCGCTCCGTGTTCCCATCGCGCAGCCGTCCGATCTCGTCGGTCAGCTGGGTCAGGGCATGCAGATGCCCGGTGAGAACCTCGCGCCAGGCCGCCGTCGGCGCCGTGTCGATCAGATCGCGGATGCCAGCGCCTTCCGGCGCGCCCCACTCCGCGGCGACGGTCTCGGCCTCGACGATGCGCGCGAGTCCCGCTTCGCGCAGTCCCTCGAGCACCTGCTCGATCTCGCGCGTGGCGAACTTCGTCCAGCGCGAGCGGCCGGCTGCCAGAAGCAGCTCCTGCTCCTCCAGCTTGAACACGAGCATCTCCAGCAGCTCGCGTTCCCGCCACAGCAGCATGGACAATTCGTTGGCTCCCATTTTTCGCTCTCTCCCCAGTGAGGACCATCCGGAATCGAACGGTCAGAGGCGACTATCGACCACCCCGAAAGAATTGTTATCCCTCGAGGATGGTGATTTCTCCCCATACAGCTATTATTCAGGATGTGGTAGGCGGGGGAGCTTGTCCACGGGGGCACCGTCGCCCCTTCTATCCCGAGGAAGGCAAGTGGCATGACGACGCGTGACGAGCGCAACCTCCTCATCATCGAGAACCTGCCGCTGGTCGGCTATCTCGCCTCAGAGACCCATGCCCGCGCGACCCACGTCTCCCGGGAAGAGCTGGTCTCGGCCGGCGCACTGGCGCTGGTGACCGCCGCCGACGCCTTCGATCCCGAGCTGGGCGTGCCGTTCGGCGCGTACGCCCGGCGCCGCATCCTCGGCGCATTCGCCGACGAGATGCGTTCGATGGACTGGGCGCCCCGTGGGGTTCGCACGCGCATCAAAGAGACCACCCGGGTCCGCGACACTCTCACCGCCGCCCTGGGACGGACAGCATCGACGGCCGAGATCGCGACGGCGATGGGCGTGGCCCCCGACGAGGTCTCTGCCGCTCTCGCGGACGCCTCCCGCTCGGTGACCACGATCGACGAGGCCTACGACGCCGATCTGGCCTCTCTCACGCCGCTGCCCGAGGAGTCGGCGATCATCGCGGAGCGCCGCCACGTGCTGCAGCATGCGATTCAGGCTCTGCCCGAACGGATGCGGGCGATCGTGCACGCCGTGTACATCGAGGAGCGTCCGGTGAAGGACGTCGCCGAGGAGCTCGGCGTCTCGCACTCCGCGGTGTCGCAGCAGCGTGCCGAGGCCATCCGCCTGCTGCGCGACGCGCTCGAGCAGTACTACCGCGACGGCCAGGACGCGCCGACCACCTCCCGGGTCTCCGCGGCCGTCCGCGAAAGGTTCTTCGCGCACCTCGCCGAGGCGGGCGGCAGCCGCGTCGCCCGCGCGCTCGCCCCCACCGTCGCCGTCACCTGACGGCTAACGTCCCACCTCCGACTGCCGATAGGTGTGTGTGGAGCCCACGGATGGGCTCCGTAAGAATCCATCACGGAGGAACACATCATGGGTATGCAGATCAACACCAACGTGTCGGCGCTCAACGCCTACCGCAACCTGTCCAGCACGCAGAACGACCTGTCGAAGTCCCTGGAGAAGCTCTCCAGCGGTCTTCGCATCAACCGTGCGGCGGACGACGCGGCCGGCCTCGCGATCTCCGAGGGCCTGCGCTCGCAGGTCAACGGTCTGAACGTGGCTGCTCGCAACGCTCAGGACGGCATCTCGGTCATCCAGACCGCGGAAGGCGCCCTGACCGAGGTCCACTCCATCCTGCAGCGCATGCGCGACCTGGCTGTGCAGGGCGGTAACGACTCGAACAACGTCGAGTCGCGCGCGGCGATCCAGAACGAAGCCAACCAGCTGGGTGCTGAACTCTCGCGCATTTCGGAGTCGACTAACTTCAACGGCATCAACCTTTTCCAGGCCGGTGGCGATCCGGCGGCAACGCCTGCAGTCCCTGCTGGTCCCGCCACGCTGTCCTTCCAGGTCGGCTCTGACGGCAATGCTGCTTCGCAGATCAGTGTGAAGATGCTCGATCTGTCGACCGCGCTCTCGGACGGGACCACCGACCTCGTCACCTTGGGCGCCGGAACGCTGGCGACGGACGCCAGTGGGTTCGACGTGACTGACGCTGCGGCCGCCGCCAAAACCATCACCCTGATCGACGCAGCGATCACCAACGTGTCGACGGGACGCGCTGAGCTCGGTGCCGCGCAGAACCGCTTCGAGTCGACGATCAACTCGCTCAACGTGTCGTCGGAGAACCTGGCTGCTGCCGAGAGCCGCATCCGCGACACCGACATGGCGGCCGAGATGGTCAAGTACACCGCGGCGAACATCCTGTCGCAGGCCGGTACGGCGATGCTGGCTCAGGCCAACCAGTCCAACCAGGGCGTCCTGCAGCTGCTGCGCTGATAACCGTCGAGCCCCGGGTGAGGGACCACCCCCACCCTCACCCGGGGCTCGATACCTCCGACCGAAGGGCTCGCATGGGAATCGCACTCGACGGCCTGGTCTCGGGCCTGGACACCACCAGCCTGATCAAGGCGCTGATGGACGTGCAGGCCATCCCCCGCAACCTGCTGAACGCGAAGATGACCGACAAAGGCGTGGTCATCTCGAACCTGCAGTCGCTGAACTCCTCTCTCCAAGAGCTCGCGACGAAGGCGAAGGATGCCGCCGTGCCCGGCTCGATGGCCCGCTTCACCACCGCATCCTCCTCCCCCGCCGTGACCGTCGCCGCCGGCGCGGAGGCGGGCGAGATCGCCGCAGACATCGTCGTCGACCGCATCGCCCAGCGGCACACCGTCGTCACGGCCGCCTACGCCGCGTGGCCGGACGACCCGCCTGTGCTCACACTGCAGAACGCCGCCGGCGAGAAGCTGCAGATCACCGCCGACTCGACCTCGCCGCAGGATGTCGCTCGGGCGATCTCGAGCGCCGGCTTCGGCGTCACCGCTCGCGCGATCGCATCGGGAACGGATGCCGACGGCAACCCGGCCTACCGTCTGCAGCTCACCGCCGCCGATGCCGGCGCCGCGGGTGTCTTCCAGGTCTTCCGCGGCGACATCGCCGCCGTCGATGCCGGCACGGCGACCGATCTGGCCGGCGACCCCGGTGCAGCGGTCATCGCCGCCGGCGTCGACGCGCAGATCCGGCTGTGGGCGGGCACCGCCGCCGAGCAGACCATCACCTCGGCATCCGGGACGTTCACCGACCTCTTCCCGGGCATCGACGTCACCGTGACCGCGGTGACAACGGATCCGGTGACCGTCACCGTCGCGAGCGACACCGCCGAGCAGGCAAAGGCGCACGGCGAGTTCATCACCGGCATCGCGACGATCCTCGGCAGGATCGCCAAGGGCTCCACGGCCACGGTCGCCGCGAGCGTCGGCGATGCCACCACGCTCGGCGTCTTCACCGGAGACAGCACGGTTCGCGCTCTGCGGCTGGCGCTGACGGATGCCGTGCAGCATCCGGTGGAGGGGATGTCACCCTCAAGCGTCGGCATCGACGTCGACCGCCACGGCGTGCTGACCTTCGACGAGGAGCGCTTCGCGGCTGCTGTCGCGGACGATCCTGCGAAGGTCTCACGGATGTTCTCGGGCATCGCCGCCCGGGTGCAGGATGTCGCCGAGACCTACTCCGACAAGTACGACGGTCTGCTCACCTCGCGCATCACCGGGCAGCAGAGCGAGGTCACCTCCCTGGGGGAGCAGATCGAGCGCTGGGACGTGCGGCTCGCGCAGCGCAAGTCCACCCTCGAGCGCACCTACGCCCGGCTGGAGACCCAGCTGGCCCAGCTGCAGTCGCAGTCGTCGTACCTCACCTCGCAGCTGGCAGCCCTGCCCATGTCGCAGAAGGGTTCGAACTCATGAACGCCGCCCTGAAGGCGCACCAGCGCTACCGTGACGACGCGATCCTGTCGGCTGCCCCCGAGCGGCTGCTCACCATGCTGTACGACCGGCTGATGCTCGACATCGAGCGCGGCGAGATGGCCCAGCGCGGCGGCGACTGGGACGCGGCGAACACCCAGCTGCAGCATGCGCAGTCCATCGTCGCCGAGCTGAACGCCTCGCTGACCGACGCGTGGGACGGCAGCGCGCAGCTGCGTGCCGTGTATGCCTTTCTCACCCAGACGCTGATCGGCGCGAACGTCGGTCGCGATCCGGAACGCACCCGCTCCTGCCTCGAGATCGTGGCGCCGCTGCGCGACGCCTGGCACACCGCATCCGAATCGCTTGCGGCACGACGCGCATGAGCGGCACCGCCTGGGAGGAGCTGCTCGACCGCTTCGAGAACGACCTCGACAGCGCCCGGGACGCGGCCCCATGGCATCCGCCCGCCGAGCCGCTGCCCGCCGAGCTCGCCGACCGCGCCCGCGAGGTGCTGCGCCGCCAGCAGCAGCGGATCACCGCGATCAGTGCCGAGCAGGCATCCGTCGCGCAGCAGCTGACCGCTCTGCGCCGCGTGCCGGATGCCGCCGTCGGCGTCCCGGCGTTCCTCGATGTGGACAGCTGATCACGCGCGGGTCCCTGGTTCGCGGGGCGCAACACGCCGCAACATCCACCGCGATGCGACCAGATGCGACCCACGAACCGGCACGGCGAGTTGCCGGCTGACCTTCAGTCTTGCCTTACGACTGTGACGGGCGTGCCGATAGAGCACCTCGAGCAGGGAGCGCTCATCGAGATCGGCCACGGATAGGCCTCACTCCGACAACGGATGGAAGCGGTTCGTGTTCGATTCTGTGACCTTCTCCGCGCTCTCCAGCGCACTCGATGGCCTGTCGCTGCGCCAGCGCGCCATCGCCGACAACATCGCCAACGTGAACACCCCCGACTATCACGCCAAGCGCGTGCAGTTCGAGCAGGCCCTGGCCGATGCCGTCAAGGCGGGGCGGGGTTCGGCATCCGCCACCGTCGGCGAATCGCTCGAGCCGACGCGCCTGAACGGCAACAACGTCAACCTCGACACCGAGACGCTCTCCAGCATCGACACCATGCTGCGATACCAGTTCGCGACGCAGGCGATCAACGGCTCGTTCTCGTCGGTGCGCACGGCGCTGAGGACCACATCATGACCTTCGACGCGATCGGCATCGCCAGCACCGGCCTGACCACGCATCGCAAGTGGCTGGACGCGATCAGCGACAACATCGCCAACATCAACACTGCGGTCACGCCTGCGGCGCCCGCGTTCCAGCAGCGCTACGTGCTCGTGCAGAACAGCGATTCCTCGCCCGGCGTCTACGTGGCCGGCACCGAGCTGGGCAGTGCCGAGGGCCGGCTGGTGCATCAGCCCGATCACCCGCTCGCCGACGCGGACGGCTACGTGCGCTATCCCGACATCGACCTGGGCGATCAGATGAGCCAGCTCATCCTCGCGCAGCGCGGCTATCAGGCCAGCGCCGGCATCGTCGATCGTGCCCGTGCCACCTACGAGGCAGCTCTGCAGATCGGACGCAGCTGATGGATGCCGTGTCAGGGATCAGCGCCCTCTCGTCGGCGCTGCCGACCTCGCTCGTGGGCGCTTCCACCGCCGCAGGCGACGGTTCGTCGTTCGCCGCGAGCATCACCGGCGCGGTCGACGAGCTGCGAGGCCTGCAGTCCGAGGCCGATGCGCTCAAGGTGGCGGCCGTCACCGGCGACCTGAATGACATCCACTCGGCGATGATCGCGGCGACCCGCGCCTCGGTCACTCTCGAGCTCGTCGCCGCCGTGCGCAACAAGGGCGTCGACGCATTCACTGAGATCATGCGGATGCAGGCCTGATGCCCAAGGCTGTCTCCTCGCTCTTCGAGCGCGCCCGGCGAGCCGTCGCAGGGTTCAGTCTCGCGCAGCGCACCATCGCGATCATCGGCATCGCGGTGCTCACCCTGGGCATCGCCGCGTTCGCCAGCTGGGCCGCGCGCCCCACCATGACGCCGCTGTTCACCGGACTGAGCGCATCGGATGCGAGCGCGGTCGTCGAGCAGCTGCGCTCGTCGTCCGTGGCGTATGAGCTCACCGACGGCGGATCGACCGTGCTGGTGCCCGACGACGAGGTGTACGACCAGCGTCTCGCCGCGGCTGCGGCCGGCCTGCCCAGCGACAGCACGAAGGGGTACTCCTGCTCGACGATCTGGGCGTGACGACATCGGAGTTCCAGCAGTCCGTCGCCTACAAGCGCGCCATCGAGGGCGAGCTCGCCGCGACCATCGCCTCCCTGGACGGCGTCTCGGCGGCATCCGTGCGCCTGGCGATCCCCGAGGAGAGCGTGTTCGTCTCAGAGAAGGTCGACCCGACCGCGTCGGTGTTCGTCGAGACCGGCAGGACATCGCTCTCGCCGTCGCAGATCGAGGCGATCGTGCACCTGACCTCGGCGGCGGTGAGCGGGCTCAAGCCCGACAACGTGGCCGTGGTGGATCAGAGCGGCCACACGCTCTCGGCGGTCGGACTCGGCGCCACCGGCGGGGTGGACCGGCAGGCGGGCGACTACGAGGCCAGGGTCACCGCCAGCGTGCAGCAGCTGCTGGACAAGGTCGTCGGCGTCGGCAACGCCACCGTCACCGTGGTCGCCGACATCGATCGATCGGTCAACGAGAGGCTCGACGAGACGTACACGCCCGTCGAGGGCGGCGTGCCCTCGTCGGAGCACACCCGCACCGAGACCAACAGCGGCGGCAAGACCAGCGCGGGCGTGCTCGGACCCGACAACATCGCGGTGCCCTCCGGCGACGGCGACAGCAGCTATGAGGTGAGCGAGCAGACCCGCAACAACGTCATGAACAAGTCCACGCAGACGACGTCGACGCCGGCCGGATCGGTCACCAGGCAGTCGGTGTCGGTCGCGGTGGATTCGGAGGCGGGTGCCGAGGTGGGCGCCGGTCAGCTGCGTGAGCTGGTCGCCGCGGCCGCGGGCATCGATCGGGAGCGCGGCGATGCGCTGACCGTCGAGATGGTCTCGTTCAGCCAGCGCGACGCCCAGGCCGCGCAGGCGGCGCTGCAGGCGGCGAAGGATGCCGCGGCGGCCGAGCAGCGCGCGTCGCTGCTGGGTCTCGCCCTGACCGCGGTCGCGATCGCCGTTCCGGTGCTGATCATCGTGATCACCCTGATCCTGCGCAGGCGGCGGCGGAACCGCGAGCCCGATGAGTACGACCTGATGTTCGGCGAGCGCGCGCCGTCGGTCGCCGCCTACGCCGGCGGCCTGCCGCTGGAGCAGCAGCCCACGGTGCCGGTGCCGCTGAGCGCCCCCGACCCGGAGCCGGTCGCCGAGCTGGAGCTGGATGCCGAGCCGGCGCAGATCAGCCTGGAACGCCGTCGCAGCGAGATCGAAGGGCTCAGCCGCCGCGACCCGCAGCGCACCGCCGAGCTGCTGCGCGCTCTGCTCTCCGATCGGGCGGGCGTATGAAGGCGCTGACGGGCCGCCAGACCGCGGCGGTGGTGCTGATGAACATCGACCGCGCCGCGGCGATCGAGGTGATGAAGCATCTGTCCGAGCCGGAGGCCGAGGCGATCACCGCCGAGATCATCGGCCTGCAGAGCCTGGATGCGGAGACGACCGCACGCGCCCTGAGCGACTTCCAGCGGATGGCCGCCGGGCACCTGCCGCCGGCGCGGGGCGGTCGCGACATCGCCGCCACCCTGCTCGAGGCGTCGTTCGGCTCCGAGCGTGCGGCGGCGCTGCTGGGCCGGGTGGGATCGTCGAACTCGGCCTTCGACTTCCTCGGCGCAGCCGACCCCGCCCAGGTGGCCAGTCTGCTCGACGGTGAGCTGCCGCAGACGGCCGCCCTGGTGCTCGCGCACCTGTCGACCGATCATGCCGCTGCCGTGCTGGCGGCGCTGCCTGACGCCGTCCGCACCGACGTCGCGCAGGCGATCGCGACGATGGGCACCGCGACGCAGGATGCCATCGCCATCGTCGCGGAGTCACTGAAGGCGCGCACGGGCGTTCTCGCCACGCGCGATGCTCCGGAGCGACTCGGCGGCGTGGCCCCGCTGGTCGAGATCATCAACCGCTCGGATGCGGCGATCGAGAAGGCGCTGCTGGAGAGCATCGAGAGCCGCGATCGCTCGCTGGCCGATGACATCCGCTCGCGCATGTTCACCTTCGCCGACATTGTGCGCCTGGACGATCGCGACGCCCAGCGGGTGCTGCGCGGCGTGGACATCCGCACCCTGGCTCTGGCGCTGAAGGGCGCCAACGAGGGCATCGCCGAGATCATCCGCCGCAACGTCTCGGAGCGCAACCGCGAGAACCTGGAGGCGGAGTCGCGTGCGCTCGGCCCGGTGCGCGTCTCGCAGGTGGAGGAGGCCCGCGCCGAGATCGTGCACATGCTGCGCGGCATGGAGGCCGACGGCGAGATCTCGGTGCAACGCAGCGAAGAGGACGAGTATGTCTACTGAGGCCTTCGCCCCGGCGGTCTACCCCCGGCTGCGCGGCGCGGACGACGAGATCGAACGCCGGCGCGCCCATCGACGCGGCTACGCCGACGGCCACGCCGAGGGCTTCCGGGTCGCGGCGAAGAGGGCCGAGGAGGCCGCGGCACGCGCCGAGGCGGAGCTGCTCGCGGAGCGTTCGGCGGCACGGCGCGAGCTGGCATCCGCCGTGTCGGGCCTGCAGGCCGCCGCTGCGGCACTGGAGGCACGCGCACAGGAGCTGACGCGGCTGGACGAGCAGCGGATCTCGGCCCGCGCGATCGAGCTGGCCGAGACCATCCTGGGCGAGGTGCTCGCCGATCGCGACCTGTCGGCGCGCACAGCGCTGCGCCGTGCGCTCGCCGGCGCCGATACCGGCCCGCTCAGCGAGGTGCGGATGAACGCCGACGACGTGCGCAGGCTGCAGCGCGACGATGCCCTGCCCGCGCAGGTGCCGGTCGTCGCCGACGAGTCGCTCGCGCCCGGCGAGTCGATCGCGGTGCTGCACGACGGCGTCGTCGACGCCCGCATCGGTAGCGCGCTGGATCGCGCACGACGCGCGCTGGACGAGGTGTCGCCATGAGCGGCTGGGGTGCTGTGCTCGAGGCGGCGCGGCCGGAGCGGCGCGGCCTGATCTCGCGGGTGCGCGGGTTGGGCGTCGAGGTGCGCGGGCTGGACGGCGCGGTGGGCGATCTGGTCGAGCTGGGCGAGGGCGTCGAGGCCGAGGTGGTGGCCACCGGACCCGACGGGCTCAGCTGCATGCCGCTGGCATCGACCGCAGGGCTGACGATCGGGATGCCGGTGCGCGGTCGCGGCGGGCCGCTACGCGTTCCCGTCGGCGCCGGCCTGCTGGGCCGGGTGGTGGACGGGCTGGGGCGGCCCATCGACGGCAAGGGCCCACTGAACGCCGGGCGCGTGAGCCTGGATCACGCGCCGCCGTCGATCCTGGGCCGGGATCGCATCGACACCCGGCTTCCGCTCGGCGTGCGCGTGCTCGACACCATGGTGACCGTGGGGCGCGGGCAGCGCGTGGGCCTGTTCGCCGGCTCCGGCGTCGGCAAGTCGTCGCTGCTGTCGATGGTGGCACGCGGAACCGAGGCGGATGCCACGGTGATCGCCCTGGTCGGCGAGCGCGGGCGCGAGGTGCGCGAGTTTCTCGAGGACGATCTGGGCCCGGAGGGCCTGGCGCGCTCGGTGGTGGTGGTCTCTACCTCGGATCAGCCGGCGATGGCTCGCATCCGTGCGGCGTACACGGCCACGCGCATCGCCGAGGCGTTCCGCGACGAGGGAGCGCACGCGATCCTGATGATGGACTCGCTGACCCGGGTCGCGATGGCGCAGCGCGAGATCGGCCTGTCGGCGGGTGAGCCGCCGGCCACCCGCGGCTATCCGCCGTCGACGTTCTCGATCCTGGCGGGGCTGCTCGAACGGGCGGGCACCGGCAGCGGCGGGTCGGTCACCGGCATCTACACGGTGCTCGTCGACGGCGACGACCACAACGAGCCGATCGCGGATGCCGTGCGCTCGATCCTGGACGGCCACGTCGTGCTGGATCGGGCGCTGGCCCTGATGGGCCATCATCCCGCGGTGGACGTGCTGGGCTCGGTGTCCCGCGTGGCGGGCAAGATCGTCTCACCCGAGCAGCGTGCTCAGGCGTCGGCGCTGCGTGCGGTGCTCGCCGCGCGCAGATCTGCCGCGGATCTGATCGACATCGGCGCGTACCAGTCCGGTGCGAACCCGCGCGTGGATGCGGCCCTGGCCCATGAGCGCGCGATCTCGGATTTCCTGACCCAGCCGCTGGATGAGACCAGTGCCGCCGACGAGTCGTGGCAGCGACTGGCGAGTCTGGTCGCCGACCTCGGAGGTGCATCGTGAGCCGCCTGTTCTCGCTGTCCGGTCTGCTGCGCGTGCGCTCGATCCAAGAGCGGCAGGCCGCGCAGGAGCTGTCGCGCGCAGTGATCGATGCCAAGCAGACCCGCACGCGGGATCGGCATGTGCGTGCTGCGCTCGCGGCGACGGAATCGGAGGCTGTGGATGTGCGCACGCTCGCGGCGCTGGCCGCGGCACGGGTGGCCAGTCGCAGCATGCTGGCCGATCTGGAGACGCTGTCGGCGCAGCAGCAGCAGGCGGTGGATGCCGCGCAGTCGGCGCACGAGGATGCGCGGCGCGCGGTGCGCGGGCTGGATCGGCTGGCCGCCGCCCATGAAGCGCGGATGCTGGTGGAGCAGCTGCGCGTCGAGCAGCACGAGCTCGATGAGATCGCGCTGCGGCGCGGAAGCGGGGTGCCCGAATGATGCCGATCGCCCTCGCTCCTGCTGCAGCCGCGCCCCGGAGACCGCTTCGCCCCGCGATGGTGCCCCGTCTGCGACGTCGTTCGCGGAGGCTGTGCGCACGCAGCGTGCACTGAACGAGCCGGCGTCGGCCACGCCCGCCAGGCGGGAGCCCGGCACCGCCGGGGCGGAGACGACGGATGCCGTGCCTCTGGGCCCGACGGAGTCGGCGCTGCTGCCGGCGCAGACCGCAGTTCCGGATGAGGCGTCCACTGAGCTGGAGGCTGTAACCGCCGGGTCGGAGGGTGCCGGGCCGGGGAGGTCGCTGCCGTCCCGGCCGCCGACGGCGTTGCGCAGGATGCCGTGCCGGCGGATGCCGCGGTTCCGCTCCCCGGTGCGGATCCCACCGCCGCGCCGCCGGTCACCGCCGCGCCGCTGCTCGTGCAGGACTCCGACGTCGCCGGGGTCCGCGCCTCAGCAGCCCCGGCCGATCCGCCGTCCGGCGTGAGTGCGGCCGGTCGAGCTACGGCCGGTCAAGGTACGGACGCTCAGGCTGCGGCCCCTCAGGCTCCCGCCGACCAGCCCGTTCTGCATCCGCTTCGGCAGCCGACTCCCTCCCCGGTCACGGGCGAGATGCCGACCTCCCCGGTCACGGGCGAGACGCCGATGGGCGGGCGGGCCGCCGTCGCCCTGGAACCGGCGGATGCCGCTCCCGCTGGGTCGACGACCTCGGCGACCCCGGCGACCCCGGCAACGGCGGCGACAGCGGCGCCCACCGCCCTGCCGACGCCGACCCAGATCCCGACACCGGCCCCAACCGCGGCCCCGTCCGACGCGTCGAGACCTGCGCTGCTTCCCCAGGTGACGGCGCCGGTGGTCGCGCTGGCGCGTTCGGCCGAGGGCGAGCACAGCATCACGCTGACCGTCTCGCCCGAGAACCTCGGACCGGTCACCGTGCGTGCGCACATCTCGAGCGGCGGCATCCGGCTCGAACTGCACGCCCCGTCCGACGCGGGTCGTGACGCACTGCGCACCATCCTCACCGATCTGCGGCGCGACCTCTCCGTGGCCGCGCCCGGCGCATCGCTCAGCGTGGCGCCCACGGATTCCTCGGCATCCGCCACACCCTCCCATACCCGCTCCGACGGTCAGCCGAACCCGAGCGCCGACGGGCAGTCGCAGCGCGACGGACAGGGCCGCACCGGTGCCGAGCACCAGCCGCCGGGCGCCGGCTCCGCTCACGCCGGGCCGGCACCGGCATCCGTCGACCTTCCCCGCACCGAAGCCTTGACAGCGTCGTCGCCCCTGCGCATCGACGTGTACGCCTGACCGAAAGGAGAACGATGACCTCCGTCGACCCGATCGCCGCGACCGGCCCGCAATCCGACAGCACCGTAGCCCCGCCCGCGCAGAAGAAGACCCTCGACTCGGAGGTGTTCCTGAAGCTGCTGGTGACTCAGCTCTCCAACCAGGATCCCAGTTCGCCGATGAACACCAACGAGATGATCGCGCAGACCACTCAGCTGGCCTCGATGGAGCAGCTCACCCAGCTGACGACGATGACGTCCGAGAGCTTCGCGCTGAGCATGCGGCACACGGCGGCCGCGCTGATGGGCCGCGACGCGCAGTACATCGACGCCGATGGGCTCTCGCAGAGCGGCACGGTCACGGCGGTCTCGTTCGCCGGCCCGGTTCCACTGGTCACCATCGGCGGGCAGTCCGTCCCGCTGGACTCCCTGTCCGGGCTGACCCTCTCCTCCTGACCCTCTTCTCCCCCAGAAAGGCACACCATGCTTCGCTCCCTCTTCTCCGGCATCTCGGGTCTGCGCACCCACCAGACCATGCTCGATGTCACCGGCAACAACATCGCCAACGTCAACACCGTCGGCTTCAAGTCGTCGGCCGTGCAGTTCCAGGACTCGCTGTCGCAGCTCGTCAAGAACTCCACCATGCCCCGCGAGGACGCGGGCGGCTCGAACCCGGCCCAGGTGGGGCTCGGCGTGCAGCTGGCCGGCATCCGCACGAACTTCAGCTCGGGCGCCCCGCAGCCCACCGGCGTACCTACCGACCTGATGATCGCCGGCGACGGCTTCTTCATGGTGCGGGGCGGCGGCGAGACGCTGTACACCCGCAACGGCAGCTTCTCGTTCGACGCCGACGGGCGCCTGACCACCGTCGACGGCGCACTCGTGCAGGGCTGGACGGCGCAGGACGGCCTGATCACCGGCGGTCAGGCGCTCGGCGACATCACCCTGCCGGTGGGCGCCGTCGTGCCGGCCGTCGCGACCACGCGCGCGGATGCCACCGGCAACCTGCCCGCCGAGACCGAGGTCGGCGAGCAGCTGGTCCGCGACATCGAGGTGTACGGCGCCGACGGCTCGACCTCGAGCGTGCGGCTGACGTTCACCCGCACCGCCACCGGGTGGGACGTCGCGGATGCCGACGGCGCCACCGCGACCGTGACGTTCACCGACGGCAGGCAGACCGCCGCATCGTCGATCGTCTCGGGCGGCATCACCGTCGATCTGTCGACCCTCACCGGCTTCAGCGACGTCAGCACGCTCGCTCTCACCGGGCAGGACGGGCGCCCCGCCGGTGTGCTGTCGTCGTATGCGCTGACCGAGGACGGCAGCCTGATGGGCACGTTCAGCAACGGCGAGTCGAAGGTGCTCGCACGGCTCTCGCTGGCGACGTTCACGAACCCCGGCGGGCTGGAGAAGGCGGGCTCATCGCAGTTCCGCCCGACGGCCAACTCGGGCCAGGCGAGCATCGGCCAGGCCGGCTCCGACGGGCTGGGCGGCATCATCAGCGGCGCGCTGGAGATGTCGAACGTCGACCTGTCGCAGGAGTTCACCAACCTGATCGTCGCCCAGCGCGGTTTCCAGGCCAACGCCCGCATCATCACCACGAGCGACGAGGTGCTGCAGGAGCTGACCAACCTCAAGCGCTGACCCGCCAAAGCCCGTCTATTTGTGCCGAATGCGCCGAATCGGGCCTGAAACTCCGCATATGGCACAAATAGACGGGCGGTGAGGCGAGGGGCTAACGCGACGGCGAGGACTGCCGACAGTCAGAGGCGACGGACCAGGATGGGCCGTCGCCGCCCCTCCGGGGGCCGATCTTCCAGGATGGAGCTCATGATCGTCGTCACGCGCCTGAACCTCACGCGGTTCGCGGTGAACCCCGACCTGATCGAACGGGTGCAGGCTTCGCCCGACACCACGATCATCATGGTCGATGGCGCGCGTTTCGTCGTTCAGGAGAGCATGGACGAGCTGATCGCGCAGATCACCGACTTCCGCGCCCGGGTGCTCAGCACCGCGCTGCGGCTGTCGTCCGCTCCGCCGAGCGGGGGCCTGTGATGGACATCGCCCTCATCCTCGGCCTGGTCCTGGCGTTCGGCGCGCTGCTGGCGATGATCAGCATGGAGGGCGCGTCGATCACGGCGCTGCTGCTGCCCGCGCCGATGGTGCTGGTCTTCGGCGCCACGATCGCGGTCGGCATCGCCAGCGGCACGCTGCGCGATTTCCTGAACGCGGCAGCGTCGCTGCCGCGCGCCTTCCGCGGGCAGAGCGGCTCGACGCAGACCGTGATCGCCACGATCGCCGGCTACGCCGACAGGGCACGTACCGAGGGGCTGCTCTCGCTGGAGCAGGGCGTCGCCGACGAGAAAGATCCGGTGATGCAGCAGGCTCTGCAGAGCATCGCCGACGGCGTGGATGCCGAAGACCTGCGCATCCTGCTCGAAGACGCCATCGCATCGGCGGCGGCCCGCAGCCGATCGGCGTCGCGGTTCTTCATGACGCTGGGCGGATTCGCGCCCACCGTGGGCATCATCGGTACCGTCGTGTCGCTGACCCACGTGCTCGAGCGGCTGGACGCCCCCGAGACCCTCGGCCCGATGATCGCGACAGCCTTCGTCGCCACCCTGTGGGGGCTGCTGTCGGCCAACTTCATCTGGCTGCCGATCGGCGGGCGCCTGCAGCGCCTGGGCGAGCTGGAGCTGGAGCGGATGACGGTGGTCATGGAGGGGATGCTGGCCGTGCAGTCCGGCGCCACCCCGGCCTTCGTACAGGAGCGGCTGAGCGCTCTCGTCTCGGATTCCGCCTCATCGGCATCCACGAAGGCATCCACGAAGGCATCCGCGAAGGGCGGCAAGGAGCGCCGCGCGAAGAAGGGCACCGCACCGGCCGACGACGCAGCGCCACCGGTGGGTGCCGGATCATGAGCGTGCGTCGACGCCGCCGCATCCAGCCCGACGGCCACAGCGGCCCGGATGAGCGGTGGATGGCGTCGTACCTCGACATGATCACGGTGCTGATGTGCATGTTCATCGTGCTGTTCTCGATGTCGACCATCGACCTGAAGAAGTTCAGTGCGCTCAGCGCCTCGCTGGCGACGGGCTTCGGGCAGGAGCAGACCGAGCGGATCGACGTCTCAGAGGGCGTGGTGGTGCCGCCGGAGCTGCTCGAGGAGGACGGCGAGGGTTTCGCCGACATCGAGCTCAGCGCGGCCCAGCGGGAGTTCGACGACCTCTCGGCGCTGCGCGACCGCATCCGCACCGCTCTGAGCGAGCAGCGTCTGACCGACACGGCCACCTTCACGATCGATTCCCGCGGGCTGACCATCAGCCTGGTCAGCGCCGAGACGTTCTTCGCCACGAACAGCACGGCGCTGTCGGGCATCGCGGTCACCATCCTGAACACCCTCGGCGGGGTGCTCGCCAGCATCCCGAACGAGATCTCGGTGGAAGGGCACGCCGACGCGCGGCAGTCGGCAGCGCCGTTCGCGACCAACTGGGAGCTCTCGGCCGCCCGCGCCACCCAGGTGCTGCGCCATCTGGTCGAGACCTGCGGAATCGACCCGGGTGTGATCAAATCGGTCGGCTACGGCGATGCCCGGCCGGTCGCCGAGGGCACCAGCCCCGAGGCGCTGGCCAAGAACAGACGCGTCGACGTGGTCGTACTCTCCGGCGCCGATGAGGAGGTGCGCCAGCTGCTGCCTGCCCTGCAGGCGAAAGCGCCCTCCCGCTGATCGTCGCAACTGCTTACGTCCGCGCGCCGCCGCCCGATAGTCGGGGTCGTGGCGGTGGATGAGGGTGCACGCCCGGGCGTGCGCACGGATGCCGAAGTCGAACTCTACGACTTCGGCCGCTCGACGACCCTTTCGCGCGAGCATGCGCGCATCCTCGAGATGTCGTTCGAGGCGTTCGCCCGGCAGTGGGGTTCTCTGCTGTCGGCGCGCACGCACGGCAGATCGCAGGTCTCGGTCGAATCGGTGACGATGCAGACCTACGACGAGTACGGCCGATCGCTTCCGCCGGCCACCACCCTGGTGGTGTGCGCCCTGCCGGGTTCCGACGCGCGCGCGGTGATCCAGTTCCCCGCCTCGCTCGCCACAGCCTGGGTGGTGCAGATGGTCGGCGGCCGCCCGGTCGATCAGGCGCAGGAGCGCCCGCTGACGCACATCGAGCAGGCCCTGATCCGAGCGGTGATCGCGGATGCCCTCGACCATCTCGTGCGCTCCTTCGACGGCGTGCTGCCCACGGGCATCTCGATCACCGGCATTCAGCACAGCTCGCAGTTCACCCAGGTGGCGGCCGCGAACGATCCGGTGATCGTCGCGCTGCTGCCGATCGTCTTCAGCGGCGGCACAGCGCATGCCAGCGTCATGCTGCCGGCATCCGTGGTGCTGCGCTCACTGACCAGCGGCACGACGAGTGCACCCGAGGCGGTGCGGCCCGGAGTGATCGACCGTCAGATCGAGCGCACTCCGGTCGATCTGACACTGCGTCTCGCGCCGCGCTCGATCCGCCCGCACGAGGTGCTGGACCTCTCGGTCGGAGACCTGCTCACCCTCCCGCACACCGCCGATCGTCCGCTCGAGCTCATGGTCGGCGATCAGCCGATCGCCACGGCCGCGGTCGGCACGAGCGGTGCTCGCCTCGCCTGCGTCGTCACCGCGACCACACCCGATCCCGCACAGGAGCTCTCGTGACCAGCACCATCGCCTACGAATCCGCCGTCGCCGCCGCGCTGGCCTCCCGGCTGCCCACGGCCGCCACCGCGACCGCGGTCGCGTCGCAGGCGTCGGGCGACACCGGCGACGCGGTGATCGTCAGCTTCGTGGGCGAGGCCAGCGCGCAGCTGGCGGTGCAGGTTCTCGAGATCGACGCACTGGTGGACGGTCAGGCGGATGCTCCGCTGGTCGAGCGCCTGCACGGAGCACTGGAAGCGGCGGTCGGCGCCCTCGGCGCGGGCCGGCTGGACGAGGCGATCGTCGGCGATGCCTCCTCGGTGTTCTCGCACCCGGCCGCGCAGGTGTTCGATCTGCAGGATCAGGACGGGCGGGTGATCGGACGGCTGGCCGTGCGCGTCACCCGCAGCCCGGTGGCCGCACCCGCCACCTCCCGGCGGCTGCAGCGCATCGCGGGTGTGGAGATGGATCTGACGGTGGAGATCGGCCGCACCCGGATGGCGGTGCGCGACGTGCTCGGGCTGGAGCCGGGCCGCATCGTCGAGCTCGACCGCTCGGCGGGCGCTCCGGCCGATGTGCTGCTGAACGGACGCGTGATCGCGCACGGTGAGATCGTCGTCGTCGATCAGGACTACGCGGTGCGGATCACCCGGATTCTCGAGAACGCCGAGGCCTGATCTGGACGAGCTGCTCCTGCTGCTGCGCGTCGCCCTCTCGCTGGCGGCGGTGCTCGGGCTGCTCTGGTACCTGCAGCGCCGGATCGGCAGACGGATGCAGCGGCGGCGCCACGACGCCGAGATCTCGGTGATCGGAAAGCAGGCGCTGAGCCCGAAGGCGCAGCTGATGATCGTCGAGACCGACGACCGCAGGTACGTGCTGGGGGTCACCGAGCACGGCGTGAACCTGATCGACAGCCTGCCCGCGAACCACGTCGCGCGGCCGGTGCGCAGTGATCTCGACAGCGCAGACCTCGACAGCGCGGCTCTCGACAGCAGTGACCACGACAGCGCGGATTTCGAGAGCCTGCTCGCCGCCGAGCAGGCGGCGAGCGGCGAGCCGCAGACGCTGCGGCGCCATCGGCGCCCGGAGCCGACAGACCGGCTGGGAGGTTCGATCCTCTCCGCGCAGACCTGGCGGCAGACCGCTGACTTCCTGCGGCGCACGCGATGACGGCGCGGTCGCTCACGGCACGGATGCTGAGGATGCGCGGTGTGCACGGCATGCTGCTGCTGATCTGCGCGACGCTCCTCGCTGCGGGTGCGGTGCTGGGAACCGGGGCCGGTGCGCAGGCGCTGGCGTCGTCGACGGCGGCCGCACCCACGGCATCCGTGCTCTCGGCATCCGTGCCCCTCCCGGCCTCCGGTGCTCTGTCGGCATCCGTGCTCCCGGCCGTCACCGATCCCGACGACCCCGACTCCCCCACCGACCCGACCTCGCCGGCCGATGAGGGCATCACGATCGGCATCAACGGGCTCGACGGCACGCCTTCGGCTTCGATCCTCACGCTGCTGGGGATCACCGTGCTGTCGATCGCGCCGGCGCTGCTGCTGATGATGTCGTCGTTCACGAAGATCTTCGTGGTGCTCGCGATGACCCGCAACGCCCTGTCGCTGCCGAGCATCCCGCCGAACCAGGTGCTCGCGGGGCTGTCGCTGTTCCTGTCGCTGTTCATCATGTGGCCGGTGCTCACCGACATCAATCTGAGCGCGGTGCAGCCCTACGTCGACGGGTCGATCACGTTCGCGCAGGCGATCGATCTGGGCCAGCCGCCGCTGCGGGACTGGATGCTGCACTTCACCCGCGAAGAGGACCTCGCGCTGATGACGCGGATGGCATCGCTGCCGAACCCGGACGACCCGCAGAGCGTGCCGATGTTCACGCTGATCCCGGCGTTCATGATCTCAGAGCTGCGCGCCGCCTTCATCATCGGCTTCGTGATCTTCGTGCCGTTCCTGGTGATCGACCTGGTGGTCGCGGCGGCACTGATGTCGATGGGCATGATGATGCTCCCGCCGGTGATGATCTCGCTGCCGTTCAAGATCCTGCTGTTCATCCTGGTCGACGGGTGGGGGCTCATCATCCGCACCCTGCTGGAGAGCTACGGAGGTGCCGGATGAGCCCGGAAGCGGTGCTGGACATCGGTACGCAGGGTCTGCTGGTGGCCGCGAAACTGGCCGCTCCCCTGCTGATCACGGCCCTCGTGGTCGGCTTCGCCATCTCGCTGCTGCAGTCGATCACGCAGGTGCAGGAGGTGACGCTGTCGTTCGTGCCGAAGATCGCCGCGGTCGGCATCGCCCTGCTCATCGCCGGCAACTGGATGATCTCCGAGATCGTGCAGTTCACCCACACCATGTTCGACCGCATCCCCCAGCTGCTGAGCGGCGGCTGAGGTGAACATCCCGATCGACTTCGCGTGGCTCGAGGCGACGATGCTCGCCGGGGTGCGCATCACGGCGTTCGTGATGATCGCGCCGCCGTTCTCGTACGGCGCGATACCGGTGCGCATCAAGGCCATGCTGGCCATGGCACTCGCCCTGGCGATGTCGGGAGCGGTCTCGCCCGGGTACGAGAACCTCGACACCGGGCCGTTCTTCGCGGCGCTGGCGCTGCAGGTGCTCACCGGGGCCGTGCTGGGCTTTCTGGTGCTGGTGTGCTTCTCGGCGGTGCAGGCGGCCGGCAGCCTGATCGACGTGTTCGGCGGCTTTCAGATGGCGCAGGCGTTCGATCCGCAGTCGATGGTGAACGGCGCACAGTTCACCCGGATGTTCCAGATGACCGCGCTCGCGCTGCTGTTCGCATCCGGCGGGTACCAGGTGGTGCTGGGCGGGCTCGCGCGCAGCTTCGAGGTGATCCCGGTGGACGGGCTGCTCGCGCTGGCCTCGCCGGCCGAGCTGATGGTCGACGGGGTCGTGCAGCTGTTCCTCGCGAGCGTGCAGATCGCCGGTCCGCTGATGCTGGTGCTCTTCCTCGCCGATGCCGGTCTCGGTCTGATCACCCGCGTCGCCCCGGCACTGAACGCGTTCGCGATGGGCTTTCCGATCAAGATCCTGCTCACGCTCGTGCTGGTCGGGTTCACCTTCGTCGCCCTGCCGGGCATCGTCGGCGCGCTGGTCACGCAGGCCGTGCACATGATGCAGGGGTGGGCCCGTGAGCGACAGCGGCGAGCGGAATCAGAAGGCCACCGACAAGCACCTGCGCGAGGCGCGGCAGAAGGGCAAGCTGTCGCGCAGCCAGGACCTGACGGCCTGGCTGGGCATCGGCGCGGCGGCGGTCGCGATGCCGTCGGCGATGGCCGCGGGTGCCGCGGCCGGCACCGAGCAACTCATCGCGCTGCCGGGGATCATGCGCGATCCCTCTCCGGACTCGGCGCTGGGCGTGCTGGGGCTGGGACTGAGCTCGGTGCTGCCCACGCTCGGCACGCTGCTGGGTGCGGTGGTGGTGGTCACGCTGCTGGGTGCGGTGGTGCAGGGCGGCGTGCGGATGCGGAAGTTCTCGGGCCGCTACGAGCAGTTCAACATCCTCAACGGCGTCAAGCGCATCTTCGGCATGCAGTCGCTGTGGGAGGGCGCGAAGGCGCTGCTGAAGACCGGGGCGATCGCGATCGCGCTGTGGGCGGTGATCGCGACGCTCATCCCGGTGCTGTCGGCGAGCGGGGCGCACTCCGTGACGCTGCTGCTGGGCACGGCCGCCGACGGCACGGCCGCGCTGCTGCAGGTGGCGATCATGGTGGGTCTGGGGCTGGCGGCCATCGACGTGTTCGTCGTGATGCGCCGCAACACCAAGCACACCCGCATGACCAGGCGCGAGGTGACCGATGAGCACAAGAGCTCGGAGGGCGATCCGCTGATCCGCCAGCAGCGGCGATCGCGCCAGCTGGCGATGAGCCGCAACCGCATGATCGCGGCGGTGGCGGGTTCGGATGTCGTGCTGGTCAACCCCACGCACGTGGCCGTGGCGCTGCGTTACGAGCCGGGACGGTCGGCGCCGAAGGTGGTCGCGAAGGGCAAGGGCGTGGTCGCCGAGAAGATCCGCGAGCGGGCGACCGAGTGCGGTGTGCCGATGGTGCGCGACATTCCGCTCGCGCGGGCGCTGCACGCGGCCTGCGAGCTGGGCCAGGAGATTCCCGAAGAGCTGTACACGGCCGTGGCGCGCGTGCTGGTGTTCGTGGACATGCTGCGGCGGCGCGGGTCCGCACGCGGCGTGCATTCAGTGCCGGTGAGGACGGCATGATGGCAAGGAGGACCGCATGCGCGGAACGCTGAACAGGATCGTCGTACCGATCGCCGTGGTGGGCATCATCATGCTGCTGGTGGTGCCGGTGCCGCCGGTGCTGCTGGACACGCTGATCATCCTGAACATCCTGTTCGCCCTGGTGATCCTGCTGAACACGATGTTCATCCGCAAGCCGCTGGACTTCTCGGTGTTCCCGTCGCTGCTGCTGGTGGCGACGCTGTTCCGGCTGGGGCTGAACGTGGCATCCACCCGGCTCGTGCTGGGCGAGGCGTACGCCGGACAGGTGATCGAGGCGTTCGGCACGATCGCGGTGGGCGGGTCGCTGATCATCGGTGCGGTGATCTTCCTGATCCTGGTGGTCATCCAGTTCGTCGTGGTGACCAAGGGCGCCGAGCGCGTGGCCGAGGTGGGCGCCCGGTTCACGCTGGATGCCATGCCCGGAAAGCAGATGGCGATCGACGCCGACCTGAACGCGGGACTGATCACCGACGTGCAGGCGCGGGAGCGCCGTGCCGAGGTGGCCGCCGAGGCCGACTTCTACGGGGCGATGGACGGTGCCTCGAAGTTCGTCAAGGGCGATGCGATCGCGGGGCTCGTGATCATCATCATCAACATCGTGGGCGGTATCGCGATCGGCATGGTCTCGCACGGGATGGCGATCGACGAGTCGGTGAACACGTACAGCCTGCTCACCATCGGTGATGGGCTGGTCACGCAGATCCCCGCGCTGCTGATGGCGGTGTCGACGGGCATGATCGTGACGCGCTCGAACGCCGAGGCCGACATGGGCAGCTCGGCGTTCGCGCAGCTGGGCCAGTCGGTGAACGCGCTGAACATCGCCGGGTGCGCGGCGATCGTGATGGCGTTCATCCCGGGGATGCCGATGCTGCCGTTCATCGTGGTGGGGGCGCTGCTGATCCTGGCGGCTCAGCGCGTGAAGGCGTCGCAGGCCGCCACCGCGGCATCCGAGGTCGCACCCGCCGAGACGTCGTCGTCGGACAGTCCCGAAGAGCTGATGGAGCGCATGCGGGTGCATGCGCTCGAGATCCAGCTGTCTTCGGATGTCGTCGATCTGGTCACCGGCGGCCCGGACGACCTGCTCGCGCGGGTGAAGGCGCTGCGCCGGCGCATCGCGCTGGATCTGGGTCTGGTGGTGCCGCCGGTGCGCACGCGCGACAGCGTGGAGCTGCCGTCGTCGACGTATGTGATCCGCATCGCCGGCGTCGAGGCCGGCCGCGGCGTCGTGCCGCCCGGTCGCCTGCTGGCGCTGGGGGCGGGGCTGGATGCGCTGCCCGGGGCGGCCGTGCACGACCCGGTGTTCGGGCTGGAGGGCAAGTGGATCCCGGCGGAGATGCGGCACAGTGCCGAGCTCGCCGGGGCGACGGTGGTCGATCGCGCCAGCGTGGTGGTCACGCACCTGTCGAGTGTGATCCACGCCGGGGCCGCACGTCTGCTGAGCCGTGAAGACGTGCGTCAGCTGACCGATGCGCTCAAGCAGGTGTCGCCGGCTGCGGTGGAGGAGCTCACCCCGGCGCTGCTCTCGCTGGCCGAGGTGCAGCGGGTGCTGCAGGCGCTGCTGGCCGAGCGGGTGCCGATCAACGATCTCAGCCGCATCTACGAGGCGCTCGCGGTGCGCGCCAAGACGTCGACCGATCTGGAGGGTCTGGTCGAGGCGGCACGGGCGGCGCTCGGGCCGGCGATCGCGGCGCGGTTCGCCGAAGACGGCGTGCTGCGCGTGATCATGATCAACCCGCTGCTGGAGCAGTCCATGATGGAGAGCCTGCGGATGGGCGAGGATGGCCCGCAGATCGTCTTCGAGCCGAACCGCATGGAGGCGGTGGTGGAGTCGGTGCGTCAGGCGGTGACGGCGGCTTCCGCCCGGGACGGCGGCGAGCCGGTGCTGGTGTGCGCGCCGTCGCTGCGTGCCGCGGTGCGCCGGATGGTGTCGGCGCAGACCGACGGGCTGCCGGTGC
This sequence comes from Microbacterium suwonense, assembly GCF_030296555.1. NCBI lineage: Bacteria > Bacillati > Actinomycetota > Actinomycetes > Micrococcales > Microbacteriaceae > Microbacterium > Microbacterium suwonense. The sequence goes on from NZ_AP027728.1 coordinate 1,725,280, forward strand.
TGTCGTACACCGAGGCGGGCGGCGCGGGAGTGTTCACCATCGAGACGGTCGGGGTGGTGCGCGATGCCGCCCCGTCGGCGGTCGCCGGCCTGGCCGGCCCCGCCGAGTAGGCTGTTCGGATGCTGGTGTTGACGAGGCGAATCGGCGAGAGCGTGCTGATCGGCGACGATATCGAGGTGACGCTGCTCGATGTCAAGGGCGACAGCGTGCGCATCGGCATCAACGCCCCCGTTCGACTCGCATCCAGCGCTCCGAGATCGTCGAAGCCGTGGTCGCCGAGAACACGGCGGCGGCGTCGGACACGGGCGCCGAGACGGCGGATGCCATTCTGGCTGCCGTGCTGCAGGCGAGAGGACGGTCATGAGCGACGTCGACGGCACCACCCGACCCCGCATCCGCAGGGCCGACCTTCGTCGCATGCGCGAGGCGCTCGATCACGGTGAGACCGCGTTGCCGGCCGAAGTGCCCGTCTCGGTGCCGGCTCCCCGGCCCGCTCCGGTGCCACAGGGTGCACCGCGGGGCACGATCCTGACGGTGTGCACCGGCAACATCTGCCGTTCGCCGATGGGCGAGGTGCTGCTGCGTGCGCGGCTGCGCGACCTGGGTGTGCGGGTGCACAGCGCGGGCACGCATGCGCTGGTCGATCACGAGATGACCGAGCAGGCGCAACAGCTTGCGGTGGCGAACGGAGCGGATGCCGGGGATGCGGCGGCGCATCGTGCCCGGCTGCTGACCGTGCAGCACCTGGCGGAGACCGACCTGGTGCTGACGATGGCGCGCGAGCACCGTTCATATGTGGTGCAGCTGTCGCCGGCACTGCTGCGGCGCACGTTCACGGTGCGGGAGTTCGCGCGCCTGGCGGCGACGCTCAGCGACGACGAGGTGCGTCGAGGTCTGTCGGCTGCGGGAACGGATGCCGGTGCGCGCCTGCGCGCGCTGGCCGAGCTGGTCGGCGGTCAGCGTGGCCTGGTGCCTGCCGAGCCCGATCAGGATGATGTGGTGGATCCGTATCGCCGCTCGCAGAACACCTATGAGCTGTCGGCGTCGCAGCTGGTCCCGGCCGTCGCCGAGGTCGAGCGCGTGGTGCGCGCGGCCCTCGCCTGATATGTGACAACCCCACCCACATGGGAGCAGAGCCCCTTGTGAGATGTATACGCGCCAGTGGGCGGTGTGCTTCGAGTCGGGTCACGCCGGCAGCGCAGACGAAGAGGCGGATCAGTGAACCGTCGCGCGTGACCGCTGAGTCTGTCGAACGGTCGTCGCCGTCTCCGTCAGCCTTCGCCCACCGGCCTCTCCTAGGCTGTTCCCTATGCCCGCACCACGTCTGTCACCGTTCACGATCATCGCTCGCGTCGCGCTCGTGCCGTATGCGATCGCGCTCGGTCTGATCGTCTGGCTGCCCGCGAGTGCGGCTTCCAAGGTCACCGATGTGGTGTTCCGCTTCGCGCGCTTCGTGAGTGCGCACACGCCGGTTCCGCTGGGCCTGAGCTATACCGTGTTCGAGTTTCTGGCGAACATCGCCCTGTTCGTGCCACTTGGGCTGCTGCTGGTGGCCGCGTGGCCGCGCGCGAACGCGTGGGTGGTGCTGCTGCTGGGTTATGCGACCAGTGTCACGATCGAACTCGTGCAGACGCTGCTGCCCAGCCGTTTCACGACGCTGTCGGATGTGATCGCGAACACGCTCGGCACGGCGATCGGATGCGTGATCGCCCGCATGCTGGTGCAGCGGCACCCTCCGCGCATGCCGGTCGAGCCGCCGCTGGCCACCTGGGACGAGATCATCGCCGATCAGCCGGCCGCGCGTCGCTGACGAGGCGGGGGCGAAGCCTGTAAGAAGGCGATTCAGCGTGCAGTGACCAGATGCCGCGGTGGCCCCTCGATGCGGGCGACAGCGACCTTCACCTCGACGAGTTCTTCCTGAACCCGGTCGATGCGGCTCCCGAGCTGGCTCTCGACACGGTCGATGCGGCTGCCGAGTTTGCTCTCGACACGGTCGATGCGGCTGCCGAGTCTGCTCTCCAGCCGGCTGGAGACGATGTCCATGCGGTGGATCATCCAGCCGCCCACGCTGCCGATGGCAAGCAGGATCGACACGCCGACGCCCAGCATCGTGATCACTTCGACCGACATGTACACGCCTCCATTGTGCCTGAGGTTCTGGCTCCAGCGGCAGTGAAACCGACCATATCCGCGGGCGAGGACGCTCTGACCGACTTTTCCGGTCGCTGTGGCGACCCACGCCGAACCCGCAGCTGTGCAGGGCAATCGTCGTGCACGCGCACCTCGGGAGATACTGAAGCATGACCTTTGGTGACGACGCGTTGCATGCCGCCCCGCCCCGCCGACGCCGCCGCTGGCCGTGGGTGATCGTGTTCGTGGTGGTGTTCGCGCTGGTGGCCGTTGCCGCGACTGCGGGCGTGTATCTGTGGCGACTGTCGTCGTCGTACGAGAAGGCCGAGTCGATACCTGCTGCGAAGGTGTTCCCCACAGTTCGCCCCACGCAGGTGAATCCCGAGGCGATGAACATCTTGATGCTCGGTTCGGACACGCGCACCGGGCTGGGCGGCGGGCTGGACAGCATCCGCGGTCAGCGCGCCGACACGATGCTGCTCGTACATCTGCCGGCCGACCGGTCGGGGGTGCAGGTGATCTCGTTCATGCGGGACAACTGGGTCGACATCCCGGGGTACGGCGCGAACAAGCTCAATGCCGCTCTCGCCTTCGGCGGGGTGCCACTGCTCGTGCAGACGCTGGAGACGCTCGTCGACGTGCCGATCGATCATGTGATGATCACTGATTTCGAGGGGTTCACCGGACTGACCGATGCTCTGGACGGCGTGACGGTCGACAACCAGATCGCGTTTCGGGAGACGGCTACGCCTACGCCAAGGGTCCGATCGAGCTGCGCGGCAAGCAGGCTCTCCGCTATGTGCGCGAGCGCCACTCGTTTCCCGATGGCGACTACCAGCGCGTGCGCAATCAGCAGGCGTTCATCAAGGGCGTGATCGACAAGATGCTCAGCCGCGAGACTCTGACCAATCCCGGCCGGGTGGCCGCGGCGGTGGATGCCATCTCGCCCTACCTGATGGTGGATGCCGGGCTGGATGCCGCGACCGTCGGGAGTCTGGCCCTGAGTCTGCGCGACGTGACGCGCGACGAGGTGCTGTTTCTGACCGCCCCGACGCTCGGCACGGGCATGGTCGGCAGCCAGTCGATCGTGCGGCCGGATTGGGATGGTCTCGCCGCGCTCTCGGACGCGCTCAAGAACGACACGGTGCCGGCGTACGCCGCGGCGCATCCGGCGAACCGCTGAGCGGTCCCACAGCACGCCCCACCTCTTACTAATCTGGACGTATGAGCGACCCCGACGGCACCACCCGACCGAGTCTTCGACGGGCCGATCTTCGTCGCCTGCGCGATGCGCTGGATCATGGCGAGACTCCCCTGCCCGCCAGTCTGGCGGCAGATCCGGCCGCGCGCACGTCTCCTGGGGTGCACAGTGCGCCGCGCGGCACGATCCTCACGGTGTGCACCGGCAACATCTGCCGTTCGCCGATGGGCGAGGTTCTGCTTCGCGCGCAGTTGCGCGATGCAGGCGTGCGGGTGCACAGCGCCGGGACGCACGCGCTGGTGGATCATGAGATGACAGAGCAGGCGCAGCAGCTTGCGGTGGCCAGTGGAGCGGATGCTGCCGAGGCCGCCGCGCACCGGGCGCGTCTGCTCACCGTGCAGCACCTGGCCGAGACCGATCTGGTGCTGACCATGGCGCGCGAGCACCGTTCGTACGTGGTGCAGCTGTTGCCCGCGCTGCTGCGCCGCACGTTCACCGTGCGGGAGTTCGCCCGCCTGGCCGCGACGCTGACCGACGACGAGGTTCGTCGTGCCGTGACCGCAGCCGGAACGGATGCCGGTGCGCGCCTGCGTGCTCTGGCCGAGCTGGTGGGCGGTCAGCGCGGCATGGTGCCCGCCGAGCCCGACAACGACGACGTGATCGACCCCTACCGCCGCTCGCAGACCACCTACGAGCTGTCCGCCTCGCAGCTCGTACCGGCCGTCGCCGAGGTCACGCGCGTCGTGCGCGCTGCGCTCGGCTGAGCCGGCGGCGGCGCTCATCTCGCTCTGAGACGATCTCAGCCTGCTCCTCTAGGCTTTTCCCATGCCCACCGCGCGCATCTCTCCGTTCACGATCGCCGCCCGGGTCGCGCTCGTGCCGTACGTGATCGTGCTGGGGCTGATCGTCTGGCTTCCTGCGAGCGCGGCCTCGAAGGTCACCGGCATCGTCTTCAGGTTCGCTCGCTTCGTCAGCGCGCACACCGACATCCCGCTGGGCTTGAGCTACACGGTGTTCGAGTTCCTCGCGAACATCGCCCTGTTCGTGCCGCTCGGTCTGCTGCTGGTCGCGGCCTGGCCGCGCGCGAACGCGTGGGTGGTGCTGCTGCTCGGATACTCGTCGAGCGCGACGATAGAGCTGGTGCAGACGTTGCTGCCGAGCCGCTTCCCGACGCTGTCCGACGTGATCGCCAATACGATCGGCACGGCGATCGGATGCCTGATCGCGCGCATGTTCGTGCGCCGGCATCCTCCGCGCCCCGCACCCGCGGAACCGCCGTTGGCCACGTGGGATGAGCTGGTTTCGATTCGTCGTTCATGAGGCTCTGGATCGTCACTCACCCCCTCTAGCTAGGCTTAAGCCTCATGCGCGTTCTTCTCACCGGCGGCGCCGGTTACATCGGCTCCCATACGGCCCTGACGCTGCTCGAGGCCGGTCATGACGTGGTCGTGCTCGACGACTTCTCCAACAGCCGCCGGGAGTCGCTGCGGCGGGTCGAGCAGCTCACGGGGCGGGGCGTGCAGGTCATCGTCGCGGATCTCGCCGATCGTGCGGCGGCGGATGCTGCGCTGCAGGATGCCGATTTCGACGCTGTCGTCCATCTGGCCGGCCTGAAGGCGGTGGGCGAGTCGGTGGCGCAGCCTGCACGCTATTACCGCACGAATCTGGTCTCTACGCTGAACCTGCTCGACATCATGCGAGACAAGGGTGTTGACCGGCTGGTGTTCAGCTCGTCGGCCACGGTGTACGGCGACCCTCAGACACCGCGCATCGCGGAAGACCACCCTGTTGGTTTGGGGCTGACCAACCCGTACGGGTGGTCGAAGGCGATGAACGAGCAGATCATCCGCGACGTGCAGCGCGCGTGGCCGCAGCTGCAGACGGTGCTGCTGCGGTACTTCAACCCGGTGGGCGCGCACCCGTCCGGACGGATCGGCGAGGACCCTGCCGGCATCCCGAACAACCTGATGCCCTTCGTCGCCCAGGTGGCGGTGGGTCGGCGCGAGAAGCTCGCGGTGTTCGGCGACGGCTATGCGACACCGGATGGCACCGGGGTGCGCGACTACATCCACGTGATGGATCTGGCCGAGGGGCACGTGGCCGCGCTGGAGCGCCTCTCCCCGGCGTCGAGGTGTACAACCTCGGTTCGGGTGCGGGGGCGAGCGTGCTCGACGTCGTGCGCGCTTTCTCCGCCGCCAGCGGCCGCGACATCCCCTACGAGCTGATCGCACCACGCGAGGGTGATGTGGCCACGAGCGTGGCCGACCCGGCGAAGGCGAATCGCGAGCTCGGCTGGCGCACGACGCGCAGCCTGGATGACGCGTGCCGCGACGCGTGGGCATGGCAGTCGCAGAACCCCCGAGGCTTCAACACCCAGACGTGATCGCGCCTCGAGCAGCGCGCGCCGTCACGAGGTCCGACCGAGGTTCCGCAGTCTCGACTGCTTCCGGGGCATCGAATTCCCCACTGTGCACTCGTGCTACCGCGGCATCTCGTCGGAATCTCCATCACTCCAGGGGACGTCACCACGTCACCCTCACGGTAATGCCTGCAGGAGATGCCAAGCCAGGTCTCGTAGGCTTTCGCTGTGCCCCAGCCTGAACCGCTCTCCCGTCGCGCACGCCGTTCAAAGGTTCGCGTGTCGAAGCGCCGCCGCACGATCATCTGGTGGTCCGTCGCTGGTGTGCTTGTCGTGCTGCTGGCCGTCGGCGGCCTGGCCGGAAAGCGCGTCTACGACCAGGCAATAGGGGTGCGTGGACATCTCGAGGCGGCCATGACCGAGGTGCAGAGCGTGCAGAAGGCGGTACTAGCGGGCGATTCGGCCACGGCAACGGTCGCAGCCGATCGGCTCAGCGTGCACACAGCAGCGGCCGTGAGCGGCTCACAGGGGCGCCTGTGGAGCCTGGGCGCGGCGCTGCCGTTCGTCGGCTCGAACCTCACAGCAGTCAGCCAGGTGGCGCGCGTGACCGACGGTCTGGCGCGCGACGTGGTCACGCCGGCGTCGAGGGTGAATCTGAAGTCTCTGGTGCCCGAGGGCGGCCAGGTGGATATAAAACAACTGTCGAGCCTGTCTGATCTGCTCGACACCGTTTCGCAGGGCCTCGACACGGCGAAGAAAGACATCGGCAAGGTCGACCGGTCGGCGCTGATCGGACCGGTGGCCAACGGCGTGAAAAGGCTCGATGACTCGCTCGAGAAGCTGCAGCCATACATCCAGCCTGCGAAGGACGTGCTGAGCGTGCTGCCGGATGCCCTGGGCGCCAGCGGCCCGCGCAACTACCTGCTGATGTTCCAGGGCAACTCCGAAGCCCGCAGCCTTGGCGGGAACGCCGCCGTCGACATCGTGCTGCGCGCCGAGGACGGTCGGCTCAGCATCATCCAGACGGCCAACAGCCAGGAATTCCACGGCCCGTCCGCGGAGCCTGTCGCGCCACTCGATCCCGAGGCTGTCGCGATCTACGGGGACAAGATCGGTCACTACGTACCTGATTTCACGATGGTGCCCGACTTTCCGACGGCAGCGAAGATCTTCGACGGGTGGTGGAAGCGCGAGTTCGACACACCGTACAACGCGGTCATGTCCGTCGACCCCGTGGCGCTCTCGTACATCCTCGGTGCCACGGGTCCGGTGACACTCCCGACTGGCGATGTCCTCTCTGCAGACAACGCGGTTTCGCTGCTGCTGAACGAGGTCTATTTCCGTTACTCGGATCCTGAAGCGCAGAACATGTTCTTCGGGGCAGCCGCCGACGCAGTGTTCACAGCAGTCACCAGTGGCAAAGCAGCCCCGCTCGCACTTGTCTCGGCCGTGGTGAAGAGTGCGGACGAGGGCCGGTTGCTGTACACCTCATCAGACGCCAAGGAAGCTGCACTCGTCGCTCCGCTGAGAATGAGCGGGGTGATGCCACATGACAACACAGAGAAGACCGTCGTTGGCGCCTACGTGAACGACAACACCGGCTCTAAGAAGAGCTATTACCTCGACTTGGCGGTGTCAGCATGTGCTACCGACAGCACAGTGAAGACGCACACTGAGCTGACGTCGAGTTTGACTGCAGATGAGGCAAAGAGGCTTCCGTACTACATCACAGGTGGCTACTTCGCGCCAAGCGACATCAGCAGCTACGTCGTACTGTATGGGCCGGTCGGCGCGACGTTGCAAAGCATCACTTTGGACGGACGACCCGCATCAGTTCTGAGCTCTGGACAACACTTAGGACGCCCAGCGGTGAAGGTCGAAGTCTTCAACCATCTGACGAGCACACACTCGCTGGATGCGGCATACAGCATGCCAGCAGGTACCCAGGGGCCACTGTCGATATGGCACACGCCAATGGTCAGAGCAACGCCAATCAGCACCAACGACACGTGCGCTGGCTGACGGGACTGCTGCACGGATAGGTGACAGTTTGTAGTCACGCCGCCAGTGCGACGGTCGTGTTCATGATGGTCTCGAATTCGATGGGAGCTTGACCCGGTTTCCCGGACACCAAATTTGAGGCGATGATCGTCTCAGAGAGGAGTCCGTGAGATGCCTGCTGCTCACCCGCCGGAGTTCCGACGTCGAGCCCTGGACCTGGTTGCCCAGGGCGCCGCGGTCGCGCAGACTGCCCGTGATCTCGGAATTAGTGAGTCCTGCCTGCGCAACTGGATGAACCGTGACGCGGTCGACTCCGGCCGTAAGGCCGGTGTCACGACTGACGAGCACAAAGAGCTCGTCGAACTGCGCCGTCGGAACCGTGTGCTGAAGATGGAGATCGAGATCCTCAAGCGCGCGTCGGCGTACTTCGCGAGGGAGAACGTGCTCCCAAAATAGGGTTCCGGCTGGTCCAGGAGCTCGCCGCTGACGGTTATCCCGTCGCGGTGGCCTGCCGGTTCCTGAAGATCTCGAGGTCCGGCTACTACGAGTGGGTGGGCCGGCCGCCGTCACCGCGGACGATCGCTGATGAGGCACTCACAGCGACGATCCGGCAAGTTCACCGTGACTCCCGCGGCACCTATGGAGCCCCGCGGGTGCTCGCTGAGCTGCGGCTCGGACTCGGCATTCATGTCGGCAAGAAGCGCGTCGCCCGGCTGATGCGCCTCGATGGCCTGACCGGGGTGTCGCATCGGCGCAAACGCCGTGGATGGAAACCCGACACCGCGACTCATGAGGATCTCGTGAAGCGGCAATTCCGGGCGGATGCACCGAACCGGCTCTGGTTCTGCGACTGAATCGGCCTGACTTTCGTTCCGTTCTTCAAGCAAGGATGGAACTCGATGAATACGAAGTACTCGCCGGAGATGCGTGAGCGGGCGTTGCGGATGCTCGCGGAGACGCGGCCGTCGCACCCGACGATGATGAGCGCGGTCCGTCACGTGGCCGGTCTGCTCGGGATGAGCCCGGAGACGCTGCGGCTCTGGCAGCGTCGCTACGAGGTCGACGCGGGCGTGAAGCCTGGGCTCACGACCGATGCGGCGGCGGAGATCAAGCGACTGCAGAAGGAGAACGCCGAGCTGCGGAAGACGAACGAGATCCTCAAGGCTGCGAGCGTGTTTTTCGCGAAGGAGCTCGACCGCCCCTGACCGAGATGATCCGGTTCATCACTGAGTACCGGGATCGTTTCGGGGTCGAGCTCATCTGCCGGGTGCTGCGCCCGGCGGTTCAAGGGTTCCTCACCTCCCGCGGCTATCGCGCCGCCGTCGGTCGTGCGCCGTCAGCGCGTCGACTGCGCGACGACCTCCTCGTGCCGGAGGTCGCCCGGCTGCATGCGGAGAACTACGGCGTCTACGGGCGACGGAAGATGCACGCGCTGATGCGTCGGCAAGGTTGGGACATCGGCCGCGACCAGACCGCGCGGCTGATGCGGCTCGCCGGGGTCCGAGGCGTGCGCAAGTCGAAGCGGGTGTTCACCACGAAGACCGATCGGACGCAGACTCTGCCGCAGGATCTCGTGAACCGGAGGTTCACGGCCGACGGCCCGCGCCGGCTCTGGGTCTGCGACGTGACCTACGTCGCGACATGGTCCGGGTTCGCCTACGTCGCGTTCGTCACCGACGTCTACTCAAGGCGCATAGTGGGATGGAACGTCGCCGCCACGCTCAAGGCCGAGATCCTGCCGCTGCAGGCCCTCGATATGGCCGCGTGGGACGCTGGCGGCGACCTCACCGGGCTGACCCACCACTCGGACCACGGCTCGAACTACATGGCGATGGTCTACACCGACCGGATCGTCGAACTCGGCGCCGTCCCCTCCACCGGAACCGTCGGCGACTCGTTCGACTGTGAGAGTGTCGAGTACCTCCTGGCGGCCTGACTCTTGCTGACGACTGACCTCGAAGTCTGGGTGTCCTTGCTGTTGATCTGTCGTCCGTCAGGAGGCGCATCACCTTCGTGGTGCTGGCCGGGCGGGCGTGACCTCATAGGAGCCTGATCGCAACAGTCCCATCACAGTCCCGTCCACCCGACCGGCCAGTGTCACTCACCCTGTCCTGATCTGGTTGGAGCGAGCACTATGAGCATGCAGCATGTCCCCCTCACCGTCGAGTCGTTGTCGGCGTCGACACTCACAAACACGTCCACGTCGCCGTCGCGATCGATGAGCTCGGCGCGGTCCTGGATCGCCGGTCTTTCGCGGCGGATTCCGGTGGATACGGTCAGCTGATCGACTGGGGCGAGTCGTTCGGTGGGAAGCTCACGTTCGGTATCGAAGGCACCGGTTCCTATGGCGCAGGCCTGGCCGGCGCAGTGCGCCGTCGTGGAATCGGGACGCTGGAGGTGATGAGAACGGACCGTCGCGACCGGCGGTTGCGAGGCAAGTCCGACACGATCGATGCCGAGAATGCAGCCAGGGCAGTTCTCGCGGGCCTGGCCACGGCCATCCCGAAGTCAGCTGACGGAACCGTGGAGATGATCCGTCAGATCAAGGTCGCCAAGGACATCGCCGTCAAGGCGCGAACATCCGCGATGATCAGCCTCAAGCAGGTCATCGTGAATGCCCCTGATGATCTGCGTCAGGAGCTGCAGCCGCTATCGAAGATGGCGCTCATTCACCGTTGCGCGGCGCTTCGTCCGGGCCAGGTGACCACGATCATCGCGTCGACCAAGCACACGTTGCGGTCGATCGCTCGTCGGTGGGAAGTACTGGATGCCGAGATCTCCGGGCATGAGAAGCTCCTGGCAGAGCTGACCGCGCAGATCGCTCCCGACCTCGCGAAAGCCTTTGCGGTCGGTCCTGACACCGCGGCCGAGATGCTGATCGTCGCCGGCGACAATCCGGAACGGATCCGTTCGGAGGCCGCGTTCGCCAGGCTCTGCGGTGTCGCCCCGATCCCCGCATCGTCGGGGATGACCACCCGACACCGGCTCAATCGGGGCGGTCACCGGCAAGCGAACGCCGCGCTCTACCGTGTCGTCATCGTTCGCATGCAGCACCACGAACCCACCAAGGCTTACGTCGCCCGCCGGATCACCGAAGGAAAGACGAAGTCTGAGATCATCCGGTGTCTGAAACGACTCCTCGCCCGCGAAATCTGGGCCGCGATGCGCCCCATCCGCGAATCCCGACCACCTCTCCAAATCGCGGCTTGACAGATATAGGAGCATCAACGCGATGGCCGAGGCGGTGAACAACCTCTACAAGACCGAGCTCATCCGTCAGCGCGGCCCCTGGCGGACAGTCGAGCAGGTCGAGCTCGCGACCCTCGAATGGGTGTGGTGGTGGAACAACTCACGGCTCCACGGAGAGCTCGACATGCGCACCCCCATCGAGGTCGAGGACGCGTACTACGCTGGCCAAGAATCAGGCCAACCGGCACCTGCCGGACAAGGCTCCCGATAGGAACGAAAGTCAGGCCGATTCACACCTCCGCGGCTCCGCGCTCGGCTTCCGCAATCTCACCAACTACGTCGCCCGGTCGCTGCTCGAAGCCGGAGGCTTCAGACCCGCACTACACCCTTGATTACGAAGAGCCGCTTTACTGAAAGCCTCGTGATCAACGTGTTGCGACGACTGCTGGAATCCAAGCGAAGGACGGGTGGGTCTATTGCGCCGCCGTGATCGACGCGTTCAGCCGCCGGATCGTGGGGTGGTCGATCTCGGACCGGATCACCGCCGAGATCGTCGTCGACGCGCTCGAAATGGCCCGGTGGCGGCGCCGCCCCGCACCCGGAACCGTGGTCCACGCAGACAGAGGAGCTCAATACACCTCCTGGCTCTTCGGGCATCGGCTCCGTCAGGCCGGCCTGCTCGGCTCGATGGGCAGAGTCGCGTCCAGCGTCGACAACGCGCTCATCGAGAGCTTCTGCCCACGCGCGGTGAACGACAGCACGATCTCGTCAATCCCATCCAGTCGGCGATGCCGCTTGCGGACGATCTTCGGCTCAAATGAACCGTCCCGATCCCCGGGGACGTCGATCTACACCACCGTCTTAGACCTGGTGCCGTTGCGCGCGTTCTCGTTGTCGGAGCCCTGGTGCTTCTCGTAACCGAGGTGCTCGGTCATCTCAGCTTCCAGCGCGGTCTCCAGCACCGTCTTGGTCAGCCCACCCAGTAAGCGTCCCGGCGTGCCAAGGCTGACACCTTGCTCCCTCGCTTGCGTGAGCAGCAGCTCCGCGACCTGTTTATCATCGATGATCTCTCCCGTCACAGGATAGATAATCTCGATGGGCTGGGTCATTGCCTTTCCTTTCGGTCAGCCAGTCTCAGATCCACTGTTTTTCTGACAGCCTCTGGTCACGCGCCGGATGGGCAGGCAGGGCATGACACGCCCGAACCCATCCACACGTTTTGGCCTATAAGCCGCAAGTTCCACCCCAGAGGAGCGGGAAAGAGCTGTCGCTCCCTCGCGCGCCGTGCTCGAAATCTCCAGAACGAGCGTCGGCTACTCGATCATCCGTACTTCAAGCATATCAACAACCTCTCATATGCCAGGACGCACCGATAATACCAACACCACTGACGCAATCTCGGTAGTTCTCAATTGGACACTCACGCGATTGATATACGCCCGTCATCGACCGCATCCGTCGCGACAGGAAGTGCGGTTCGATGGCTCAGGCGCTCCCAGACTACCAGCGCGAATACCAACGGTATGAGCGCAGCGAATGCCGCTACATGCAGAACGACAAGTAATACGAGAATCACCGTCAGACCGGCACGCGGCAACGCATCACGAACACGGTTCGCCCACCTGCACATAAATCCAAGGAGCAGGGGCGCAACTGCATACCCCGCGACCCCGATATTACTAATCCATTCTTCATACCAACTGGTTGTGATCCCGTATCCCCAAAGTTGAGGCGGCGATAGGAAGACTGCCGATGTAAAGTACTGAGAATAGGGCAAGGGTTTCTCGGGCCAAATAGCGCGCGGAACAAGTTGCCCAACATATAGAGGCAATGTTGTTCCCACCTCCGGTAAGACACGAATACGCTCAGGATTTTGCTGCGCAAATATCGACAAGCGAATCTGGCTATCGCGGCCATAGTCGATGCGGAAACCTTGATAACTATTCGCCGTCACAATTTCACTGCGGAGTTCGGCTTGGTACCCCACAGAAAATGTCGCGAAAGCGATGAGAGAGATACAACCAATCGCGATCAATCGCCACCCTCGCATAAGCCCACGTTGCCAGAACGCGAAGAACAATCCACCGAGAATCATTGCGACCGTTGCGCGCTTTCCGCTCAACCATGCACCGGCCGACAGCGCGATCAAAATACTCAGAACGAGTGCCGGTGAAATCCTATCAGCAGAAAGGAGCAGCGCCACCGCAGCAACAATTGCTGCTTGCACGGCGAACGAGACTATCGAATGATAATCGGCGACCCCTCCCGTAAACCCGCTCAACTGGGATACACCGTAGTTCAAATAGATCGATGGCCGAGGACCCAAAAGTGCGACGGGAACCGGGCTAACGAGGATTAACGCACAGAGCACGCGCAGGACTCGAGGCAGACGGTAGGGATCGTAGCTATGCGCTCTCGCGACGCGCCTCTTAGCGCCGACCGTCGCCGTCAGATATAGAAGCGGAAATATTGCTGATACATACACAAGATATATCGAACGCGTCGGCTCATCGTCCTGAGCGATCTGCAGGCCAGGATACCGAACTAGATCGGGCTCGCCCGACACCAAATCATATAGAAGGGGTAGCGCAAGGAAAGCATATGTAACCAACAAGACCGGGTGAACTATCGCCGTGTTCCCCTTGCGCATCTTCCGAAGGGACACAAATGCCCACAAGGTTGACCATAGAAGAACTAAAACAGTCATGATTGACAATCTCCAATAGTCATACTCAGCAAGTAGTTCCAACTGCTTTTAACTGACTTCGTGACATCAGCAAGATGTGGGGAGAGATGAAGCGACGACACACACCATCCAGCCCGAGCAAAGATACCAGGTGCCATCGAAACCTGCGGGAGAGAGTACCCGGTCACGTTGGCGCTCTCACGTGCGGACGTACCCTCGGATTCACAGAAACCCACAATCGTGTTCGATTGCAACAGCTCTGACGCGACAGTAGACGAGGCGACAGGCTGGTGACGGTCTTGCCGCAGCTTGGATGTCGCGACTCACCACCGCTCCAGTGGCGGTCCTCGCACGGGGGCGACGCGCACACATCTCCAGCACAACCATTGGGCCCCTCCCCTCGGCGTCTACGCCGCTTCGAATCGACTCTTCGACGCTCTCCCTTGGAACAATCGGTGTGGCTTCGTCTCGGCTCGCACCGCGCACAGCCACATTCGTGGCAAACTTAAGCCCCACTCCGATGTCGGCTAACGCCCAATCGACGACAGTGCAGTCTTCTCCGACGCCGCCTGCGTCAATGCGCATCCGCCGATCAGAACGACCTATGATGGCACTGTTGCTCGCACCGCGAGGAGAACTGCCGGCAAGATGCGCATCGCTCTCAAACTTGGCATCGCGAACTGAGTCCTCGAGCGGTCTCCGCTTAAGTCGCAAGTCGGTGCCTTGCGTGAGGTGCAGCCCTTTCCACGCAAGACATGTACTCCGCTGGCGGCATTTCTCCAGTCGTCCCGATATCTGAACAGTTCTATGCCACGCCGCTACCCCATCCGCACTACTGAACATCGACACCAGTCCTGATCCTGCTAGTCATCGTGCTTAAGTTCAAAGTTGCACTGTCGAGGCTGATCCATTTGCTAGCGATCTTCGCCGCCCTATGCCTCGACGCAAGAGTCCCGAGACGGCGACGAGAAGCATCGCGGAATACGCAATCGATACCCCAAAGGCCGCGCCGATCACGCCAAAGCCAGGAGTCAGAATGAAGACCGCGCCAACCATGGCGACGCTGCCTACAATGCCGGATATACTGGCCCACCATGGGTAGTTGTAGCCTGCGAGCCCTCTGGAAATGACCAGGTAAGGTGCGAGCGCTAGCTCCCCCAACAACAACACACGGACTATTGGGACAGAGGCTTCGTATTCCGCCCCAAAGACTAGAGGCATCAACCACGGCGCGGCGATGGCGAGCACCAATGCATACAATGCTGTCATGCCGAGGGCCGCCAAACTCCAAAGCGCGAGCCGGCGGACTCCTAGTTTCCGAACTGCTGCCTCTCGGTAAACGACTTGGCCGAGCGAGTTGGAGACAACCTGCGTCAACGCTGCCGGAGTGACAGCAACCGCGTAGATCCCTACTGTGTGCGAGCTCACGAGTACGCCGAGGAGCAAGAGGTCAAGTCGGAAGGCTAGAGCCTGGCCGAGCGACATGCCCCAGAATCGCAGCCCGTGTCGCAGCAACAATCGCCCATGGTCCACGGCAAGTGCCCCAGAGTGAAACCCGCGATCAAGGCGAATCAACAGCAGCGAGATCGTCGTACGCCCGACGAAGCCCACCAGGTAAGCACCGATTGCGACAGCGACGTTATCGACGTGCAGGAAGAACGCCACCAGTAGTACTACTGCTGTAATGGCGTGTCCCGAGGTGTTCACCGCCGCCGAACGGCTGGTCTTTCCTATGGCGTTCAGCACATCCAGAAGCTGGCTACTCGCAAAGTTGGCGATTCCCAAGAGCATGATTACTGCACACACTGCGAAACCAACGGGTATCGCTCCAGAGAAGCAGAAGAGAACCAGTGCACCCACCACGGCCACGCAGTTGAGACCGACGAGTCGCAAACTGACGGATGCATAAGTACGGAAGCTCGCCCACTCCGCCCTTGGTTGAAACGTCCTCACCGCCGCATTTGTGCCGACCGAGGAGAGAACGTAGCTCATCGACGAGATCGTTATCGCAAGCGCTAGGACCCCACGGTCCCCAGGGCTCAATAGTCTGGCGGTGAGAATACCGTTGAGCAAGCTGCAGAATAGACCAAAGAAGTTCCACAGGATGGCGCCGAATGCTTCCCTACGCATCGCTTCCCAACTCTGCCTTCACGACTGGAACCCGTCACTTGGGGCCTGACCTGGCGCAGTCCACAGGTTGACGTATCCTCTCGCGGACTCCTGGATGTCAAAAGGAGTTCCCACGATCTGCTCGGCACGTGCAGCCCGAGAGCCCTCTGCGGACTCGTCGAGAAGTTCTACGATTGCCGTGGCCCAAGATTCGTCGCCTTGATCAGGATCAAGCAGACGAATTGGTAGACCGGGAACAGACTCCACGATATATCTGACGCCTGGAAGGTCGGACGAGACAACAGGGAGTCCTGAGGCGAGCGCCTCAATGACGACGCCGGGCAATCCTTCGAGCGTCGACGTGAAGAGGAAGAGATCTGCCGCTGCCAAGTAGTCCGACACATTGTCGACTTCGCCAACGAATCGAACCCGCGACGAATCCACACCAGGAGACAGCTCAGCAAGGATCCCCTTGCGATGTGTCTCCGCCTCCTCGGCATCTCGCCCGTCACGGCCGACGAACACGAGTTGGCAGTCTGGTAATCGCGTCGTCAAAGCAGAGATGACTCTTGCCGCCTTCTCACGGTTCTTGGTGGGCAGATCCCCTCGTCCAACATGAACCACAATCGGGACTGCCTCTGGCATGCCCAGCATGGCGCTGCGCTCACCGACAGCGAACTCAGACGTCTGTACTCCGTTCACGACGACTTCACAACGCGAGTCGTCCCGCCAGTTGGGGTTCCAGGCAAGTGTCAGATTGTCAGGTGTCAACCCCACGATCTTCGTCGCGAAGAGCCCGATCATCTCTCGCAGGACACGGTGCCTGGCGAGCTTCAACCACGAGATCCCGACCTTTTGTCCATCCGACTGGAAGTGCGCGATCCGTCTCGGCACGCGCGCGATCCACGCACCAAAGAGCAACAAACCGCTGGTATACATGATGTTCGAATGCAACACGGAGATGCCCAACCTCCGTAGCAGGATGACGAACCTGAACACGAAGAACACGCTCTGCACCGGGAGGTAGTGAAGTCGGACTCCGGCCGCACGATAGTCGTCATCAAGCGTGCCACGCTGGCCCGAACTAACCAGTACATGGTGTTCGATCCCCTCACCGTGCGTGAAACGGATCAACTCCAATGTCCGCCGCTCAACTCCGCCAGGGATCAATCGGCTGATGACATGCATCACCCGTGCTGTCTGGGTGGCCTCAGCCAACGGGTACCTCGCCAATCTTGCGTGCCGGAACTCCCGCCACGATCGATCCAGCCGGGACATCACGCGTGACCACAGCACCCGCCGCGACGATAGATCTCCCGTGGATCGTGACTCCTCCGAGTATCCGCACACCGGCACCGATCCAGACATCATCTTCGATCACCGTGCTTCGCATACTCAGTTCTTGATCTCGGATCGGCACCCCGGGAGTCGACCAGGTATGCGTTGACGAAAGGACTGTGGACTGATGCGCGATCGACACGTCGTTCCCAATCGATATGCCGCCGGTGGCGTCAATGTAGCAGGTGGGATGGATGCTGACCCGGGACCCAATCTCCAACTGTTCGACGCCAAGCAAAATGCACTGGCTGTGCACATCAACCAAATCTCCGCAGGCCCTAGCGACAGAACGAAGCGCACTCAGGCGAACGAGCCTTGATAAACGAGAATCCGACGTCTGACGGAACCTCACGAGACGCGAACGAAGCGGGTACGGCATCACCTTTACAAGAATGAACAGCATGCCGATCTGTTTCCGATATCGTGCATAAACCGCGCGTCCGCGCGGAATAACTTCTTCATCACTCATTCTCATCAGCGCACCTTCGCCACGATGAACCGTCGAATGAAGTCTGACATTAGCGCCGCACCCGAATGGTTGGACCATATATCGCGAGCACGTTCCCGTTGGCTGCGAGCCAGATCTGCCACTAGAACCGGGCGCTCCAGAAAGTATTCCAGCCTTTCGACCAGCGCGGACGACGAGTTGGGTTCGAAGACACACTCGGGATCCAGCACTTCTGGAATCCCCCCACGTTCGACCCCAAGGAGAACACGCCTGCCAACATTGCCTCGAGAAGCGCCTTGGGCATCCCCTCCGTACGTGAAGGCATCACAAAGATGTCATGTCGCCGCACCTCAGCGATGACATCATCACTCGTTCCGACCTGGCGCAGAAACTTGACATCATCCAGGCCCAATCTCTCGGCCTGAAGCTCCAGATCGTCGTGAACACGTCCGTCGCCCACCAGCGTCAATCTCACATCGCGCCCTCTCGCACGCAGTTCAGCCACTGCCGCGATGAGAACATCATGCCCCTTGTAGCTCTGCTGCTGGGACCCGACAGCGATGAGAGTGACCGGACTGGTGGCCGAATTTTGCTGATAAGCCTTCGGCGCCGCCTCCACTGTGCTCGACGCCAGTCTAAGATTGGTCCGTGCCAGTGTCAGAGCATCGGCTGCAGCTGGATATTCTCGCTGTAACGTCCTGAGAGTGACGTAGACGACAGCGTCAGCTGAGCGAACTACGTTCCGAGTCGCACGACGAGCCTTTTTCGCCAGGATGGACCGAAGGCCGAATGGCGCAATGGAAGTAGCAACGCTTGTAGGATCCCCAATCAACCTCACGATCAAGCGCGCCCCGATCGTTTTGACGCGCTTCGAAACCATCGCTGAGATCGAGCTAGGAGCCCATAGCCCATAGACGACCGCAGGATCCCTTATATGAGACGCGAGGAACTTCCCGATCGCTCTTGAACGGAACAAAAATCCAATAGGACCATCATAATACGGCAGCGGAATGACGTCGTCCGCCTGCGCACCGACAAGATATCCGTCGTCGGAAACAGACTTCGATGATATACGAGCGTACAGGACCACTCTCGAGAACGACTCGCGGAAGGGTTCCCATTCCTCCTCCGCCATCAGAGGCGTCTTGGCCCTCAGACGACCCTCGGAGTCTGTGTGCAGGCGTACCACGGTGAAGAACCGTAATTCCGGTCTGTCAAAACTCGACATATCAAAACCCTCGTGCAGATTCGACGCTAGAGGCGCAGATCGGAGTCATCGACAGGTAGTCCGTACTTGAGGTCGTAGAGGATATGCTCTTCGCGACCGTACGCGTGGATCTTCGTCGCGCCAAGCGCGATGAACTCTCTGTGCGCAACGGCGAGAATGATCGCGTCGTAGGCACCGTTTTCGGGAGACTCGACCAGATTCACGCCGTACGCTGACCGAGCATCGGCGACCTTAACCAGGGATCGCACACATCGACGCGGATCTCGTAATCCTCCAGCTCTCGAATGATGTCGACCACGCGCGTGTTCCGCAGATCCGGTGTGTTTTCTTTGAACGTCAGGCCCAACACCAGGACGCGCGCGCCCTGCACTTGAATTCGTTGCTTGGTCATGCGCTTGACGAGCTGGGAGGCAACGTATGCACCCATCCCATCATTCAGCCGTCGACCCGCAAGGATTATCTCGGGGTGATAGCCGACCGATTGTGCCTTGTACGTCAGATAGTAGGGATCGACTCCGATGCAGTGACCTCCGACGAGACCAGGGCGGAACGGCAGGAAGTTCCATTTCGAGCCAGCGGCTTGCAGTACGGACTCCGTGTCGATCCCCAGCCGGTTGAATAGGATAGCCAACTCATTGATCAGCGCGATATTCACATCACGCTGGGTGTTCTCGATGACCTTGGCTGCCTCCGCGACTTTGATCGACGACGCACGGTGCGTACCCACCGCCACGACCGTTCGATAGAGGGCATCCACGAAGTCCGCAGCCTCTGGTGTTGATCCCGAAGTCACCTTGACGATGTTCTTGACGCGATGCTCTTTGTCGCCCGGATTGATACGTTCCGGACTGTAGCCGACGAAGAAGTCGGTGTTGAACTTCAGTCCCGAAGTCGCCTCCAGCACAGGGACACACTCTTCCTCGGTCGCGCCCGGATACACCGTCGATTCATAGATCACGACGTCGCCGACAGACAGGTGGCGGGCGATCGCCGTCGTCGCGGAGAGGACGGGCCCCAGGTCAGGCCGCTTGTGCGCATCGATTGGAGTGGGAGTTGTCACGATGTAGACATTTGCAGCCTCCAAAGCGGACTCATCGCTGGTGAACTCGATGTTCGTTGAGGCCAACTCCGCGTCGTCAACTTCGAGCGTCCTGTCATTTCCCGCGCGAAGCTCCGCAATTCTGCGGTCGTTGATGTCATAGCCGATGACTCTACGGTGCTTGCCGAACTCAACGGCCAGCGGCAGTCCCACGTAGCCGAGCCCGACGACCGCGAGCTTCATATCGTCGAGATTCATTTGCTATTCCCTGCCTTTGTCACCTGGCGGAACCAGTCGATTGTTTCGGCCAGCCCCTCTTGCAATGAAATCGGTGTGATCTCCGGGAACAACTCGTGGATCCGCACACCATCCGACTGCGACGCACGCACATCCCCGACGCGGGCACCGACGTGCTCGCGCGCCACTGGATGCCCAAGTTCGGTCTCAATCAACGAGACCAGATCTAGCAGTGGGGTCCTTGTCCCAAAGGCAAGATTCACAGGATCTGGCGACACAACACGTCGTTCGAGCGCGGCGTATAGCGTCGCACAGACAGTCCGGACGTTGGTGAAGTCGCGCGACTGGAGACCATCTCCATGGATGGTCAACGCGCGGCCGCTCAATGCTGCGTCCAGGAAGCGTGGAATAACAGCTGCATATGCGTGATCCGCTGCCTGCTTGGGTCCGTACACGTTGAAGAAGCGGAAGGCGAGTGTCGGCAGATCATACGAATACTGGTACGCGATCATGTACGCCTCAGCGCCAAGCTTCGTCACCGCATACGGACTCATAGGTCTCGTCCAGTCGAACTCACACTTCGGGAGACTCTGGTTGGCGCCATAGACCGAGCTGGAAGATGCGAAGACGACGTGGGCCTGTGTCTCGCGTGCAGCTTCGAGAACATTCAGCGTGCCGGTGAGATTCGCGACATGACTCGCAACAGGATCCTTCACCGACCGAGGTACGCTTCCCAACGCGCCGAGATGTACGATCGCGTCGGCACCCGCAGCGGCAGACCGAACAACGCCCACATCCGCAAGGCTTCCAACGATAAGCCTCGCAGGCAATCCAGTCAGGTTCTCAGCCCTGCCAGTGCTCAAATCGTCGAGCACGACGACTTCATGTCCGTGTCCGCGCTCAGCGATGTGTGACACAAGATTGGAGCCGATGAACCCGGCACCACCTGTGATGAGAATCTTCATTTGATCAAGACCCTTCCTTCGGCCCATGTAGATAGCAGCATGTCAGCGCACCGTCTCACGAGGCTCTATTTTTCATCAGGAAATCGATTGTCCGGTTCCAGACAGTTGCCTGGTCAAAATCGTCAACCACCCATCGGCGTGCGTTCTCCCCCATACGCGCTCGCAGTTCATCATCGGAGAGAAGCTGAAGGATCGCTTCCGCGAGAGCGCTCGGATCGTCCGTCTTCACAATCAGGCCCGTCACTCCATCGACAACCGAGTCAACAGCCCCGGTGGCATCTGTCGTGATCGTCGGCACACCACTCGCTGCCGCTTCGAGGACAACGTTAGGGAAGCCTTCTCTACGGGTAGGTAAGCAGAAGACATCCAGAAGAGGATAGTACGCACTCGTGTCAAGGACTTGGCCCGTCCGGACAATCCGAACATTGCCCCCAACATGTTCTTGGTCTGACAGCACGCCCCCGTCCTGTCCACCGACAAGCAACAACTGTAGCCTGATGGGCCCCGCAGCGATCAGATGCAAAGCCTCTCTGAGAGTGTCTAGACCCTTGTCGCGGTTTAGCCGTCCGACGAATCCAATCGTCGGTAAGGCGGGATCCAAACCGAGTGATTCACGCAACGAATCAGAAGTCTCGTCAGGAACCGGGCGAGGGACAAATCGCATTATATCGACGCCATTGGAGCTCCCCTTGCCCAGCACCCAGACCTTGGACGGCCGAGTGAGCTTCAACCGCAGGATCTCGTCACGCAGGCTCGGTCCCACCGAGAGAGCCCGGGTCGACAAAGCGAAGGTGAGCTTCTCGAGTACGGTCAGCACTTGACGCAGCACGCCTGTACTGGTCTCCAGCCGAAGGCCTCTCACGATGTAGACGCGGTCGGGCACTCGAGTTATCCAGGCCGCGATCGTGCCCAGCAGACCGGCTTTCGGCGTTCCCGCGACGATGACATCCGGACGAATTTCCCGGAGAATCCGAATCCACGCTAATAGCGAGCGCAAGTCGCGTACGGGATCCGGTTCTCTTGACATCTTGATCTCGTGGAGCTGGATTCCTGAATCACGGAGACGATCAGCGTAAGCGCCGGGCCCAGACACGACGCGTACATCCCACCCTGACTCGACGAGGTAGTGCGCAAACCCGTCGATCAGACCGAGCGAAAGATCAACAGTAACTGCGAGGACGATGGATCGGTGCCTGCCCGTTCCTCGGCGTGTTTCACCCGTCATATGTCGCTCCACCGATCAGCCTGATCTACGCTCGTGCTTGCGTTTTGGGACCCTAGTCCTTCATCCCGCAGGTTGCGACGCTTGGCGCCAGTAGATCGAACGCCTCCTCCTGAACCCGCAAGAATATTAAGGAGTTCAACAGACTCGCGGACAACTACCTTCTGGTTCCAACCGGGATCCTGCTGCTGACCAAACCACATCACTTCGACTCGTCGACTGAGACCCGAGAGCCGCGGAACGACCCGGCCGATGAAAAACCCACCCGTGACGATGAAACGGCACAGCCAGGCGGGCAGGCTCTTCGGCGCACGTCCTGAGGCGGCTTCCAGCACGCGGCGCACAGACATCCCCTCCCATGGCTGGAGCACAATCCCCGGCACCTCTTTCGAAGTTGCACCGACATCGACCACGGTGGCCGCGAGACGTGCAACGCTACTCACGACGGACTGTGCGCTACCTGACGCTGCCACGCTGGCAAGAGGCGAATGCGCGAGCTTGATCAGTTGCTCGGTCGTGCGTCGTCCCTGCCCCTGCACCGAAGTGGCGCGAAGGATAATAACCCGCGGCGACAGATCACGAGCAGCAATCGCTAACAGCACCCTCTCCCCCAGCGCCTTCGAATGCGAGTACGGCGAGAATGGTGCCACTTCACTCGAGGCGTCGAGCTCCGGCCTGCGACCTTGCACGGCAGCTGAACTCAGATGTATGACTCGCTTCACACCTGCACGAGCAGCCGCCTCGGCGACGACGGCCGGCAGCAATGTATTCGCGCCATACAGTCGTTCATCGGCGGCAGAGTCCGGAGCCGCCATCCCAGCGGCGTTGACGACCACGTCCACACCGCCCAATGCTTCCGCCAGTTCAGCGACCGTAGGATGCGGCGCTGCAGCTTCGAGGCAGCGACCCACGTCGGGATCTGCCCCAGCTGCATAAGTCAGACGTGGCGCATGGAGCTTGACGATGTCGTATCCCCGGTGCTCCAGTTCTTGGACGACTGCCGATCCCACGAAGCCGCTCGCTCCAACGACGGCCCATCGACGAACGACGTGTTCCTCGTCTGCGGGGATGGCTCGGATCTCGTCCGCCGGAGGAACAGTCAACTTCGTCGAGGGCAGACGTGATCCACGCCAACGTGGGATTGCCAGGTAGACCGCGCACAGAACTGCGATCGCAAGCGCTCCCACCCATGGCGACGCCTTCACTACGGTGACTACGACCCCGATGATCGCGTTCGCCACTGCGAATGCTGTCACCACCCCCGATGCCGCAAGATGTGACATTCCCGTGTCTGTCAGACGCTGATATGCGTGGGTTCTGTGCGCATGTGTGATGTTTTCCCCGCGAAGCAGACGCCGGGCCATCGTCGCGACTGTGTCGGCGACGTACACAGCCATAGGGGCGAGGACCAGCAACGGAGGCACACCACCCTCGATCGCGACCACAGCAGCGATAGCGATCGAGGCACCCAGCGCGTAGCTGCCCACGTCACCAAGAAAGAACCCCGCAGTGCGCAGATTCCACGGCAGGAAGGCGACGAATGACGCAGCGATCACAGCTCCGACAAAGCTAAGCCACTGCGTACCGGTCAGCAGTCCACCCGCGACGAATGCGAGCCCGACCACGACACCATGCATCGCCGACAGTGCATTTACACCATCCATGAAGTTGGTGGTGTTCACATAACCGACGATGAGCAGCGCGCTCAGCCCGACGGCAATCCACCCGTGCGCACCGCCGACCACTATCACGGCAGTTACCACACTCAGAGCCACCTGCGTCAGCAACCGCGGTACGGCCCGAAGACTCCTGAGGTCATCGACGAACCCAAGCACGGCAAACGCGATCGTGGCGACTCCGACGATGAGAGGCTCGAACAGATTGTCAGGCAACACCAACGTGATGATCCCGACACCGACTATCCACCCGGTCAATGGTCCGAGACCGCCGGCTCTCAGCGTCGTCGTCGAATGGGATGAGCGCTCGTTGGGCACGTCCACGACACCCCACCGG
The DNA here is from genome assembly GCF_030296555.1 of Microbacterium suwonense. Taxonomy (NCBI): domain Bacteria; kingdom Bacillati; phylum Actinomycetota; class Actinomycetes; order Micrococcales; family Microbacteriaceae; genus Microbacterium; species Microbacterium suwonense. The sequence continues at coordinate 1,749,445 of NZ_AP027728.1, forward strand.
ATCAGAGCCGGACGGAACACGAACGGCGCCAGCCCGCTGACGCCGAACGCCGCTACTGCGACGGCCAAAAGGGTCAATGTCACGGCACAAAATCCTCATTCTGCGCAGGGGGCAGTCTGATGGGCTCGATAATCGAGGTGTCGTTGTCGCGAGGCTCAGCGAACATCCGCGCCTCCCACCCCGCCTTGTCCAATTTCTCCGGGGCGATCGGGTCGGCGTGCGTGTGCGAGATCTTCGGGTGGAACGGGCGCTCCAGATCCTCGTTCGACCCCACCAGCACCTCATGCAGCTTCTCGCCGTGGCGCAGTCCGGTGAAGATGATCTCGATGTTCTTGCCCGACATCGCGATCATCCGCTTCGCGACCTCCAGGATCGACACCGGCTCACCCATATCGAGGATCAGCACCTCGCCGGGCCGCCCGATGCCGCCGGCCTGGATCACCAGCTGGCACGCCTCGGGGATGGTCATGAAGTAGCGCGTCGCCTCGGGGTGAGTGACGGTCAGCGGCTTACCCTCGCGGATCAGCGTCTGGAACGTCGGCAGCATCGACCCGCGGCTGCCGATCACGTTGCCGAACCGCACCGACACGTAGTGCATTCCGGTTTCGCGAGCGGCCCACGCCGTGAGCTTCTCGGCGACGCGCTTGGAGTGTCCCAGCACGCTGGTGGGGTTAGCCGCCTTGTCGGTCGACACATTAACGAAGTGCGTCACGCCGACCCGACGCGCGGCGTTGAGCACGTTCAGCGACCCGAGCACATTCGTCTTCCACCCCTCGTCGGGGTACTGCTCCAGCATCGGCAGGTGCTTGAGCGCCGCCGCGTGGAAGACCACCTCGGGGCGGCGGTCGTCGAAGATGCCGTTGATCACGTCGGCATCGCGGATGTTCGCCAGGATGACATCCCGGTTGTTCAGGAGTCCGTGACCCGAAACACCTAGCTGGGCGATCTGCAGCCCGGTCTCGTCACGGTCGAGCATCATCAACTCGGCAGGCCCGAACTTCGACAGCTGACGGCACAGCTCCGAACCGATCGAGCCGCCCGCACCGGTGACCAGCACGCGCTTGCCTGTGACATAGCCGGCGATCAGTTCGACGTTCGTATCGACAGCGTGTCGACCGATGAGGTCTTCGATGCTGATATCGCGCACGTCAGTGGCCGCCTGTTCGCCCGACATCAGGGCGTTCAGAGAGGGCGTCACGGCCACTCGGGCGCCCGCGCTCTCGGCCCGGTCGCTGATCTTACGCAAGACGACGCTGTCAGCCTGCGTCATGGCGACGATCACCATGGTGGCGCCCGTGCGCTTGACTGCCTCAGCGACCTTTGCGGTGCGCCCCACGACGGGTACCCCGCGCAGCACCAGGTTCTTCTTCGCCGGGTCGTCGTCGAGCAGACCGACCGGACGGATCGGCGAAGTCGGGTCGGTGGTGATGTTGTGCAGCAGCTTGTCGGCGATGTAGCCGGCGCCAACGATGAGTGCGGGCTCCGCGTCGTCACCGGGCTTACGGGAGCGATCAAGCATGAGCCGGGCCAGGTAGCGCACCCCGAACATCAGCAGCAGCACGAACGGCGCAGCCAGAAACATCGTTCCACGAGGAACGCTGACGAAGTTGCCGACCGCCATGACAACCAGACCAAGCACTGCGGTGATCGCGATGACGATGATGCTCAGCAACCGCACTTCATCGAAAGACCCGTAGGTGTGCCGTCCTCGATACAGCTTGGTCGCGTAGCCGACGGCGACCTGTATCGCTGCGGCGATCAGTGCGAGCACGATGGTTGCGAGCCATCCGCGGGGCGGCATGGTGAACTCGAACCGCAGGGCGACGGCGAGCAGCACGCCCAGACCCCAGGCGACCGCATCGACAGCTGCTGCGGCTGCACGTCGTCGTCGCTGGGCGACCGTCACCGCCGGCATCACCGCGATCTCGCCAGTCGCGGGCGCTGCAACGTCGGTCCGGTCAGTCTTCATGCGTTGAACTGCTTTCTATCGATGGAGGATCCCCCGATCCCCGTCAATGTTCCCATACGATTCACAGATTCCAGGACGGGATGCGCGGATCAGCCCTCTGGCGGTGCCGGCTGATCGTCCGAGTCACCGGAGTCACCGGAGTCGTCCGGGTCTGCCGGTGGAGCGGTCGTCTCGCCAGGGTCAGGTTCCTGCGAGCTCGGCGGCCGCCACTGCTGCCGCTCGCGCTCCTCACGCTCCGCGCGCTCGCGCGCTTCCTGCTCCTCGCGCTCCCGCTGTCGATCAGCCGCGACCTGATCCGCCACCACCGCGACGACAGCATCGCGGTACGCGGGCAGAGTGGCCGCCCCGTCAGCGGTCAATAGATCGGCACCGGACACGGCGGCAGCAGCTGCCGTCACTGCGTCCTTCAGCTCCTGCTCCGCATCCGGATGCTGCTCGATGACGCCCTTTGCCACACCGGGGAAGGTGGCCGCGAACGCGCTGACCTGACCGGCGAACGTCGCCGCACGGGCGTCGACCGCCGTCCGCACGGTGCGCACTTCCGCACTGCTGCGATCGATCGCATTCAGCTGCAGCTGTGCGGCGTCGATGGCCGCGGCGACCTCGGTCAGCGACTCCGAGTCGACATTGCTGGGCGTGTATACCGCCGGAAGCTCGGGCACGGTGAATGCAGCCAGCTCCTTCTGGTACGTGTCGATGGCCGCCAGCACCGTGTCGAGCGCCTTGCCGTCGGCGATCGGAATGGTCCCGGCATCCTCCGGAGCATCGGCCCATCCCTCGGGGATGTCCGCCGGATCCGTCGCCTCGCGCACCTGCTGCAGCGCCGGGCGTAGCGCCTCGGCGGCGGCGTCGGCGTCGGCGATCGCGTCGATCAGACGGCTGTGTGCCGCCTCCAGTCCGGCGGTCGCGCTCTCGATCGTCTTCTCATCTGCCGAGAGCACGTGAAGGGCGTCGGATGCAGGGCTTGCGGTCGCGATCTGCACACCGCCCATCACGCCTGCGGCGACGACGGCGACGACGGCGAGCCCCGCCGCCGCGACATTCACGACATCGATGCGACGGCGGCGATGGCGCGGCGTCGAGTGCGGAGTCTGCGGCGCCTCCGGCAGCGACGTGGCATCTGCAGCGGCACTGTTGACCATCGCGATCAGCGCCGGGCGGGCGGACGCCCGGTGGGTGCGCTCGAGGTCGGTGCGACGGTCGCCGAACAGCTCGTCCAGGCGCCGCACGGTGTGGTGATCGTCTGCGACGGCGTGCGCACCGGGCCGATGCTTGCCGTCGGGGAAGAGGTCGTCGAGTGTGGTCATCAGGGCTTCCTGTCGTGCCGGTGCCGTGGTCGAGTCGAACAACCGGGTAACTTAGAGGATAGTCGGGAGGTCGTCTCCCGCATCCGATCCCCTCCAGGAGCCCGCGTGGATCTGCGTGACTTCCTCCGCGTTCTGCGACGAAACCTCATCGTCGTGATCGCGGCGACCGTGATCGGTCTGTGCAGCGGCGCGATCGTCGGCGTGGTGACGCCGCAGCGCTACGAGGCGTCGACCCAGCTGATGGTTGCTGTCGACACCGGTGCGTCATCGACTCCGGTCGAATTGAACCAGGCCAACAGCTACGCGCAGCAGGTGGCCGAGAGCTACCGCAGTGTGCTGACCAGCTCACTGGTGCTGCAGCCCGTGATCGACGACCTGGGTCTCGACCTGACGGCGGCGCAGCTGGGCGGCAAGGTGTCGACGAGCCTGGCCACCCGCGGCGTGCTGATCACCGCGACGGTCAGCGACGCCAATCCCGGCCAGGCGGCTCGCATCGCCAACGCGATCGGCGACAGCTTCGCCTCGGTCATCACCGGTCAGCTCGAGAAGCGCGAGCAGGCGACGTCGTACAGCATCCGCATCGTCACCGTGCAGCCGGCCACCGTCCCGACGAAACCGGTGGCACCCAACCTGCGCCTCTCGCTCGTGCTCGGCACCCTGCTCGGCTTCGCGGCAGGAGTCGGGATCGCGCTGCTGCGCGCGGTGCTCGATCGCCGCATCCGTACGCTCAGCGATGTCGAGAAGGCGGTCGCCGCTCCCGTGCTGGGCGGCGTGACCTTCGACCCGAAAGCATCCGACCGTCCGCTGATCGTCGCGCACGCGCCACGGGACCCGCGTGCCGAGGCCTTCCGCAGCCTGCGCACGAACGTGCGATTCCTGTTCCCGCAGACCGGCACCGGAGTCTTCGCCGTCACCAGCGCCGGCCCCGGTGAGGAAGTCGACCATGGCCGGCAACCTGGCCATCGCCCTCGGAGAATCTGGCTACCGTGTGGCGCTGGTCGATGCCGATCTGCGCAAACCACGCGTGGCGGGCCTGTTCGGCATCGAAGGCGGGATCGGTCTGAGCGATGTGCTGATCGGCCGCGTCGTGGTGAGCGACGTGATGCAGCGCTGGGGTCGCGGCACGGTGTTCCTGCTGCCGGCGGGCACCACTCCGCCCAATCCGGCCGAACTGCTCGGCTCCGACGCGATGGCTGCACTCGTCGAGGATCTGAAGGCCGCGTTCGACGTCGTGATCATCGATGCGCCGCCGGTGCTGCCGGTCACCGATGCCGCCGTGCTATCGCGTCTGACCACCGGGATGCTGCTGGTCGCGGCCGCCGAAGCGACCACGATCGACAACCTGACCGCTGCCGCTGCACGCATCGACTCCGCCGACGGCACGGTGCTGGGCACCGTCGTCTCGATGCTGCCGATCCACGGCGCCGATAAGACCGCCTACGGCACCTACGGCTACGGAGTGCCCACGAAAGTGTGACCGCGGCCGAGACCGGTCGTGTGTGAGAATCGTTTACTGTCTGACCTTTGAGGAGAAGAGCCCGGTGGAGCTTCGCGACTATGTCCGCATCCTGCACAAGAACTGGATCCTGATCCTGATCCTTCTCGTGCTGGGTCTCATCGGCGGCGCTGGGTACGCGGCATTACAGGCCCCCAAGTACGTGGCTTCCACCCAGCTGTACGTCTCGGTGCGCACTGAGGGCGCGGCCACCGGCGAGCTGGTGCAGGGCACCACCTTCGCCCGGCAGATGGTGACCAGCTACGTCGACGTGGTCAACACCGCCCTGGTACTCGACCCCGTGATCGACGAGCTCGGCCTGGACACCACCGTCTCGGCTCTGGCCCCGAAGGTGTCGGCCACTACGCCGCTGAACACCGTGCTGATCGGCATCTCTGTCACCGACGGGGATGCGGATCAGGCCGCAAAGCTCGCGAATGCAGTGGCCGACAGCTTCACGAACGTGGTGCAGAGCACCCTCGAGCAGCCGGCAGCAGAAGACGTCGCCAGCCCGGTGCGCGTGACGATCACCGAGCCCGCGGTCGCGCCGACGGCGGCGGCCAGCCCGAACGTGCGGATGCTGATCATTCTCGGCGGACTGCTCGGCTTGGCGCTCGGCGTCGGCATCGCGATGCTGCGCACCGTGCTCGACACACGCATCCACACCATGCACGACATCGAGGACATCACCGACCAGCCGATGCTCGGCGGCATCGCCTTCGACCCTGAAGCACCCAAGCGTCCGCTGATCGTGCACGCCGACCCGCGCAGCCCGCGAGCGGAGTCGTTCCGCACCCTGCGCACCAACCTGCAGTTCCTCGACGTCGAAGGCGGACCTCGCATCTTCGTCGTCTCGAGCGCAGGGCCAGGTGAGGGCAAGTCGACCACCACGGCGAACCTGGCGATCGCCCTGGCCGAGACCGGCGCCCGGGTGGCGCTGATCGACGGCGACCTGCGCCTGCCGCGAATCGCCGACTACATGGGCCTGGAGGGCGGCGTCGGCCTGACCGACGTGCTCATCGGACGCGTCGACGTCGCCGACGCGCTGCAGAAGTGGGGCAAGAACGAGCTGTTCGTGCTGACCAGCGGCCGCATCCCGCCGAACCCCAGCGAGCTGCTGGGCTCGGCTGCGATGACCCAAGTGCTGCAGCCGCTCGGCGAATACTTCGACTACGTGCTGATCGACGCACCGCCGCTGCTGCTGGTCACCGACGCCGCCGTGATCGGCAAGAAGACCCGCGGCATCATCCTGGTCGCAGCATCCGGCAAGACGAAGAAGCAGGAGCTCACCGGCGCCGTGCGCAGCCTGGAGACCGCCGGCGTGAACCTGCTGGGCACCGTCGTCACGATGCTGCCCACCAAGGGTCCCGACAGCTACGGCTACGGCAGCTACACGTACGGCTCGACGCACATCGCCGAGCAGGCCGAACCCGAGATCAGCACGGCACAGGCTCAGCCGAAGCGGCGGTCGGTGGCGAAGACCCGGGCCTGATCCGCGCCGGACTGCACACCCTTGGCGTCAGCGCACGTCACCATCGTTCAGGTGGCGCAACACGCCGCATCCCACACCCCGGACACAGCAATACGCGCCACCTGAAGGCTGGGGAGCGAGGCTCAGGGCGCCCAGAAGACCGGGGAGCGAGGCACAGGGCGCCCAGAAGACCACGGAGCGAGGCTCAGGGCGCCGCGCACACCCGGTAACGCGAGCCCTCGACCAGGGTCTGCGTGTCGCACGACTTGCCCGTCAGCTGCGGAGTCCCGGCCATCGCCGGAGCATCGAAGAGGCCCACGTGCGCGCCCGACAGCACGATCGGCGCAATCGCCGCACCCCACGGGTTCGCCGCCAGCCATTCGGTGCCGGTCAGTTGCACCCAGTCTCTGATCGGCCCGACATCCACCCGCTGCGTGGCCAGCGTCTCCGAGCGTGGCAGCGTGGTCTGCTGCACATGCCCGGTCACACTCCACGCCAGCGACGCGCTCAGCAGCGCCACGAGCACGCCTGCCGATGCGCCCCGGACGGCGCCACGTACGGCGACGCGCTCGAGCAGTGCCCGCGCGGCCCACACCGCTCCGATCACGAGAACAGGGAAGAACGCGAGCACCCCGGCCGCCGGATGCCGCACCCACAGCGGTGTGTGCGCAGCCGTCGACCACCAGCCGACGAAGGCGAGCGCGCCCGCGACCGATCCCGCGATGAGCATGAGGGGCTGCTTCTCGGCATCCGACCTCTGCTCCACTCCCCGCGGGCCGACAGCAGCCCGGCCGCGATCAACAGCAGGCACAGCACCGCCGTCGCGATCGCCACCCACGGCGGCACGAACCAGGCGCCGGCGAGCGTCTCGATCTTCTGCAGCACGGTGGTCGGTGCGACATGCTGCCCGCCGCCCCGCACGAACCATGCCAGCCCGCGCAGGTGATCGACGAACGCCGCCGGTCCCATCGAGACGAGCGCGGCGATCTCCACCAGCAAGGTGGGCGTGCCCACCAGCACCAGCGGCAGCCACGACCGCTTCAGCGTCTGCACGATCCGCTGCCAGCCGCGCCCCGGTGCGAGGACCCACAGCGCCACCGCGAACCCGGGCAGCGCCAGCAGCGCGATCAGCTTCGCCTGCACCGCCAGGCCGACCAGCAGCCCCGCCAGCCATGCACGGCGGGGCAGCACGACCAGGGCCCACACCAGCAGTGCCGCCGCCGGAATCTCGCCGAGCAGATCGGTGGGCCCCTGAATCGGCGAGACACTGCCCAGCCCGTTAAACGCCAGCGGCACCGCCGCGGCGACCAGCGCCGCCCATAGGCCGGCCGTGCGACGACCGAGAACGGCCAGACCCGCGATCAGCGCCACCCAGAAGGCCAGCGGCACCATCCGCGCGCCGATCACCGGATCGGCGCCGAAGGCGAGCACGGCCGCTACGGGCAGCAGCACTGTGGGCCCGGTGGAGATGCGCGGATCGAACAGAGTGATCGTCGATCCCGACAGCGCACCGTCGCTGGCATAGCCGAGCCCGGCGAGCAGGTTGCGGGGAACGGTGAGGTTGAACGCCTCATCCTCCCAGAGCCGGGCGCCGAGGCTGTGCTGGATCACGATCACGTGGCAGGCGAGCAGCGCAGCCGCCAGCAACCAGAATGCGATCGTGCGGGTGAGCCTCATGCGCGCTGATTCTCGAATCGGATGCTGCGCAGCGGAGCTCCGGGGCGCAGCGAGAGTCGCCAGACCTCACGCAGCGCGTCAGCGGCGAACCTGCGCAGCCGGGGTGGGGGAACCAGCGCCTTCACGCCCCCGCCCCACATCGTGCCGCTCGTGGACGCACCGCGGCGTGGGATGCTGCGCACGGCGACGTAGCGCACGGCGAACCCGCCGCGCGCTTCGGCGAGCGAGAAGTGCACGTGCGGCACGAGCGCGTCGGCCGGAACGGCCTCCGCGAGCACCCGCAGGGCGTCAGGACGGTAGGCGCGCATCGGAGTGTTCACATCGGGCACCCGCCGGCCGGCGGTGGCGGCGACCAGAAGGCCCACCGCCCCGGTCAGCGCACGGCGATACCACGGGTCGGTGCGACTGTGCCGCACACCGTGCACGACGTCCGCCCCCGTGCTCTCGATCCCCAGGATCAGGCGCACGAAGTCGGGGCCGACGAACTGGCCGTCGCCGTCGACATGCACCAGCAGGTCGGGCTGCAGCGCGAGCCCGGCCCGGTATGCCGCCAGGGCCGTTGGGCCGTGGCCGCGATTGGCCGGCTGCGGCTGCACCTGAACGTCATCGATGCCCGTCAGCGCGGCGACCGTGGCATCCGTCGAACGGTCGTCGGCGACGACGAAGGTGACCCGCCCGGCCAGCGGTGCGACGTGCTCACGGATCTCTTCGATGAACCCTCGAATGCCCTCCGCCTCGTTGTAGGCGGGCATCACGATGGCGAGATGGGGTACTGACACGCGGGTCCTCACGGTACGTCGGGAGCGGTGTGGCCCCACTCCCCAGTATTCTAATGGAGCCATGAGAATTCACCCGCGACTGCGGCGACTCGCCTCGGTCGGGAGTCGCTTCCTCATTGTCGGCGCGATCAGCACCCTGATCGAGATCGGCGTCTTCAACCTTCTCGTGTACGCTCTGGGCGTCGACGTCGTATGGGGCAAGATCATCGCCTCACTCGTTGCCCTGATCAACGCCTATATCGGCAACCGGGAATGGACGTTCCGGCACCGCGACCGCCGCGGACGAGTCAACGAGCTGGTGCTGTTCGGGCTCACCAACGCCGCCTGCACGGGCCTGGGCGCGCTGCTGCTGTGGGCCGGGGTGCAGGCGGTCGGTGCCGTTCTGGAGCGCCCCGCAGGTCCCTTCGCGGTGAACATCGTGAACCTCGCGAGCATCGCCATCGTGGTGCTCGTGCGCTTCGCGCTGTACCACTGGCTGGTGTTCCGCGTCAGCGGCGCCAAGCGCTGAGGTCTGACCTGCTGCCCACCAGATGGCTCAGTCCGTCGTCATGCAACCCGGGGCGTCGATGCTCACCGGCGTCTGCCGCACCATCGGCGTGTGCCGCACCTCGAATGGGCCGTATTCCCCTGCCGCGCCCTCGTACTGCACGGTGAGAGCGTGCTTCTGCCCAGGCTTGTTCTGCAGCGGCACCATCACCGCATTGCGGCCCAGATGCGGCTTGGCGGTCGCCTTCACCTCTTTGCCGTCGACCAGCACCTTCGTCACCGTGGCGCCGACCGGACCGTACACGACCAGGTTCGTCGCGATGACGCCCTTCTTGAAGTAGCGGGCCGGAGCGACGTAACGCGGCAGGTCGGCCGCCTGCTGGTCGTCAAGTGTGTTCGTGATCGTCGCACTCACCTCGAAGGTCGGCTTCTCGGGTGCCGAGCACTGCGTGGAGGTCGCGGCCATGTCGAGCTGCAGATAGTAGTCGAGCTTGCCCTCGGTGAAATCGTTCACATAGGCGCCGACCATGGTCGTGTCGGCGTTGCTCGTCGGCATCCGTCCCGACAGCCGAGATTCGCCGATCAACTTCGCCTGCTCGTCATCCGAGGGCTGATACATCAGCCGTCCCTCGTCCACGGCCCGGGTCAGGCTCTCCAGCAGCGCCTTCGGCTCGGCCTTGCCCGAGGTCAGCGCGTCGAAGATCGCGTGCGTCGACAGGGCGAACACGGCGTCCTGCTGGGCCGGAATCGTGTACTGGTCATACACGTCCTTCAGCAGGAAGGCCACCGCGTTGTCGGCGGTGAGGGTGAGTGGCTGCTTGAGCACGTGGATCGTGCGACCGAGCACCTCGACCGTCTCGTCGGGCACCTCGGCGGGTCCGGTCGCCTTGAGCAGATAGCCGAGTGCGACCGGATCGAACGACACCACTCCGTCGATCGGAGTGGCGAACGCCTCCGCCCACCAGGCACGGACGATCCCCGCCGTCTCTGGGAAGTCGGGCGTGAGGGTGGAATCCTGTATGTAGCGACCGATCTTGTCGCCGTACAGCGCGGCTGTCTCAGGCTCCAGCGTGGTGACGGGCTTGGTGCGCCCGTTCTTGAAGTCCGCGCTGGAGGCCTGTTCGCCGATCTCGATCTTCCCCTTGTCGACGTCGATGCGCACCAGTGCAGCGGGGTTGCCGCCGCTCCCCGCGACTCGGCGTTGTTCTGGAACATCAGCAGGTAATGCTTGGGTGACTCGGCACCGAGGGCGTTCGGCAGCACATCGAGGATCTCTGTGGCCGGTCCCAGCATCGGCTCGAGCTCATCGACCACGCCGGTGAGCTTGCCGAGGGCGCCGCTGACCTGCGGGATCAGGGCGTCGGTCTCGATCGTGTCCAGCCGCGCCGAGGCGGCGGTGACCGCGACAGAGGCCTGGGCGATCACGTCCTGCATCATGTCGATGCCTGCCAGGTCGATCGCACCGTCCTTCGGCTTGAGCGCCGACAACGACAGGTCGGTGGCGGGAGTGAGCGCATCGCGCACCAGATCGTCGGTCACCGCGGCGGCGGTGCGCACCGCATAGAGGTTGGGCCCGGCCATCGGCGTCCATTCGATGCTCTTCCAGACGTCGTCATCCGTCTGCGTGCGTGCATCGGCGGTGAGCGCGGCGAGTTCGGCCGTCAGCTCCTTCGCCTTGGCGTTGTCGCCGGCGAGGATGGCGTCGGCTGCCTGCGATGCCAGCGGCATCGCCTTCTCGAGCGAGGATTTCGCCGACATCGCCCGGTCGAACACGTGCAGGCCGACCAGCGTGCCGACCACCACGACCGCGATGACGATGAGCAGGATGCTGATGGGAATCCAGAACCGGAAGCTGCGCAGCAGCGGGCGGCGCGGCGGCCCATCGTCGCCGTCGTCGGACGTACTCGCAGTGAACACTTCCTTAAACCGCTCGAAATCCGACTCCTGCTGTCGCTCGCGCTCAGCACGGCGTTCGGCTCGGGTGGTCATGATCTCCATCGTAGGTCTACGCACTGTGCAACAAATGTCAGAAAATGCTTGGCACCCGCACCCAACCGGGATAAACTCACCGAAACGACGCTGGGGCGTCGTGACTGCGAGCGGGGGCCGTTCGCAAAATGGGGATTATGGATCTGGGGAGATCATGCAAGAGCGCAGACGTGTTCGTGTAACACGATCCGACATGATGCATGTCGGACGTTCACTGCCGCACATGGGGCGTCGACCACCCGGTGTACCACCACCGTTGAGCTGAGTCCGCCGACTGCAGGACGCATTGCGTTCGCCTGCAGTGACCGTCGACCGCACTGCCGAATGAACGGCAGCTGCACCGTGATGTGGGATCACGGCGTCGACAGTGCCGAGGGGTCGGCACGTTCGCATACTCCCGGGGCGCGCAAGCGTCGCGGGTGCTGGGGAAAACTGGGGAAGGTATGTCGCACTGGGGTTTGCGCACATCCACTGCTCGTGGAGTTCTGGAATGACTTCGGTAGAAGAGGTTCTGGAACTGACCCGAAGCGGTACGGGCTTCGGCACCGTCACCGCTCCACGAGCATTGCGCGCGGTCAACGACACAGTCGTTGCACCGCGCGCAACATCGACGCTGGAGCATCGGCGGCGCTGGGAGCGCCATTACCGCATGCGTCTGCGTCTGTCGGATGCGGGAGTGGTCGCCTTCGCGATCGCACTCACCGTCGGCATCCAAGCGAGCGCGGGAGCCGCTCTGCTGGACACGGCCGGCCACGGAGCGTTGCTCTGTGTGCTCTGGTACGCCCTGCTCAGCGGCACCCGCGCTCGTGATGGCGTGCCCTTCCGCTCCACCGCGAGCGAGTTCCGGGCTGTGGCGCACGCCACCGGGTTCACCTTCGGCATCGCCGCCGTCGCCGATGTGCTGATCGGTTGGGACGCCCAGCAGGCACTGCTGGTTGCGTTGCCGATCGGACTGCTCGCTCTCATCGCCACCCGCTGGGGCTGGCGGCGCTGGCTCACCGCGCAGCGTGAGCAGGGACGCTACGTCTCGCGCACACTCGTCGTCGGCAACTACGACGATGTCGACTACGTGCTGCGCACACTGCGACCGCACGGCACCTCCGAGTACACCGTCGTCGGCGCGACCGTGCTCGATCGCAGTGTGCCGAATCTCGGCCCGCACGGCCTGCGGGTACCGGTGCTCGGCAGCATGCACGATGTGGCCGACACCGCCGCTGAACTCGGCGCCGACACGATCATCGTCGCCAGCCACCCTGCCGGAGAGCCGGACTTCGTCAAGCATCTCAGCTGGCAGCTCGAGGGCACCGCCGCCGAGTTGGTGCTGTCGAACAGGCTGATCGATGTGGCCGGGCCGCGGCTGTCGTTCGCGCCGGTCGACGGGCTGCCCCTCATCCACGTGCAGATCCCGACGTACAGCGGAGGGCGGCACCTGCTCAAGCGAGCACTCGACATCATCGTCGCTGCCTGCGCCCTCGTGCCGATCGCGCTGGTCACTCCTCTGATCGCGCTGATCATCAAGCTCGACAGTCGCGGTCCGGTGTTCTTCCTGCAGGAGCGCGTCGGGCGCGACGGGCAGCTGTTCCGCATGATCAAGTTCCGTTCGATGCGCCCGGATGCCGAGCGGCAGCTGGTCGCGCTCACTGCGCAGAACGAGGGCGCCGGCCTGCTGTTCAAGATGAAGGACGATCCACGGGTGACCAGGGTCGGTCGTGTCCTGCGCAGGCTGTCGCTCGACGAGCTGCCGCAGTTCTGGAACGTGCTGATGGGCGAGATGAGCGTGGTCGGACCTCGCCCGCCCCTGCCCCGAGAGGTGACCGGATACGACGGGAGCGTCTCACGGCGGCTGTACGTCAAGCCGGGGATCACCGGCCTGTGGCAGGTCTCGGGCCGCAGCGATCTGAGCTGGGACGAGAGCGTGCGCCTCGATCTGCGCTACGTCGAGAACTGGTCTGTCATGAACGACCTGCAGATCATGTGGCGCACGGCACGAGTGATGGTACGGCCTGCCGGTGCCTACTGAAACCCGCCCGACCCGGCCCCTATCAGGGGCCCCCAAGAACGGACCCGCAGTCATGAACAACTCCGTTGCCCCGGTTCCCTCAGCCCCAGCGGAGCCATGGCTGCGGGTCCTCTCGCCCTGACCCGGCAGAAGAACCGAAACATCGACATCGACAGAAGAGAAGATCTGGGGAGATCATGGGGACTCGCATCGGCTACGCCGCAGGGGCATTCGACCTGTTCCACGTCGGACATCTGAACATCCTCCGGCACGCGAAGCAGCACTGCGACGTGCTCATCGCCGGCGTTGTCAGCGATGAGATGCTCCGGCAGGTGAAGGGGTCGACCCCGTCATCCCGACGGCAGAGCGCGCCGAGATCGTACGGCACATCTCTTTCGTCGACGACGTGTACATCGAGACGCAGCCCGACAAGATGTCGGCGTGGGAGCAGCTGCACTTCACGCACTTCTTCAAGGGCGACGACTGGCGCGGCACCCAGAAGGGCCTGCGCCTGGAGCGGGAGTTCGCGGCCATCGGCGTGGAAGTCGTGTACTTCCCGTACACCGTGCACACCTCCAGCACCGCGCTGCGCCGCGCCCTGGACCTGATCACCGCCGATGCCGACAGCGGTGCCCCGGCGGTGTCGCACTGATGAGCACGATCACCGCCCCCGACGGCCAGGTGCTGTTCATCGGCGTCAACTACGCACCCGAGCCGACCGGGATCAGCCCGTACACCACCGGCATGGCGCAGGGCCTGGCCAAGCGCGGTCATCGAGTGGGTGTGATCACCTCGTATCCGCACTACCCGTGGTGGCGGATTCCCGAAGAGCATGCGACTCTGCCGCGGCGCACGGATGCCGAGGGCGTGACGATCACGCGGGTGCACCACTACATCCCACGCCGGCCCGGCAGCCTGCGCCGTGCGCTGTTCGAGGTGACGTTCGGCATCCGTGCCCTCTTCTCGCACTGGAACAGCCCGAGCGTGGTTGTCGTGGTCTCTCCGGCGCTCTTCGCATCACGCCTGGTCGCCCTGCGTGCGCGATTGCAGGGTCTGCCCGTGATCGTGTGGGTGCAGGACATCTACACGCTCGGTGTCGGTCAGGCATCAGATGGAGCAGGCTCACGTGCTGTCGCGCGCGTGGAGCGCAGCCTGGCAGACACCGCCACGCGTGTGGTCGTGATCCACGATCGCTTCCGCAGGATGTTCCAGGAGGACGTCGGAACCAGCACACCGATCGATGTCGTGCGCAACTGGTCTCACGTTCCCGATGTGAGCAGTGCCGCACGCGCGGCGACCCGACAGCGGATGGGCTGGGGCGACGACGAGATCATCGTGCTGCATGCCGGCGCCATGGGCGCGAAACAGGGGCTGGAGAATGTCGTGCACGCCGCGCGGGAAGCGACGCGCCGCGGATCGCGCGTGCGTTTCGTGCTGCTCGGCGACGGCAATCAGCGTACCCACCTGGAGTCGCTCGGCGGTGACCCGCGTCTGCAGTTCGTCGACCCTCTGCCCGACGAGCGCTTTCTCGAGACGCTCGCGGCCGCCGACGTGCTGCTCGCCAACGAGCGCCCTGGCCTGACGGAGATGTCGGTGCCGAGCAAGCTCACCACTTATTTCGCGACGGGCCTGCCGGTCGTCGCCGCCGTGGATGCATCGAGTACCACTCACGACGAGATCCTCGCATCCGGCGCCGGCCCGGTGGTGCCGGCCGGCGACCCCGGGGCCCTCGTCGACGCAATCGAGGAACTGTCCGATCATCCTGGCATGGCCGCCGCATTCGGCGCCGCGGGGCGCGCGTACCGTGCCGCGCACCTCACTCCCGATGCCGCAGTCGACGCCTTCGAACGCACCCTCGCCAGCGTGGCACCCCGTGAGGTGGCCGTGCGGGCCTGAGCCGCGCACGGCCCGATCTCTCAGGTCGCTGACATCACGGTGCAGGGGTGAAGGTGAGCACCAGCACTGGCCGGTACGTCGCGTTCGGAGCCTCGGAGGACCACAGGCGGATGTTGTCCAGACCGGCGCTGGAGATCCGCAGCGTCTGCGTCGTGCCCAGCACAACCGATAGACCAGTCGCCGACAGCGACGCGGTGTACGCCGTGTTCGTGCTCGGCGCCGCGCCCAGTGACCCCAGCAGTGCGCCTTCGCTGGTCGGACGGTTGTTCCACGTCACGCTCGCCTCCGACCAGGAGCCGGACACGAGGTTGATCGCGTGCGAGTCCGCCGACGACGCCGTCGGATCCGTCGAGGTGCGTACCCGCAGTTCCGCCCCCGAGAGCACCGTGCCGGCCGGGGCGGAAGGCAGATCGACCAACAGGAACGACTCGATCGGCGATGCGTTGCCACCGCCACGAGAGGACAACTGGGTGTCGGTGCCGAAATTCGTCCCGGGGATGATGCCGTAGACCATCGCATCCGCCGCGACCGGCACGGTCACCGTCATCGGCTCCACCGATCCGGCCACGGTTGCCGAGACCTCGGCCGAGGCACCGCTGGCGTTTCCGGCGGCATCCACCGCGACCACCCGGTAGTACCAGGTGCCCGCCGGCCGATCGGCATCCGTGAACGCAGTCGACGCCGCATCCGCGATCTTCGACGAGGCCGACACCGCGAACCCGGCTGCGGCGCCGCGGTGCACCTGGTACCCGACGACACCGACGTCATCCGTCGACGCCGTCCACGACAGGCCCACGTCCGCGCCCGACACCGACGCGCTCACACCGGTCGGCACCGACGGGGCCGACTGATCTTCCACCGGAACGGTGCCGGGGGTGAAGGTGAGCACCAGCACCGGCCGATAGGAGGCGTTCGCGGCCTCGGAGGACCACAGGCGCAGACTGTCGGCTCCGCTGCTGGAGAACCGCAGCGTCTGATGCGTGCCCAGCGCCCCGGCCAGCACGTTCGGCGACAGCGACGCCGAATACGCGGTGTTCGTCGCCGGAGTCGCCCCCAGTGCGCCGAGCATGGAACCCGCCGAGGTCGGGCGATTCGCCCAGGTCACCGACGACTCCGACCATGCGTCCGAGATCAGGTGCACGACATGCAGGTCCGTCGACGTCGCCGTCGGATCCGTCGAGGTGCGAACTCGCAGCTCAGCGCCCGTCAGCGCCGTCCCGGCCGGCGCGGAGGGCAAGTCGAACGACAGGAACGACTCGATCGGCGAAGAGCCGCCGCGCGAGGACAGCTGCGTGTCGGAACCGAAGTTCGTGCTCGGAAGAACACCGAACACCATCGCATCCTCCACCACGGGCACGTTCACCGTCACCGGCTCGCCCGAACCCGTGACCGCTGCCGAGACCTCAGCCGAGGCACCGCTGGCGTTCCCGGCGGCATCCACCGCGACCACCCGGTAGAACCAGGTGCCCACCGGCCGATCAGCATCCGTGAACGACGTCCCCGTCACATCCGCGACCTTCGACGACGTCGACACCGCGAACCCGGCACTCGAGCCACGATGCACCTGGTACCCGACGACACCGACGTCATCCGTCGACGCCGTCCACGACACCACCACGCTGGCGCCCACAGCCGACGCGCTCGCGTTGGAAGGCACCGACGGCGCCGTCACATCTGCCACCGGGCCGCTGCCCGGTGTGAAGGTGAGTACCAGCACAGGCCGGTACGTCGTGTTCGGCGCCTCCGACGACCACAGCCGAAGGTTGTCGGCCCCGGTGCTGGAGATCCGCAGCGTCTGCGTCGTGCCCAGCACACCCGACAGACCAGTCGCCGACAGCGACGCGGTGTACGGCGTGTTGGTCGCCGGGGCTGCGCCCAGCGCTCCCAGCAGCGCACCCTCACTGGTCGGACGGTTGTTCCACGTCACGCCCGACTCCGACCACGCACCGGATACGAGATGGATCTGATGCATGTCCGTCGACGTCGCGGTCGGATCCGTCGAGGTGCGAACCCGCAGCTCGGCGCCCGTCAGCGCCGTCCCGGCCGGAGCAGTAGGCAGCTCCACCGACAGGAACGACTGGATCGGCGACGCAGTGCCGCCGCGCGAAGACAACTGACTGTCGGAACCGAAATTGGTCGTCGGGATGATGCCGTACACCATCGCATCCTCCACCACGGGCACGTTCACCGTCACAGGCTCGCCCGAACCCGTGACCGCTGCCGAGACCTCAGCCGAGGCACCGCTGGCGTTCCCGGCGGCATCCACCGCGACCACCCGGTAGAACCAGGTGCCCACCGGCCGATCAGCATCCGTGAACGACGTCCCCGTCACATCCGCGACCTTCGACGACGTCGACACCGCGAACCCGGCACTCGAGCCACGATGCACCTGGTACCCGACAACGCCGACGTCATCCGTCGACGCCGTCCACGACAGGCCCACATCGGCACCCGACACCGACGCGCTCACACCCGACGGAGCCGACGGAGCCGATACATCCGCGACAATCGCCTGTGCGGCGTCCGAGGCGGGGCCGGCGTTTCCGGCGGCATCGACGGCGACGACCTTGTAGAACCAGATGCCGCTCGGTGCGGCATCCACGTACGGCGCATCGGCCACCTCGGCGACCCGGTTCGCGGACGAGACCGTGAAGTCGGCTGCCGATCCGCGGTGCACGCGGTACCCGGTGACGGCGACGTCATCGTCGGCGGGCTGCCATCCGACGGTCACCCCGGACTGACCCGGCTGTGCCACCACCCCGGTCACCTGTGTGGGGGCCGACGTGTCGGCCACCGACACCTGCGCGGCATCCGAGGGAAGGCTGGTGTTCCCCGCTCCGTCGAATGCGACCACCTTGTAGAACCAGGTGCCCGCGGGAAGTGCGCTCTCCTGCGCAGACAGTCCGGTGACCTCGGTCACCAGCAACTCAGCCGAGACCTCGAAATCGGCCACCGCACCGCGGTACAGACGGTATCCGGCCACACCGACATCATCGGTGGACTCCGTCCACGTCACGGTCGCGATCGACCCGTTCAGATCGGCGGCCACATCCGTCGGGGCGGTCGGCCCGGAAGCATCCGCCACCACCGCTTCTGCGGAGTCCGATGGCGCGCTGACATTGCCGGCCGCGTCGATGGCTGCCACACGGTAATACCACGTGCCGGCCGTACGCCCGCTATCGACGTACGCAGGGTCGGTCACCGTCGCCAACAGCGAACTCGCCGTCGGCGTGAAGTCGGCTGTGGACCCGCGATGCACCTGGTATCCGGTGACGCCGACATCGTCCGTCGAGACGGACCAGGTGAGCGAGACATCGGATCCGTCGACAGCTGCCACCAGGCCATTCGGGGTCGACGGCGCCGTGTCATCGATGTCGAGCACCTCGACGGATGCCTCATTCGACGCCCCGCTGGCATTACCCGCGGCATCAAGCGCGACGACCAGGTAGTGCCACTCCCCCGGCTCCACCTCCATGTCGGCGTAGCCCGCCTCGCTCGAGGTGCCGATCAGGGTCGCCTCCGACGGCGTGAAGCCGGCTGTCGCGCTGCGGTGCACCTCGTAGCCGGTCACGGCGACGTCGTCCGACGACGGCGACCAGCTCAGCTGCACGTTCTGCCCGGCAGCCGAAGCCGCCAGATCCGCCGGAGCCGAGGGCGCCGTCGTGTCTGGCACGACCACCTGGGCTTGGTCGGATGCAGGCGAGGTGTTCCCGGCCGCGTCGACGGCGACCACACGGTAGAACCACGCTCCCGCCGTCACCGTATCGTCGACGTACGTCGTTCCGGTCACGTCCGCGATCTTCGTCGCCGCCGAGACGGTGAAGTCCGCCGTCTGGGCACGGTGCACCTGGTAGCCGGTGACGCCCACATCATCCGTGGAATCGCTCCACGACAGGCTCGCCGCACCGTCGTCGAGAACCGCCATCACCGTCGGTGTGCTGGGTGCGGTGACATCCGGCACCGTCACCTGCGCGGCATCCGAGGCTGCCGAGGCGTTGCCGGTCGGGTCCACGGCGACGACGCGGTAGAACACCTCGCCCGCCGGCTGATCGGCATCCGTGTACGACGTCGATGTGCTCTCGCCGATCCTCGTCGCCGCCGACGCTTCGAAATCAGCGCTCGCGCCGCGGTGGATCTCGTAGTGCTCCACCGCGACGTCGTCGCTCGCAGCCGTCCAGCTCAGCGACACGTCATTGCCGGACGTGGTGCCCGCCAGGTCCGTGGGCACCGTGGGCGCGGTCACATCGGCGACGGTGGCCGAGGCCACCTCAGAAGCCGGGCTGCCGTTGCCTGCCTCGTCCACGGCGACGATCCGGTAGTACCAGGTGCCGGGCGTCACGTCCGAATCGGTGTACGAGGTCGTCGTGACCCGCGCGATCTTCGCGGTCTCGTCGACGGTGAAGTCCGCAGCGATGCCGCGATACACGTCGTAGCCGGTCACACCGAGGTCATCGTCGGACGCCGTCCAGGTGACCGTGATCTCCGGGTCGCCGCCGGTCACCGCGCTGACGTCACTCGGCGTCGTCGGAGCGGTCACGTCGGGCACGACCGCCTCGACGGACTGCGACGGGTCACTCATATTCCCGGCCACGTCCACAGCGACGATCCGGTAGTAGACGGTCGAGGCCGGCCGGTCGACGTCGGTGAACGATGCGTCGTTCACCGATGCGATCATGGTCGCGGCCGACGGTGTGAAGTCAGCGGAATCGCCGCGATGCACCTCGTAAGAGGTCACGCCGACGTCATCCGTCGACGCCGTCCAGGTGAGGCCGACCGCGGAGCCGTCGACCACGGCGACCAGCCCGTCGGGCACGCTCGGCGCAGTCGTATCAGGCACATTGACGCCGATGGCATCGGACGGTTCGCCGGCCTTCTCACCGGGGCCGACCGCGACGACGCGATAGTACGTCTCGCCAGGCGTCACGGAGGCATCGGTGAATGCCGTCTCCTGCGTGGTGCCGACCAGCGTCTCCTCCGAGACGGCGAAGTCGGGCTCGGAGCTGCGGTACACGCGGTACTCCTGCACGCCGAAGCCGCTCTCTGCCGTGGACCAGCTCAACTGCACACCGTGGCCTGCCGGAGCGGCCTCGACCTGCGCCGGTACGCCGGGCGCTGCGGCGTTCGCGATGCCCAGAGCGTAGTGCGCCGCAACGGTGGCCGCCGGCAGCGACTGCGAATACACGGCGAACTCATCGATCGTCCCCGCGAAGTAGTCGCTGGAGGGCCGGTCGGGCCACGAGGAGAGGTTGCCTCCGCCCACGCGCCAGTACCCGTCGCCGGACTCCGCACCCGTCACGTCGTTCTGAGCAACCTGTTCGCCGTCGACGAAGAGCGCGCGCCCTGTGCTGTCGATCACGGCGGCGACATGGTGCCAGACACCGTCGTTGTACGCGTCGGCCGATGTGATGACCTCGGCGTGGCCGATGTACGAGCTCCACACCAGGCGGCCGTCATCGGCCATGTACAGGTGCTTGTCGTAGGAGGTGCCGTTGCCGGTTCGGGTGTTCTCGAAGCCGAAGATCTTCCCGCCGGCATTCGTGGTGGTCTTGAACCATGCCTCTGCGGTGAAGACCGCACTGGGCGACATGCTCTGCGAGGTCGCGACAGTGCCGTTCGAGGTTCCCGAAGTGGTCACAGCCGTGTTGCCCGGCAGAACCCCCGTCACACCGCGCTCAGTGCCGTTGCTGTATGTGCCGGGTCGCATCGCGAACAGCGACGAGTCCACAGCGGGCCCGCTGGTGTCATCGAAACGCCAGTACAGATCGGGGTCGGCGTTGAACACGGCCGCACCGTACTGGTCGGTCGGAGCGGTGTTCGTTCCCAGCGACCGTCCGGATGCCTGGTAAAGCCGTGCCACGTCGAAGCTTCCGAGAGCGGTGGGGTACACCGCGATCTCATCGATGAGCCCCGAGAAGAAGTTGCTGGACGGTCGGCTGGGCCAGGAGTTGAGCTGGTCGCCGCCGACCCGCCACACGCCCCAGTAGTCCTGTGCAGCGGTCACGCCGTTCGACGCGACCGAGACACCGTCCACATACAGGCGCATGCCACTGGGCCCCTGCGTGCCGACGACATAGTGCCACTGCCCGTCGTTGAGGGCTGTGGGCGAGGTGATCGTCACTGTCGATCCGGTGTAGACACCGAACAGCACCCGGCCGTTGTTGGCCATGTACAGGTGCCGGTCGTAGCTGCCGCTCAGCCGCGAGGCGTTCGTGCCGGTGTTGGGCTGTCCGTTGCCGAAGCCGATGATCTTGCCGCCACGGTTCGTGGTGGTCTTGATCCACGCCGACACGGTGTAATTCGTCGGCCCGGGGCGCAGCTGATCGCTGCGGATGTAGTCGTTGCTGCCGTCGAAGCTGAACGCGGTCGTGTTGTTCGGAACGGCACTGTCCGCAGTCGTCTGCGCGGCTCCGTCCATGAGCAGGCCGTTGAATCCGTCCGGCCTGGACGTGTCGGATGCCGAGTCCACGACCCACGAGCCCACGGCTGCGCCCGTCCACGCCGAGTTCGGGTGCAGCGCGCGGACAGCGCTGCCGTAGTCGGCTGTCGCCGCGATGGCGACCGCCGAGCTGGGTGCCGACTGTCCCGAGGTGTTGGTTCCATCGGATGCCGTGACCCGGTATGTGTAGTTCGTGCCGGGGGTCACGTTCGAGTCCACGAACGTCACCTGAGGGCGCTCCCACCACAGCGACCTCGCTGTCCCCTGCCAGATCGGGCCCGACGTGCCAGAGCGGTAGACGCTGTAGGTGAGGGTGTCGTCATCGGAGTCGACCACAGTGCGGAAGTGCACCTGGATCGTGCCGTCGCTGGTGGCCTCGGCACTGACGATCGGGATCGGCGGAGCACCGACGTCGTCGGGGCCGAAGCGGGTGAGGCCCTGCTGGTCGTGACCGTTGATGCGCGTGAACTCGCCACCCGACCAGAGGTAGTCCTTGCCAGTCGTCTTCCCGGTGACAACGGTCAGTCCGCGCGGGCCGATGCCCTCGCCGATGCCGTCGTTGCCGAGCGGCAACCAGCCGAGGAACTCCATGGTGTCGGCGTTCTGAGCGTTGAAGTAGCGACGGATGCCGTCGGGGAACGCGTTGATGCCGGCGCAGTCGTGGTGGTGGCTGGCGGAGTAGATGGTCCCGTTGCGTACGAGCAGGTCCTGCACGGCACCCAGGCAGGTGTCGCGCCAGATCTGGTCTCCGGTGTCCCAGCTGAACGCCGCCTTGCCGTCGAAGACGCCGCCGCCGGTGCCCTCGTTGCCGATGTAGAAGCGCCCGTCACCGCCGTCGACGATCGTCTTCGTGACCGAGGTGTCCGGGAAGAATCCCGATGGATAGGTGCGCAGCACATCTCCGCCGGCGCCGTTCGGGCCTGTGGCAGCGGTGACCATCGCGATCGAATGCGAGTAGACGCCGTTGATCTCGAACAGGTCGCCCCCGACGACCACCTTGGTCCCGTCGGGCGACACCTGCACGGCCCGCGCCTGCGCGACCTCCGGGGGCAGGTTCGTGCGGGTGCGTACAGCATCCGCACGCCAGTCCAACAGTGCTCCGGTCGTGGCGTTGAAGGCCGCGAACGCGCGCCGCTGAGCCGAGCCGACGGTGTTGAACAGACCTCCGGCGTAGAGCGTGTCGCCGTGGATCGCGAGCGCTGTCACCGTGGAGCTGGGCAACGGTGCACGGAACGGCAGCACGGTGCAGTCGACGATGTTCAGCGCCGCGATGCGTGCCACGTTCACACCGCCGACATTGGAGAAGTTCCCGCCGATGTACACGACCGAGCCGTCCGGACTCGCCTGCACGGCGCGCACCGTCGGGGTGCCGCCCGACAGGCTCATGCTGAACTGGCACTGATCGGGCGCACCGGTCTCGCCGTCCAGGATGATCAGCGCGTTCTGCGATCGCGGTGTGCCTGGCTGGCCCGTCGGTGGGCGCACCTGCGAGAAGGTGCCGCCGGCGACGACCTTGCCCTGGGCGGCATCGATCCCCCAGACCGTGCCGTTCGTCTGCCAGGTCGGCAGATCGTCGGCGCTGAAGTCGATGCCTGGCGACAGCGCGGCAGCGGGCGGCGGTGCCTGCACGACGAGCAGGGCGGAAACAACTGCTGCGACCGCAAGAGCGGACGTCAATATACGTGCGCGCACGATTCCCCAGAATGCCAAGTCGCCTTTGACAGCGATCCCCAGTGTGGTCCGCGTTGCCGCGGAGAGATGCTCTCCCACAAGCACCAAGTCGTTAGACTCTCACGCAACATACACCAACAACTCTCTCCGGCGCCAGTGTCGGTGCGAGATCCACCGGCGCATCACCGGGACCATCACGCGTCTCACCACGATCAGCACGAATAGCGGGAGAAGCCACATGACATTCATCGAGGCGCTGCGGTCGCTGCGCCGGGCGCAGAAATCCAGCAAGGGCGTATCGCTGTACTCGCGCTGGCTGAACCGTCCACTGGGCCGGGTGCTCGCCGCCGGCGCTGCGAGCATCGGGATCGGACCGAACGCGGTGACCCTGGTCTCGTCGGCTGTGACCGCCGCCGCACTCGTGGTGCTGATCATCTCGCCGATCACGGCGATCAGCGGTGTCGCCGTCGCCGCGCTCCTGGTGCTCGGATTCGCCCTCGACTCGGCCGATGGGCAGGTGGCGCGCCTGACCGGCACCAGCTCACCGGCCGGTGAATGGCTCGACCATGTGGTGGATGCGGGCAAGATGGTGGCCGTCCACGCCGCCGTGCTCATCGCGCTGTGGCGGGACGGTGCAGAACCCGGCTGGTTCGCCGTTGCACTGGCCTACCAGTTCGTCTCGGTGGTGTTCTTCGCCGCCCTGACGCTGTTCTCGCTGCTGCACCGCGGCGATCGGGCTCCTGCGGCCGCTGCCACGCCGTCCACGCTGCGTGCCGTGGCGCTGCTGCCGGCGGACTACGGCATCCTGGCGCTCGCCTTCGTACTGTGGGGCTGGCAGCCGGTCTTCCTCATCGCCTACGCGCTGCTGTTCGCCGCGACGACGGTCATCGCCGCAGCGCTGAGCATCAAATGGTTCCGTGCACTGTCGAGCGCACAGGGCTGAGGCCGTTCAGATCGCGGCCTCGATCGTCTCGTCGAGTTCGGGAAGGTAGACATCCGTGGTCGAACCGATGGTGCGGTCGAACCATCGACCCGACATCGCCGTCTTGAATCGAGCGGGGACACCGGCCCAGAGCCCCTGCTCGCTGCGCTCGGCAGCTGTCAGAACGGATCCGGCAGCCAGCACCGATCGTGCGGGCAGCTCACCGCCTCCGAGCAGAAGGCACCTCGCGCCGACGAAAGAGCGCTCGCCGATCACGACCGGATATGCGGACTGGGCGTTCCTGGACAGATCGATGCTGTGAGTCAGCACCTGCGACCCGAACCCCGCGAGCGCGGAGTAGGCGCCGACCAGGAGCGACCCGGAGCAGTCGATCCCGTGCCGGCTGGTCACGTAGGAGTGCTCGCCGAGCACCAGACGCGCCCCCTTGCAACCGCGCATAGGCCGCATGCGCAGTGATGATGTTGTTCTTCCCGATGGTCGCGCGCTCGGCCAGCCGAACCTCCTTCATCCCCTTGAGCAGATTCCATCTGCCGATCCGCGAGCGCGGAGCCAATTGGATCGTTCTCACCTTCCAGACCAGGTTCGACCTCGCGATGGCGCTGGGCGCGACGCGATGCCCGAGCATCGACAGCAGCCTGTTCTTCACCCGGCACGCCGGCAGCAGCCACAGCACCAGCAGCATCAGATCCCTCATCATGACCCCTTTCCTTCCGGTGGATGCAGAACGCCGCGCATCACGACCACGGCGATCACCAGTTCATACGCAGCGCGAGCGGCCAGCCCCGTCAGCACTCCGGCGAAAGCGCCGACCAGGCCGAACAGCAGTGCCCCGCCGACCACCAGCGGCAATCCGATCACCGCACTGAGCACGGTGCCTCTCGCCACGACATCCAGCCGGTCCAGCGAGGCCAGCACAGCACGGGCGAGAATCGACTCCCACACGTTCACTCCGATGAACGCCGACATCAACACGACCACGGCGAACTCAGGCTGCACCTGACCGGCGCCCAGCCAGGAGAACAGCCACGGTGCGACGATCAGCACCGCTGCGGCGAGCACCAGGCTGAACCCGGCGCCCGCCAGCAGCGCCTGCCGAGCCCGGCGCACCGTCACCAGGCGATCACGGCGCGGCACATAGCCCTGCACCACCGCGACCACAGGTCCCAGCGCGACGCTGATCTGGCGCTGCAGTTTGTCGACCAGGGCGTAGGCCGGCTGGATCCCCGGTGCGACCAGCGAGACCAGCACAAGAGGCAGCGCGGAGTACGCCGCCGTTCCCGCCCCCGATCCGACTCCGTTACGCTGCGCGGAGATCACCTGGCGCAGCGATCGGCGCTCCGGTGCGCCGGGCAGGCGCCGTCGCAGCACCCACCACGACGTCACGGCGAAGGCGAGCAGCATGCCTGCGAGCAGGCACAGCGGCCCGGTGATCACGGGAGCGCCGTTGAACAGCAGCACGATTCCGATCCCGGTGCCGGCCACTCGCGGCAGGGTCTCCAACGCGAGGTAGGCGTACGGCCGACGACTGCCGACGAAGAACCAGTCGGAGGTGAAGCCGACGGCCGCGGCAGACAGGCAGCCGGCGACCGCGAGCACCGGATGCGATGGCGCAACCAGCGCCGCGATCACGCAGCCCACGGCCGCGATCGGCACGAAGAGCACCATCCGGGTGCGCAGCGATTCCGCGAATTCGACCTGGGCGCTCAGCGGATCGGCGCGGGCGATCGTGGCGGGTCCGGTGTGTCCCCATCCGAAGTAGATGAGCACTGCGGCGACACCGCCGATGCTCTGCCCGACGGCGATGGAGCCCCACGCGCGGTCGCCGCCGGCCGCGACCATCGCGGGGATGAGCACCAGCGACGACGCGGCCAGCAGCGCCACCGACAATCCGAAGCCGACCAGGCGACTGCCTCCGCGCAGCACTGCAGCGCGAGCTGAGCGCACAGGCGTGCCAGTCACCGCAGTCCCCTTTCGCCGCCCCATTCGGCTTGCACTACACCGTATCCGCTTCGTGCCGCTGGGGACAGAGCACGTGTATCTCTTGCGCCGCGCACCGATTCGCCTAAGATCACAGGTGAGACACGTACGCCGTCATTGTGGGAATGCTGAGGCGTCGTGTGGGGCTGGGGATGGAGATGCCATGCGCAGAATGGCTGTGCGTTCGAGCATGCCGCGCGCGCGCAGGCGCTCGAGCACGCGCGCCGGCAGGCGGCGCGGACCGGTGGCGAAGATCATCGCGGTGGCCGTGATCTCATGCGTGAGCCTGGGGATGGCTGCGTGGGCGCTGTCGTCCCGGGCATCCGATGCTCCCGTGCACAGGCCTGTGGCGGTGTTCCTCGGCGACTCGTACACGGTGGGAGTCGGCAGCGACGGCCCCGACTGGCCGACGACCGTCTCGGCCCAGCTTGGCTGGGATGCCGTCAACCTCGCCGCCGGTGGAACCGGCTACGCCACCGAGGCAGGAATGAAGGGATGTGGCAAGGAGCACTGCGGCACCTATCTGGAGCAGTCGAAGTCGATCGTGGGAGTTCCCGACATCATCGTCATCGCGGGTGGACGCAACGACCGCAGCAGCGTCATCGCCGAGGGCGCACGGAAGCTGTTCACCGCGCTGCGGGCGGAGTATCCGGACACCCGCATCATCGCGCTCTCACCCTGGACCGACGACGACCCGATGAACGAGGTGGTCGAGGCGAAGATTACAGCCGTGCAGAAGGCCGCTGAGAGCGCCGGCATCACCTACGTCGACACCGGACAGCCCTTCGTCGGGCACTCCGACCTGATATCGGCCGACGGCGTGCACCCGAACAGCGCCGGCTACGCGAAGCTGTCGGCGCTGCTGACCCCGATGCTGGCGAAGGCCACCGGCCGCCCCGTCCCCGTCACCACTCCAGAGACGGCCACCGTCCTCACCATCCGCGAAGAGCAGGTGCGCACGGCATTACGTGCCACGAGCTGGCCTGAGCTCACCCCGGCGGCCGACCAGCTCGGCGATGGCGCACTCGTGCCGGAGTGGGTCAAGGATCACTGTCTCGATGTGAGCGACGCCAACGTCGATGCGTGCGCATACGGCGACGCGGATGCCGACGAGACGATCGCGCTGCTCGGCGACGAGCAGGCCATCGGCTACATGCCCACGCTGCGCACGGCATTCCCCGACCGGCGGATCCAGTCGCTGACGCTGCAGCGCTGTCCAGCGGCTGCGGTGCAAGTGCAGACGCGCACTGCATCCGGGCTGTCGCGGTATGCGGAATGCGACGCGCATCGCAGGTGGGTCTCCGAATGGCTGACCGAGCACAAGCCGCAGACCGTGGTCGTCGTCGATACCTGGAACACACCGATGAGGATGACCGCCGACGACACCGTGTCGGCCCTGCGCGAGTACAAGACAGCACTGACCGGGCTGCTCAGTCAGCTCACCGCGCTGGACGCCGAGGTCATCGTGCTCGCCGCCCCTCCGCCGGGATATGCGCTCACAGAATGCCGGACGGCCACCAGCACGCCGTCGGACTGCGTGCGCACAGCACCCCGGGAGTACTCGGACTGGACCCGGATCCTCACGGATGCCGCCTCGCCGTTCAAGACTGCCGACTTCGTGCGATCGGATCGCTGGCTGTGTGCTGCGCGAAGCTGCCCGGCCTTCGTAGACGGCGTCATCACCTTCGCCGATGGCACCCACCTGACCGACGCCGCCGCCCGCGCGTTGGCGCCGCTTCTGGTGCAGGCGACCGCACAGCAATAGAGTTCGAAAAGACAAAGGAGACACAGTGACGAAGCGCGCTCTCATCACCGGCATCACCGGCCAGGACGGCTCATATCTGGCCGAGCTGCTGCTCTCGAAGGGCTACGAGGTGCACGGGATCATCCGACGGGCCTCGACGTTCAACACCGCCCGCATCGACCACCTCTACGTCGATCCGCACGATGAGGATGCCCGGCTCTTCCTGCACTACGGCGACCTGAGCGACGGCACCCGACTGGTCACGCTGCTCGCGCAGATCGACCCCGACGAGGTCTACAACCTGGCTGCGCAGTCACATGTGCGGGTGTCGTTCGACGAGCCCGAGCACACTGCCGACACCACCGGCACCGGCACGATCCGTCTGCTCGAGGCCGTGCGGCTCTCCGGCATCAAGACGCGTTTCTACCAGGCATCCTCCTCGGAGCTGTTCGGAGCCACTCCCCCGCCGCAGAACGAGAACACGCCGTTCTACCCGCGGTCGCCGTACGCGGCCGCGAAGCTGTACAGCTACTGGATCACCAAGAACTACCGCGAGGCGTACGACCTGTTCGCCGTGAACGGCATCCTGTTCAACCACGAGTCGCCCCGCCGCGGCGAGACGTTCGTCACACGTAAGATCACCCGGGCGGTTGCACGCATCCAGGCCGGCCTGCAGAACGACCTGTACCTGGGCAACCTGGAATCGATCCGCGACTGGGGCTATGCCCCGGAGTACGTGGAGGGCATGTGGCGCATGCTTCAGGTCGACGAGCCGACCGACTACGTGCTCGCCACCGGCGTCGGGTACAGCATCAAGGACTTCCTGGAAGCATCCTTCGGTCACGTAGGACTCGACTGGCAGAAGTACGTCAAGTTCGACGAACGCTATCTGCGACCCACTGAGGTGGATGCTCTCATCGGCGATTCGTCGAAGGCGCGGGAGCGGTTGGGCTGGACGCCGACCGTCGACGGAGCCGCCCTGGCAAGGATCATGGTGGACGCCGATGTCGAAGCGCTGGCCTGCGAGGGGCGCCCATGGATCGACAGCGTGGCGGTGCCCTCCTGGGAGCTGGTATGAGCGGCGACGAGGTCTCCTACACGCCCGGCCCGCTGGACCGCGACGCACCGTTCTACGTCGCCGGCCACCGGGGGCTGGTCGGCTCTGCGATCATGCGTCGATTGGAGGCCGACGGGTTCAGCCGCGTCTTCGGAGCCACCTCGGCCGAGCTGGATCTGAAGGATCGTGAAGCGGTATTCGAGCAACTCGGCCGAACGCGACCCCGGTATCTGGTGCTCGCGGCGGCGAAGGTGGGCGGCATCCTCGCCAACAGCACCTACCCGGTCGACTTCCTCAGCGAGAATCTGCGCATCCAGACCAATGTGCTCGACGCGGCTCTGGCCAACGATGTGGAGCGCGTCGTCTTCCTCGGCTCGTCGTGCATCTACCCGAAGCTGGCACCCCAGCCCATCCGCGAGGACGCGCTGCTGACCGGGCACCTGGAGCCGACCAACGATGCCTACGCGATTGCCAAGATCGCCGGAATCCTGCACGTGCAGGCGGTGCGCAGGCAGTACGGCCTGCCGTGGATCTCGGCGATGCCGACGAACCTCTACGGCCCCAACGACAACTTCTCGCGCACCGGTTCGCACGTGCTGCCCGCGCTGATCCGCCGCTACGACGATGCTGCGGCATCCGGAGCCGCGTCCGTCACGAACTGGGGCAGCGGAACGCCGCGACGGGAGTTCCTGCATTCCGATGACATGGCGGATGCCGTGCTGCACCTGCTCGAGAACTACGACGGCGCCGCCCAGGTGAACGTCGGCACCGGCACGGACGCCACCATCCGGGAGATCGCCGAGAAGATCGCCGCCATCACCGGGTTCACCGGCGAGACGGCGTGGGACACCACGAAGCCGGATGGCACCCCGCAGAAGCTGCTCGACGTCTCACTGCTGACCAGCACCGGATGGACCTCCAGCATCGGCCTCGACGAGGGTCTCGAACGCACGGTCGCCTGGTATCGCGATCACAGGGACGAGCTGCGGGAGTAGTCGGGCGGCCCGACGTCATCCGTGTTGCGGCCGGTGATCAGGATCACCGAGAAGATCGTGATCATGAGCGCCCCGGTGGCCTGCAGCAGCGACCCGCGCAGCAGGATGGTCATATACACCGGAAGGATCGCACCGACGATCGCCCAGGTGCCGCCCGTGGCGAATGCCGGGATCGTGCGAGTGTCCATTGCTCGCAGACCGACGCCGAGCGCGATGAAGACGATCACGACGGCGATCAGCCCGCCGTTGACCAGTGCCTCCGCCCACATCGGCGCCGAGAGATTGTCGAAGGAGTAGCCGCGGTAGTCGGCGAGCAGGATGCCGGTGTCGGTCGGCTTGTCGGCCCAGATAGCTCGCGGCACGAAGAACAGCAGGCTTCCCAGCGCCTGCCGGAACGGCACGACCAACCCGTCGATCCAGTACGACAGCGAGTTGGCGATCTGCCAGAACGCATCGTAATCGGGGTTGGACAGGTACTCCTCGAAGAACCCGGCGCGGGTAGCCGTGCTCCCCTCCGTGCGGAACGCGTCGGCGATCGGAAAGATGGCGAGGAAGCCGACGATCCCGGCCAGCATCGTCAGCCTCGCCCTCATCCGCGTCGCCACCGCTCCCCGAACACCGCGAGCGCGAACGCCACCGTGCCGAAGGTGTATCGCGCACTCGCCACCGGGTTGACGATCATCACCAGCACGAGGGCTGTGGCGATCATGCCGCCCAGCGCCCAGCGCCGATTCGCCACGTCGCGCGCCGTGCGACTCAGCTGCGCCAGCCCACCGACCGCGACGAGCAGCGGGTACACCGCTCCTGCGTAGAACATCGCGCGCATCGCCGGGTCGGGCCAGGCAGCCGATCTCGCCGCCAGGGCTCCTCACGGCTGCCGAGCGACCCGGCCAGTCCGATACGCGAGACGAAGTACCCGCCGATCAGCACGCCGGCGATGGCGAGCACCAGGGTGCGGGTGGGATGCACCGGCCGAACCCGGCGCGCAGCCTTCTGACCTGCCCGCACCTCCAGGATCATCCACGCCAGCCGGCCCGCCTCGTAGCAGACCAGGCCCAGAGCGACCACGGATGCCGCAGGCAGATCCATACCGGAATCGACGCCGGGCGTGGTCGTCGAGGTCAGACCGGATCGGATCTGCGCGGTCGGGGCGATTCCCATGAAGATGTAGGTGAAGACCCACAGGAAATAGTCGAACAGCCGCGGGATGCCGCTGACCCAGAGCAGTGACACGCGCACGCCCGCCCACACCATGATGAGCAGCGTGACGATCCAGGCGTCGCTGCGCGGGGATGCCGGAACGTACACCAGCAGTGCGGCGGGAAGCGCCACGGCGAGGGCGGCGATCGACGCGACGAGCAGCACCCAGCGCACCTCGGGGCGCAGATCGCTGCGGAAGGATCCCTTCTCGGAGCCGTGCTCCACCGGCAGGCGTCCGGGACTGCTCGTCATGGAATGGCTCATCTGTGAATCCGATCGAACGGCGTATTCACGGGAGGACTCCCGGCCGCTGCGACTATCATGATATGCGGGGCGGGGCACACAAGCCGGACAATGCGCACCTCTTCCACGATCAGAGGGAGGGTCATGGAGTCCAACAATCTGGGGAAGCTGATTCGCTATCACTGGGCGGCGATTCTCATCTGTGCGCAACTGGGAATCATCTTCGGCGCTGCGCTGGCCATCACGACACCCCGCGAATACACCGCCCACGCCGACGTCTTCGTGCAGGTCTCGGGCGGAAGCAGCACCAGTGACGTCGCCGCAGCGACGAACTACTCGCAGCAGCAGGCGCGCAACTTCAGCGCGGTGGCGACCCGTGAGATCGTCCTGCAGCCGGTGATCGACGATCTCGGGCTCGACACCACGGTTCCCGAACTGCGCCGCAGAGTCAGCACCGTCGTGCCGTTGAACTCGACGATGATCACGATCTCCGGAACGGATCGATCCGCGCAGACGGCGGCCGACATCGCGAATTCCGTCGCCGACGAGCTCACGGCAGTGGTGCCGATGCTCACGCCTGAGGTCGTTGGCGAGTCGACGGTGCGGATGCAGATCATCGAGAGCGCCAACCCTCCCGCGACTCCGTCGTCTCCGAATGTGCCGCTGCTTCTCGTGCTCGGCCTGCTCGCCGGCCTCGTACTCGGTGCTATCGTCGTCGCCATCCGCGCTGCGGTGGGAACCCGGGTGCACTCGGTCGAACAGGCCAGGGCGATCACCGGCGCGGCGGTGATCGGCACGATCGCGTTCGACAAGTCGGTGCGCGATCAGCCGGTTCCCGTCGGCGATGGCACGTGGTCGCGTCGCGCCGAGGAGTACCGTCAGCTGCGCACCAACCTGCGCTATCTTCAGCCCGACACCCCGCACAAGGTGTTCGTGGTGTCGTCGTCGATCCCCGGTGAGGGCAAGAGCACGACCACGGCGAACATGGCGGCCGCGCTCGCGGCCGCCGGCCTGCGTGTCGGTCTGATCGAGGCCGATCTGCGTCGCCCGCGACTGGCCGAGGTGCTGGACATGACACCGGGACCGGGCCTGGCCGGTGTGCTCACCGGCGTCGTCCCGCTCGAAGACGCGTTTCAGAGCTGGGGGCGCGACGGCCTGCAGGTGCTTTTGGCGGGAGACACTCCCCCAATCCCAGCGAGCTCATCGAGTCCGAGCGGGGTGCGGAGGTCTTCGAGCGGATGCGGTCGCTCTTCGACGTGATGATCATCGATAGCCCGCCCCTGACGGCCGTTTCGGATGCCGCCGCGCTGAGCGGGCTGCTGGGCGGTGCCGTCCTGGTCGTCGGCTCACGTCGCGTGCGCGTGCGCGAACTGCGCCGTGCGGTGAACAGGCTCTCCACCATCGGCGTCCAGATCGAGGGAGTCGTCGTCAACTTCGCCTCGGTGCCGCGTACCGACCGGTACGACTACAGCTATGTTTCGACGCCGACAACGACTGGAGACGACTCCACCGTCGATGGGCCGAGCCATGATCCGGGCTCGAAGAGCAGCGCCGATCAGGATTCCACCGCGTCGGAACGCGACCTGCGACGCCCGCAGCGTCGGCTGCCGAGCCCGACCGCGCGCACCGCACGCATCAACGAGAACCCCGCCTAGTGACAGCGCCGGACCGCATGGCGACGATCCTGTTCGTCTGCACCGGGAACATCTGCCGGTCGCCGTACATGCAGCACAGCCTGCATGCCATGCTCACCGACCAGCGTCGAACCGACGTATCGATCGTCTCGGCGGGCACGCATGCCGTCGAAGGGCACGCCATGGCGACGCCGCTGGCGCGACGTCTGCACGACCGCGGCATCGATGCCTCCGGCTTCCGGGCATCCACTCTGCGATCGGAGACGATCGACAACGCGTCACTGGTGGTGACGGCCACCCGTGAGCACCGCCGTCTGGTCGTGGGACGCCGTCACGACGCCGCGGAGCGCACGTTCACGCTCGCGCAGCTGGCTCGTCTGCTCCGCTCGTCTCCCGAGAACGCGGCGGTTCCGGCATCCGTGCCCGACCTCGTCCACCGCGCCCTCACCGCACGCGGCAGAAGCGGCGGGGGTGCCTCGGATGACGATCTGGACGATCCGTGGCGACGCTCACAGCGCACCTACCGACGCGTCGCCGACCGCATCGACGAGCTTCTCATCCCGATCGCCGCAGGGCTGGTCGCCGGAAGCTGACCTCCGGTGACCAGCCCGCGATGATCACCTGCCGGTGACGGCGTAGTACTGCAGGTCCTGCACCTGCGGAGCCGCGACGACCTTGTGCGGCGAGACCGCGGTCTTCACATCAGCGCCGGCGCGGACGATCTTCGCCTGCACGGTTCCGACCTTCAGCGGCACCGTGAACGCCGACACACCCGCCTGGGCGCTGAACGTCGATGTCGTTCCGCCGACGGTGACCTGGACGGTCGCCGGCGCGGTGAGGAAGACCAGTGCCTCGACGGTGTCGCGCACCTCGCCCTTGCTGCCGCTCAGGGTCGGCGTGACCAGCTTCGTGCCGACCGCGGGCTTGGCGTCTGCGAACTGCACGCGATGCGTCACATACAGCTGATCCTCCGTGATCCTGGGTGCCTTGCCGGTGTGGAACCAATCGGCGTAGTACCGGCTGATCTGCAGGAAGGTGCTGCCGTGGGCGACGGACGGCGCGAACTGGGTGGATTCGCTGTAGTCGTTCCACGAGACCATCTGCACGAAGTCAGCATCCTCGCGGATCGCCTTGGTCCAGCCGGCGCGAAGCGCTGCGGTGTTGCCTGCCTCGGCATAGACGCCGGAACGCGGTCGCATGTCCTGCGGGGCGACCGGCTCCATCCACTGCTTGCCATACTTGTCGGCCTGGTTCTCGTATACCGGGAGGTTGTTGATCGCCTGCGGGCTGCGCGCGCCCCAGTTGCCGAAGCTGTCAGCAATCGGTGCGAACGCGGCCATGTTGGCATCGTTCGAGTTCAGGAACACCGCCTGGAAGGAAACCGGCACGCCGTACTTGGTCTCCAGCAGATCGATGATCTGCTTCCACCAAGACACGCCGGGACCTTCGGCCTTGAACGACGAGAGCAGGAAGTCCGGGCCGATCTTCATCGCCGCCGGGCTCTTGAACAACGGGGCGATCGCTGCGGCGACCTGAGCGGGGGCCAGGCGCGAGATGCCCGCGGTGCCGTCGACCATCGGAACGACGGCGAAGTCCTTCTCGAGCTCTGCCGCGGTGAACAGCTTCACCGTGGTGTTCCAGTTAAGACCGGACACGCCCATGATGTCGACGACGAATCCATCGATACCGGCCGTCTTGGCCTGCCGGATCTCCGTGCGCAGGTTGTCGACCTGCCATGTCGCCGACGTCGACTTCCCGACCGGGAGCGGGCGATCGCGGAGCAGCCCGCCATAGGCGGCATGCACCCCGCCCTCGCCGTTGACGGTCAGATAATTGCGTGCGTAGTAGTCGCTGTCGGCCGGCTTGTTATCCAGCGATAGCGGATACGGCGGGAAGTAGTGCGCGAACACCTTCTTCGCCGACTGAGAGGTGGATGCCACCGGTGGCTGCGACGCAGACTGCTGCTGCTCGACCGGGGCAGCAGCCTGCGGCTTCTGCGGTTCCTGCGGCGCGCGGCTCGGCTGAGCGGTGGGCTCAGCCGTCGGCTTCTCGTTCTGCCCTGCCTTCTGGTCCGAGGACTGCGGCTTCTGCGGTGGCCGGGTCGCCTGCTGAGCCGACTCCTGGGTCGGCTGCGGCTTCTGCGCTGCCTCTGTCTCTGACGCGCCCTGCTGCACCGTCACGACCAGTCGAGGAGCTTTCGCGCCGGCGCCGACATACGTCGTTCCGACATACGGCTGCGAGTACTGCAGGCGCACAGCGAACGATCCGTTCGCATCCAGCGTGCTGAGGTTGGTCAGCGGCACCGTGACGGCCTGCTTTGCATGCGCCTGCGGGGCGACCGTGTTCAGTGCGACGTTGCTGTCGGCCGGACGGTTCGCGTGCGTGAGCGTCTTCTCATCCCAGTTGATGGGGGCAGGGTGGACGACGATCCCAGGCTTGGTCGCGGCGCTCATCGCGACCTTCAGCACCAGCTTCGCGCCGACGATCTTCTTGCCATCCAGCACCGACCCATCGAACTTGAGATAGGTGCGATCCTGTTTCGAGGTCGCGCTCAGATAGGGGAGGTCCGAATGCGTGGTCGTGGCATGACGTGAAGTGGTCCAGGTGGACTCTGTGGGGATCAGCGTCACTTCACTGGTTCGACTCGCGGCGTCCGCGGTCGGCGAGGAGATGGGGAGGAGGAATCCGGCGACGAGCACAGCTGCAGCGAGCATCGCGAGCCGGATGATTCGCGGCGAGGGGATGCGCCAGCGATTCCGGGTGTGGGGGACGGGGGAGGTCATAGAGCCTTTCGGGGTCTGAAGAGTTCAGTCCCGGTCTTTCAGCCGATGCTCTCGCACCCGGCTGCCCTCGCCCGAGTTACCCGGCAATTGTAACGGTTGAGATACGGATTCGCGAAATCACGTAATCAGACGGCGTGGCCGGTCTCATCCCACGTCCTGCGTGTAGAGCCGCTCCAGTTCGTCTCCGACAGCCGACATGCTGCGTGTGCGAGTCACCGCCTCACGCCCCCGGCGCCCCGCAGCGCGTGCCGCTGCGGGGTCGGCGAGCAACTCGCGGATCGCGTTGCGCAGAGCCTGCGGCTCCGGCGCGATCACCGCACCAGCGCGATGCTCCGCCACGAAGCCGGCGAGACCGCAGGAGTCGGTGACGATCACCGGCAGTCCGACTGACATCGCCTCCAGCACCGACATCGGGTATGGCTCATCGATGCTCGGCAGAACGTAGACGGATGCCATCAGCATCCGCTCCAGTGTCTCCTCGGGCGCAAGTGCACCTTCCCACACCAGGCGTTCGCCCAGCCCTGCTGACTCGATGATGTCGCGCACCTGCGCTCCGACGCCCTCATCCGGTCCGACCAGCCGGAATCGCGTCTGCGGAAACTCCGCGGCCAGATCTGCAGCGACCTGCGCGAACAGTGCAGGGTTCTTGCGGGGCGCGAGCCGAGCCAGGTAGAGCACTTCGCTGCGCGTCGCGGCATCCGTCTGTCGTTCCCGTGCGATCGGCACACCGTTCGTCAGCTGCTGCAACTGCGCGGCTCCGCGACCGACCACCTCCAACGAGCGGAGCTCCGCCGGCGTCAGATACGTCACCACAGCCGCGTCGCGCAGTGCCCGGCGAGTGATCGCGGCGTCCAGGGGAACCGCCAGCGGGTTGGCGGACTCATCGATCATCCCGTGCGTCTGCAGCACCGTGCGCACGCCGGCACGCTGTGCGATGCGCGCGGCCGGCAGCGTCACCAGGTCGCGTGCCGCATGCACGTGCACGACGTCGAACTCGCGCACGTGTGCGCGCAGTCCTCTCAGCAGCCCGGGTGATGTCAGGCCGGCGAAGCCCGTTCCCGGCAGCACCGTTCGTGCGGGGAAGAGCCGGGTGGGAATGCCCTCGATCTGCGTGGGAGGCGAGCCGCCGTATCCGCGGCAGCTGCCGCTGAGCACGACATCGTGCCCGCGATCCGCCAGTTCGCGAAGCTGATTGACGGCAACACGCAGCGGGCCGCCGTACTCGCCATCCGGGCTGACCAGGGTCACCACTCCGAGGATCTTCACGACGGCCTCGGTGCCTGCGTGCGTGGGGCGGTCTTCGTGGGGGCGGTCTTCGTGGGGGCGGTCTTCGTGGGGGCGGTCTTCGTGGGGATGGTCTTCGCAGCCGGGGCGAGGGCCACGGCGCCGGCCGCGACATCCTTCGTGACCAGCGCGGTTGCGCCGACGATCGCATCAGCACCGATGGTCACACCGCGCAGCACAGTGGCCCGCGCCGCGATCCAGGCGCCGTCCTCGACGCGAATGGGCGCGTTGTCGAACTCGAACGACGGCGAGCGGTGGTCATGGCTGCCCGTACACAGGAATGCAGCCTGCGAGACGCAGACGTCGGAGCCGATCCGTATCGACTCAAGGTTCAGCAGCCACACCCGCTCGCCGATCCACGAGTCGTCGCCGATCTCGAGCTTCCAGGGCCAGTGCACGCGCACGCCCGCCCGAAAGTTGACGCCCTTTCCGATCTTCGCACCGAACGCTCTCAGCACGGCGATGCGGATGCGCGGTGGCACGAACCACGGCATCACCAGCACGCTCGACGCCAGCTGCCATGCCGCTTGCCACAGCACACTGCGCCCCTTGTCGTACCCGACCCCAGTGAAACTCCCGAGCCTCCGCCGTGTCCCCATGCGGGCATCCTACTCGTCGCCATCATCTGTCACACTTGTGCGATGAGAAAGTCATGGACAGCTGGGGCTGTACTGGGGATCGCCGCGATTCTGACGCTCAGCGGATGCTTCGGCACCGGCACTGAGCCGAAGCAGGAACCGGCGACCATCGTGAAGACGATCGACGAACTGCAGGGTGCGAAGGTGCAGCTCGCGCCGGGCGAGAGCCTGGGGGTCGACACCGCAGAACAGGACGCGGTGCCGTACGCGGCGATGATCCTGGACGGGAGCATCGCGTCGTACGAGCCCTCACGCGACGGAAGCCAGATCCGCATCATCGCCGTCGCACCAGGGACGACAGATGTGCTCCTCGGCGACCCCGATCAGCGCGTCGACGACGTGTCCTTCACGCTCACCGTGACGCAGTGATCGGCGCCGACCCGCGCGTCGACGATATCCGAAAGCATTGTGCGACCCCGGTAAGATTTTGGCTGTGGGGCGAACTTCTCGGCCCCACTGGCGTGGTGAGCATCCCCAGTGCCCCACGTCAGGTGCAGATTTTCCCCAGATCTCTGCGCCGCGGCCTCAGTCGGGTCCCCACTCACTGAGGCCGCACAACATCGCCTTCGCCTGTTCTCCACAGGTGCGCCGGTCGGCTGAGCGGGCCGGGATCTCGCAGACGACATCGATGCGTGCCGTATCCTTCAGCTCAACTGGCCACGCCAGGCGACTGGCTCAGCGCCACGCTTGAAGTTCTCCCACCGCCTTTGTCAGCCTGAGATTCCCGCAAGCGTCAGAGCGCGAGATGCTTGCGCACGACCTCGGCGAGGGATTCCGCATGGGCATTGGCGGTCTCAGCATCCGCCGCTTCCACCATCACCCGCACCAGTGCCTCGGTACCCGACTTGCGCAGCAGCACGCGGCCCGACGAGCCGAGCTCGGCGGAGACCGCCTTCACTGCGTCCTGCACGCCGGCGTGATCCGAGACGGCGTCCTTGTCGACGTCCTTCACGTTGATCATCACCTGCGGATACACCGTCATGATCGACGCGAGCTCAGCGAGTGACTTCTTCTGCCGGGCCATCTCGGCGACCAGGTGCAGGCCCGTCAGCACACCGTCGCCGGTGGTGGCGAACTCCCGCATGATCACATGGCCGGACTGCTCGCCGCCCAGTGAGAAGCCGCCGGCGTTCATGTCCTCGAGCACGTAACGGTCGCCGACACCCGTCTGCCGCACGGTGATGCCGTGCTCACGCATCGCGATGTGCAGGCCCAGGTTGCTCATCACCGTGGCGACCAGAGTGTCGTCGACGAGCTTGCCGCGGCTCTTCATCGCCACGGCCAGGATCGCCATGATCCGGTCTCCATCGATCACGTTGCCGTCGGCATCCACAGCCAGGCAGCGGTCGGCGTCGCCGTCGTGAGCGATGCCCACATCGGCGCCGACGCGCACGACTTCGGCGGCCAGCTTCTCAAGATGTGTCGAGCCCACGCCGTCGTTGATGTTGATGCCGTCGGGATCCGCGCCGATCACGGTCAGCTTCGCACCCGCGGCACGGAACACCTCGGGAGACGCACCGGATGCCGCGCCGTTGGCGCAGTCGAGCACCACATGGATGCCGTCGAGGCGGTGAGGCAGTGAGGCCAGCAGGTGCATGACGTAGCGATCCTCGGCATCCGAGAATCGCTGCACGCGACCCACGGCGGCACCGGTGGGCTGCAGTTTGGTGCCGGCAGCCATCGTCTGCTCGATGCGCTGCTCGACCTCGTCGGGCAGCTTCATTCCGCCGCGGGCGAAGATCTTGATGCCGTTGTCGGGGGCCGGGTTGTGGGATGCCGAGATCATCACGCCGAAGTCGGCGTCGATGTCCGAGATCAGGAAGGCCGCAGCCGGCGTCGGAAGGGTGCCGGCGTCGAGCACGTCTACGCCGGAGGAGGCGAGACCCGCCTCGACTGCGGCGCTGAGGAATTGCCCGGAGATGCGCGGGTCGCGCGCGATCACGGCGGTGAGACGCTTGCCCACGGTCTGACGCGCCTGGGCGATGCGCCCCTGACCCAGGACGACAGCAGTCGCCTGGGCCAGGGTGAGAGCAAGCTCGGCGGTGAGGGGGCCGTTGGCCAGCCCGCGCACGCCGTCGGTACCGAACAGTGCCATGGAAGGAACTGCGCGGATCAGCGCTTGGAGTACTGAGGAGCCTTGCGGGCCTTCTTCAGACCGGCCTTCTTGCGCTCGATGACGCGGGCGTCACGAGACAGGAAGCCGGCCTTCTTGAGGGTCGGGCGGTTGTTCTCGGCGTCGATGTTGTTCAGCGCGCGGGCGATGCCCAGACGCAGCGCACCGGCCTGACCGGAGTCGCCGCCGCCCGAGATGCGGGCGATGACGTCGTACGCACCGGCAAGGTTGAGTGCCGTGAACGGGTCGTTGATCAGCTGCTGGTGCAGCTTGTTCGGGAAGTAGTCCTCGAGGGTACGACCGTTGATCGTGATGGTTCCCGAGCCGGGGATCAGACGCACGCGGGCGATGGCCTGCTTGCGACGGCCCACAGCAGCGCCCGGCACCGAGAGCACGGGGCGGGGAGCCTGCTCCACGACCTCGGTCTCAGGGGTCGCGGTGGTGAAGTTCTGCGGGAATTCGGTGGTGTCCTGAATGTCAGCCACGAGTATGTCCTTTATCTGGAGCGGCGCTTACTGGGCGACCTGGTCGAGGGTGTACGGCGTGGGCTGCTGAGCGGCGTGCGGGTGCTCGGCACCGGCGTACACCTTCAGCTTCGACAGCTGCTCGCGGCCCAGGGTGTTCTTCGGGAGCATGCCGCGCACGGCCTTCTCCACGGCGCGAACCGGGTTCTTCTCGAGAAGCTCGGCGTAGGAGGTGGCCGTCAGGCCGCCCGGGTAGCCGGAGTGGCGGTACGCCATCTTCTTCTGGAGCTTCTGACCCGTGAGGGCGACCTTCTCGGCGTTGACGATGACGACGAAGTCGCCGGTGTCGACGTGCGGAGCGAAGGTCGGCTTGTGCTTGCCGCGCAGGATCGCTGCGGCGTGCGAGGCGAGGCGACCGAGAACGACGTCGGTGGCGTCGATGACGATCCAGTCGCGCTGGACCTGCCCGGCCTTCGGGGTGAATGTGCGCGTCACAATAGTGCTGCTTTCGTAGGTTTCGAACGGAGAGGTTCGTGAATCCCACTCCGGGGTGGTTCTCATCCGGTCCTCGAGCCTGTCGAAGGACCAGGACGGAACACGCCAGTGGAGGGCTCACGTTCGTCGTACCGGCACCTCGGCAGACCGAAGGGCAGGCACCAAGGAGTCAGCTTACCGCATGTCGACGGTTTTCGGCGCCAGAGCTACGCGGCCTCGGCGGTGATCAGAATCGGACGATGATCGCTGGTGCCCTGCGGCAGCGTCGTGATGCTGGAGATGTCGAACCCCGACGAAGTGGCGAAGTCGTAGTGCCCGCGGAACACCCGGTAGCGCGTGTAGGTGCGGTCATCGCTCAGGGTCAGCCGATATCCGTGCTCGCGCACCGACTGCCCGAGGCTCTCCTTGAACACCGGATAGTTGTAGTCCCCGACCATGAGCACCGGCAGGCCGGGCCCGAGCGCCTGCAGCGCGTCCAGTCCGGCACGGATCTGGTTGCGGCGCAGCGAGTTCAGGGCGGTCAGCGGGGCCGCGTGGAAGGACGCCACGATCAGTCCGTGTCCGGTGTCGATATCCCGCAGCCGGGCGCCGAGCACGCGTTCGTTGGCCGGTTTGAGCACGCGGTCGTGCAGGGATTTCTTCAGCCCGATCGTGCGCACCTCCTCGACGTGGAAGAGGTTGCTGCGCAGATACATCGCCAGGCCGAGCCGGTTGCCGCTCGTGGCCTGCACGAGCGTGAGCTCACCGACCGTCTCCGGCAGCACGGCCGTGTCGCACTCCTGCAGACAGAGGATGTCAGGGTCGTGCTTGGAGACGAGCACGCCGAGCTCGGTGGCAGCACGGTGCTTGCGCAGGTTGTACGAGATGACTCTCATAGGCCCACGGTACCGCCGTCGCCGACGCACGACCGCCCTCTTGACGGGGCGCTCATCCGTGGACTCATCCCTCCCGATCGCGCCGGGCGCGGGTCTGCTCGGCGCGGGATGCCAGCAGCGAATCGTCCGGATAGCCGACCTCGGCAAGAGTGAGTCCCCGCGCGGGCAGCACCTTGAAGGCACTCGTGCGCGTCAGATCATCGCGCAGGCGAACGACATCATCGACGGAGAGCCTGCCCTCCCCCACGGCCGCGCAGGCGCCGACCAGGGCGCGCACCATGCTGTGGCAGAACGCGTCGGCCTTCACCTCGGCGACCAGCACGCCTTCGGCGTCCCGCGCCCAGCGGTAGTCCAGGAGCGTGCGGATCGTGGTGGCCTCCTCGCGCGGCTTGCAGTAGGCGGCGAAATCGTGCAGCCCGATGAGGGTGCGCGCAGCGGCGTCCATGCTCTGCCCGTCGAGCTCTGCGCGCACGGTCGTGGTGTCGTTGCGGCGCATCGGGTCGTAGCCGACGGTCAGGTCGGCGAGGCGATAGCGGTAGCGGCGCCACACCGCCGAGAAGCGCGCGTCGAAGCCCTCGGGCGCGAGAGCGGAGCGGGTGACGGTCACATCGGGGTACTGCCCGAGAACACCTCGGATGCGATGGGCCAGCGCGCCGGCCGGATCCGATCCCGCGCGCCCCTGCCGCGCCCGGATCCGGGCCCACTGCGCGTCGTCGAGATCCACGTGCGCCACCTGGCCGGACGCGTGCACCCCGGCATCCGTCCGTCCGGCGACGACGAGACGCGCAGCGGATCCGAGGATGCGCGCCAGCGCGACCTCCAGCACCCCCTGCACCGTGCGCAGACCCGGTTGCGTGGCCCACCCGCGGAAGTGGGTGCCGTCATAGGCGATGTCCAGGCGAATGCGCACCCACCCAGCCTAAGCTGGAGCCCTCCCCTCCTCTGCGAAACCCTCCCCCTCGTCTTGATGTCTCCGTCCTCGCCCCACATTCCGCGTTACGCGGGGCTCGATGGGCTGCGGGCGATCGCCGTGGGCCTGGTGCTGATCTATCACCTGTTCCCCGGCGCAGGACTGTCGAGCGGTTTCGTCGGCGTCGACGTGTTCTTCGTCGTGAGCGGATTCCTCATCACGTCGCTGCTGCTGCGCCCGTCCCGGCACACGCGACGTCATCGGCTCATCGATTTCTGGCGCCGTCGTGCGCGCAGGCTGCTGCCCGCACTCGCGCTGATGCTCACGGTGAGCGCGACCGCGGCATGGCTGATCGGCGGCGACGTGCTGGTCGGCATCGGGCGGCAGCTGGTGGGAGCGGCGACGTTCAGCTACAACTGGGTCGCGCTGGCCGGGGGTTCGGATTATTTCGCCGCGACCGAGCCCGAGCTCTTCCGCAACGTGTGGTCGCTGGCCGTGGAAGAGCAGTTCTACCTTCTTTGGCCGCTGCTGCTGCCGGTGCTGCTTGCGGTCCTCCGGATGCGGTGGATCCTCGTCGCGTTCGCCCTGCTCGCCGCGGCGGCGTCGACGTGGTGGATGTCGACGCTGGTGGATGCCGGCGGGATGACCCGCGAGTACTTCGGCACCGACTCGCACGCCTTCGGCCTACTGCTCGGCATCGCGGCGGCCTTCGCCCTGCAGCATATGCCGGAGCGGGAATGGTTGCGAGGCAGGGCGGCCCGGGTCGGCGGCGCGGCCGTCGGGATGCTGGGACTCGCGCTGATCGTCATCGCGGCGGCGGTGCCGGCCTCCTCGGGAGCGTCTGCCTTCCCCGGACCGCTGCTGATGGCATCCGTCGGCACTCTTCTGGCCGTCGTCTCGGGCGTCATGCCCGGGTCCTGGTTCGGGCGCGCGATCGATGTGCAGCCGCTGCGATGGATCGGGGATCGCTCGTACGGCATCTACCTCTGGCACTGGCCGGTGCTCGTGCTGATCACCGCGGCGAGCGGTCTGGGCGTCTCCGGCAGCGTCGCTGACGTGCCCGTCTGGGCGGGCGTGATGGCGCTGCTGCTGTCACTGGTCGTGGCGGCGATGTCCTACCGCTTCCTCGAGACTCCGCTGCGTCGGCACGGATTCCGTCGCGCGCTGCGCGCCGTGCGGGTGCGTCTGGCGCGCGGACCCCGGAGCCGACTCGCGATGCTGGGCACCGTGCTGGCGGGAGCGCTCGCGCTCAGCGGCACGACCGCCGCCGTCGCCGTCGCTCCGCCGATGACGACCTCCGAGATGTCGATCCGCGCGGGCCAGCGGGCCATGGAGGCCGAAGCAGCGCGACCCAGACCTGCACCGATCCCCGAGGCCATCAGCGGTGACGACGTG
The DNA here is from genome assembly GCF_030296555.1 of Microbacterium suwonense. Taxonomy (NCBI): domain Bacteria; kingdom Bacillati; phylum Actinomycetota; class Actinomycetes; order Micrococcales; family Microbacteriaceae; genus Microbacterium; species Microbacterium suwonense. The sequence continues at coordinate 1,793,370 of NZ_AP027728.1, forward strand.
ACCGCGGTCGGCGACTCCGTGATGCTGGCCTCCACTCCCGCCCTGTACGAGAAGCTGCCCGGCATCCATGTCGATGCCGCCGTGTCCCGACAGAGCTGGGCGGCGCCGGACATCATCGACGCGCTGGCCGCATCCGGACGACTGCGCGAGCACGTCGTCGTCGCGCTCGGCACGAACGGATCGCTCGACGGCGGGGCGCTGCAGAAGATGGCGGATGCCGTGGGCCGCGACCGCGATCTCGTGCTCGTCAACGCCTACGCGCCGCGCGACTGGATCGCCGGCGTCAACAGCGACCTCGCCGCCTTCGCCGACGCCCGCAGCGGAGTGGTCGTGGCCGACTGGGCAGCGGCCATCGCCCCGCACGAGGAGCTGCTGGCCGGCGACCGCATCCACCCCGGCATGGCCGGCGGCCGCATCTTCGCCGACGTCGTCGAGCAGGGCATCCGCGCATCCGAAGCCGAGCGCGCCGCGCGAGCCGCGCCCTGGAGCGGGTGCCGATCGCGCCGTGAGCACCCCGCCCGCTGCTGTTCTCGGCTCGCGCTGCTGTTCTCGGCTCGCGCGACTGTTCTGAGTTCGCGCTGCTGTTCTCGGTGCGCGCTGCTGTTCTCTCGGCTCGCGCTGCTGTTCTCGGCTCGCGCGCCAGGGATTTACGCCGCGGGTGCGGAGAACAGCAGCGCGATCGGCTCTGTGAAAGCCGGTCTCAGTCGACTTCGCGCACGACGTTGCGCAGCGTGCCGAGTCCCGTGACCTCGACCTCGACGACGTCACCGTCGACGATGAAGCCCTGAGGCTCCATGAAGAGACCGACGCCGCCGGGGGTGCCCGAGACGATCACATCACCGGGCGCGAGCGGCGTGAACGTCGAGACGTATTCGATGATCGCCGGGATGTCGTTGATCAGGTCGGCGACCGAGCCCTGCTGACGCACCTCGCCGTTGACGCGGGTGGTGACCTCGAGCTTGGTGACGTCGCCAACCTCGTCGGCGGTGACCATGTAGGGGCCGAAACCGCCGGTGCCCGGCCAGGTCTTGCCCGGCAGCCACTGGCTGGCCTTGCGCTGCCAGTCGCGCACGGAGAAGTCGTTGTAGACGGCGTAGCCGGCCACGTGGTCGTAGGCGTCGGCCTTGGCGACCTTGTGGGTGGGCTTGGAGATGATCACCGCGACCTCCCCCTCGTAGTCGAACTGCGGCGAGATGCTCGGCTTCAGGGCATCCTCGCCGTGACCCATCTGACTGTCGGCGTAACGGGCGAAGATGACCGGCGCCTGCGGCGCGGCCTTGCCGATCTCGTCGCGGTGCGAGGCGTAGTTGACGCCGATGCAGATGATCTTGCCCGGGTTGTGGATGACGGGGGCGAGTGCGACGGCCGCGAGGTCGACGGGGTTCTCGGCGTAGTCGGCGAGCGAGTCGAGCGCGCCGTCCGCGATCGCCTCGGCGAGCGACGGCGCGACGGAGGTCGCGTCGTAGATCGTCTCGCCGTCGAGACGGCCCCACGCCACGGACTTGTCGGCGCGGTAGTAGCTGGTGAACTTCGTCATTGAATACTCCTGGGGAGGTCGGGTCAGACGGCTGCGATGTGCTCGCGGGCGGGGAAGAGTCCGTGGGAGCGGAACTCGCTGAAGTCGTAGATGGACCACTTGGTGGCCCAGGCGCGGTCGTCCTGCGGCCACACCACCGGCGGCCGGTCGTCGTCGAGGATCCACTCCATGTCGGCGTAGAGCTCGACGACGGCACCGGTCGGCTCGACGTAGTACGCCGCCATGTTGTGGCCGGCGCCGTGCCGCACCGGCCCCATCAGCAGACGCGAACCGGAGTCGTGCAGGCGGTCGCCCACCTTGCCGAGCTCGGCGATCGACTGCACCTGCCAGGCGTGGTGATGCATCCATCCCTTGCCCTTCATCAGCGCCACACCGTGGTGCTCGGCGTTGCAGCGAAGGAAGTAGGCGAAGTCGTCGCCGATGATGTCCGAGATGCGGAAGTCGAGGACGTCGCGGAAGAAGGCGAGCATCGCCTGCAGATTCTGCGGGTGCAGGTTCACGTGCCCGAAGCGGTCGGGTGCGTGACCGCTGGGGACCAGGCTCGCGTCTTCGAGCCCGATGTAGATCTCGAAGACGAAGTTCTCGGGTCCGATGAACGCGAAGCCGTCGGCGACACCCGGGTGCAGCGGCACCTCGGACAGCAGCGGGTAGCCCGCCTCGATGACGCGGGTGCGCACCAGGTCGAGACCGGCCTTTCCGGCGGCGACGAGACCGATGTGGCCGACGCCGTCCTCCGGAGAATCCAGGTAGACGAGCTCGTGATGGCGGCGAGCGCGGCTGGAGAGGTAGACGGCGTTGCCCGAGCGGTGAGTCTCCGTCAGCCCCAGGATGTCCCGCGCGTGGCGGATCGCATGCTCGATGTCCTTCGATTGCAGCGACACGTATCCGATCTCGCTGATGGCTCCGAATGCCATGCACGCACCTCCGACGTTCCAAAGTAGATTTTTACCGTATCATATATTCTTACTGCATTACTGGATGATCCCGTTCATCGACCAAGATAGGTTCCATGGCCACCGAGCAGACGAGCAAACGCAGGCACGTGATCGACGCGATCCGGGCCGATGTCCTCAATGGGGTCTGGCCTCCGGGCAGCCGCGTCCCACCCGGCGAACTCGCCGAGCGATATGCCACTTCCACCACCGTCATCCGCGAAGCCCTCACCCGGCTCGCGGGCGAGAACTTCCTCGTCAGCGAGCCCAACCGCGGGTTCTTCGTCCCGGCGCTCACCGACGGCGGCCTGACGGACATCACCGACGTCCGCTGCCTCATAGAGGGGCGCGCGATCGAACTCGCCATCGAGCGCGGTGGCGTCCAGTGGGAGGGCGAGCTCATCGCCGCGCACCATCTGCTCGCCCGCACCCCACGCCGCACCGAAGACGACCCGGCGCACACCAGCCCCGAGTGGCTCACGGCGCACCGGGCGTTTCACGAGAAGCTCATCGAGGCGTGCGGGGTGCCCTCGCTGTGCAGCTTCGCCCGCCAGCTGACCAACGCCACCGAACTGTTCCGCCGCTGGTCGGCTCCCGATGCCGGTGCTCGCGCACGCGACGTCGAGAAGGAGCATCGCGACATCCTCGACGCCGTGCTCGCGCGCGACGCACCGACGGCCGTCGCCCTGCTGCAGGCGCACTTCCAGCGCACCAGCGACATCGTGCTGCACCGCGCACAGCAGCAGCAGCGCGAGGCCGGCGCGCCGATTCAGTCGAACGTGTAGTCCTCTTCGGCGATCGACTCGGTCGCGGCCCAGTACTCGACGTTCGTGTACGGCCAGATCGTGACGACCCGCCCGGCCGCGTTCTGGTACCAGTTCGAGATGTACTCCTGCCCCCAGGCCATCCGCCTGTTGCCGGCATCGACCCAGGAGACGAAGCGATCGAGAGCGTCCTCGGTGACCTCGAGCGACCGTGCGCCCCGGCGCAGCAGTTCGCCGATGGCGCTGACCGCATACTCGGCCGCCCGCTCGATCATGAGATGACCCGAACCCGCGACGACGCCGTTGACGTTGGGACCGTAGATGAGGAAGAAGTTGGGGAACCGCGGCACGGTTATGCCGTTGTAGGCGCGGGAGTCGCCCGCCCAGTAGTCGTGCAGCTCCACGCCGCCGCGCCCGACGACGTCAGTCCCGTCGAGGAAGTCGCTCGCCTTGAACCCGGTGGCGAACACGATGACATCGGCCTCGTGCAGCACCCCGGCGCCGTCCACGACGCCCTCGGCGGTGATGCGGCCGACACCTGTCGAGACGACCGTGGTCTGCGGCGCCTGCAGCGCTTTCGCCCACACCCCGTTGTCGCGCAGCATCCGCTTCGCTCCCGGTGGGTAGTTCGGGATGGCGAGCTCGAGCAGATCAGGGCGGTCGCGGTACTGCTCTGCCATTCGGGCGATGAGCGATTCACGCACCTCATGGTTCTTCGCACTGACGGAAAGCGGGACGCCGGACCAGCCCTCCTCGGCGGTGACGGTGTGGAACCGGCCGGGGATGCCCAGCAGCAGTGTCCAGAGCCGGAACCACTGCCCGTAGTGCGGCACGGTGCGCTGCAGCCAGTCGAAGGTGTCGGTCATGCGCTCGTGGTAGTTGTCTGCGGGGATCATCCACGGCGCGCTGCGCTGGAAGACGGTCAGGTGATCGACCTGCTCGTAGACCGCCGGAACGATCTGATAGGCGCTCGCCCCCGTGCCGATGACCACGACGCGTTTGCCCTCGACGTCGACCGTCTCATCCCAATCCTGCGAGTGCACAGCGCGGCCGGCGAACGTCTCCAGCCCGGGGAAGTCCGGGATGTGCGGACGATCGAGCTGTCCCAACGCGGAGATCACGGCGTCGAATCGGCGCTCCTCCGTGCCCTGCGGGCCCGAGAGCACCACGACCCACTCGGACGCGTCCTCATCCCAGCGCGCCGAGTCGAAGCGCGTGCCGAATTCGATCCGCTCGGTGATTCCCGCCCGGTCGGCGACTTCCGCGAGGTAGTCGTGGATCTCCCCGCCCTCGGCGAACTGATGCGGCCAGTCCGTCTTCTGCGCGAACGAGTAGGAGTACCCGAAGGTCGGCGTGTCCAGCCGTACGCCCGGGTAGCGGTTCTTCCACCACGTGCCGCCGAGCGCGGGGGCTTCGTCGATGATGGTGAACGGAGCGCCCGCCTGCATCAGACGATAGCCGGCGGCGATGCCGGAGACCCCGGCGCCGATCACGAGCGTCCGGAACTCACGCGAACCCGCGAGGTCGGCGTAGACGAAGTCCGGAGCGCCGTTCTTATCTGGTGCGAGGCCGAGTTCGTGCTTGAGAGACGGCCAGTACTCGGCCCGTCCGTTCGTGAGGAAATCGAGGATCGCGTCGACCTGCTCGCGGGGCAGGATGCCGACGGATCGGATGCCGCTGTCGCGCAGCCGCACCAGCGCGGCGAGCGCCACCTCCCGCCCGCGTTCCACCTGCGCCGACGTCATCCCGCCGTGCGGATGTCCGAACGTGTCGACGAGAGTGAGCGGTGGGCGCAGCCCCGGCTCGAGGATCGACGGATCGCCGAGCGCAGCGGCGAGCGCAGCGAGCAGCGCCGGCAGATCGGCGCGCTCGACGATCGCCGCGAGCTCGGCGTCGGTCTCGACGATGGGATCGTACTCGTCGCGCCAGAACAGGTCATCGAACGGCACGCGAAGCGGTGCCGGGAGTTCTGCGGTCGGACGTGCGGCACCGGGCATCATGATTCCTCCTGGCGGACCAGGACCGGCGGCGCCTCGTACTCGCGCAGGCCGGCGATGATCCGGTTCTCGTCTCCGGGCACGATGACCGCGGCGACGTACTTGTCTGGTCGGACGAGCAGTGTCACTGCCTGCGCTCCGGCTGTGCGGGCTTCGCGGCACAGGGACACCACGGTGTCGGCTGTCTCGACGACGTCGGCGACGTCGGCTTCCGCGACGCTCGCGACCCGGGTACCCGCGGGGAGCACGCGTACGCGACGCACGCCCAGCCCGTCCCAGTAGGGATGCCGTGTGTCGACGCCGATGCCCTGCCCGATCTGCACAAGCGCCCACTCGCCGCCCAGCGCGCGGTCGAGACCCCGGTCTCGCCGTTCGCGAAGACCACCGTCGGCTGACCGAGCGGACGGCCGACGGCATCCGCAAGCGGCGATCGGCGACTCGGCGCCCGCACCGCCACTCCATCGGCGTAATTCGGCGGGGTGATGAAGCGCATGTAGCGCAGGTAGTCGTACACGGGCGGAACGACGCTGATCGCGCGGAAGAGCAGGTCGCGCAGGCGGGTACGGGCGGCGCCGATGGCCATCACGACATCCCCGGTGCGGCGCGACACGGTGACCATCTTCGCGCCGTGCGCGCGCCGCTCGGCCTCGTAGCTGTCCAGCAGCGCATCCGTGCCGCGGCCCGCGAGCACGTCGAGGATCTTCCAGGCGATGTTGTTCGCGTCGCGCAGGCCGGCGTTCAGGCCCTGCCCGCTGAACGGCGGCATCAGATGAGCGGCGTCCCCGACGAGGAACGCGCGCCCGCGACGGTAGTGCTCGGCCACGCGCTGATGGGCGACGTAGACGACCGCCCGCCGGATGTCCTCCGGGCGAACGCCGGACTCGATCGGCTCGCAGAGGGCGATGATCTTCTCCGGCGCGCACATCGCATCGCCGTCCTCGCCGTCGAAGAGCATGAACTCGATCCGGAGGCGATTCTTCACGCCCGGCACGAGCACGTAGGGGCGCCGACCGTTGCCGTAGAACTCGGCATACGGCTCGCGCGGGGTCATGACATTCACCAGATCGACGACGATCCAGCGCTCCTGCTGGGTCGAACCCACCAGTCGCGTGCCGATGGCGCTGCGCACGAACGACTTGCCGCCGTCCGCGCCGATCAGGAAGGAGGCGACGAGCAGCTCGGACTGCGTGTCCTCCCCCGCAGGGCGCACCTCGACCGAGACGCGGTCGCTGCTCTGCGCGACGCCCACGGCCCGCATGCCGGTGCGGAAATCGATGCGCTCGTGCGCGACGGCACGATCCCACAGCAGCTTCTCGAGGACCGGCTGATCGAACTGGCTCTTGGCAGGATGCCCGCTGCGGCTGGGCAGGGGCTTCGACGCGGCGAGCAGGCGGTCGTTCAGACCGAAGTACCGACTGCCGGTGTCGAGCAGCGTCTCGGATCTGAGCTCCTCGCAGATCGTCAGGAAGTCCATGATGCGGAACGTCTCGTCGGCGATGCTGATCGCCCGAGGCAGATCACCGGGGGCGGTCTGCTGCTCGATGACGGTGACCGCCGCGCCGCCGTCGGCGAGCCACAGGGCTGCCGTCAACCCGACGGGCCCGCCGCCGACGACGATGACATCGCGAAGCTCGGCATCATTCCTGTCGCGCCTTCTCATGCCGCGCTTCCGGTGCGAGCACCACCCGCGTTCGTCTTCGCGAACTGCACTTCCTCGTACACCTGTGTGCGCAGCTCGGCGAAACGCGGCAGTGAGCGGGTGCCGATCTGGTCGCGCTCATCCGGCAGATCGACAGCGATGTCGTTCTGGATGATCGTCGGCGAGCTCGAGAGCACGAGCACGCGGCTGCCCAGGTACACGGATTCGTCGATGTCGTGCGTGATGAACAGGATCGTCATGTTGTGCTCGCGCCAGACCTTGCGCACGAGATCTTCGAGTTCGCCGCGCGTCTGCGCGTCGACGGCCGCGAACGGCTCGTCCATCAGCAGCACGGTCGGGCGGGATGCCACCGCGCGAGCGATCGCCACGCGCTGCTGCATGCCGCCGGACAGCTGCCACGGGTACGACCTCATCGCGTGCCCGAGCGAGACGGCGTTGAGCGCGTCGAGCACACGCGCCCGGCGTTCGGCGCGCGGCACGCCCGCCACCTTCAGCGGCAGCTCGACATTGGCCTCGACCGACATCCAGGGGAAGAGGCTGCGCGCGTACTCCTGGAACACGACCGCCAGGCCCTTCGCCGGCCCGCGCACGCGCTTTCCGTCGAGCACGACGGTTCCTCCGGTGGGCTCGAGCAGGCCCGAGATCATCTTCAGCAGCGTCGTCTTGCCCGAGCCCGAGGGGCCGACCAGGCAGGCGAACTCGCCCTGGTGCAGGTCGAAGGTGAGGCTGCGAACGGCTTCCACCGCACCCGCACGCCCGTTGTAGGTCTTGCTCAGATTCTCGACACGCAGGAGGACATCGTCGCCCGTGCTCGGGGTGTCGTTCATGTCAATTGCCATCAGCCGCCGCCTTGAGTCCGTCGTACCACTTGAGAACGCCCTTCTGAACAAGGGCGAAGATCGCCGAGAGCACCACACCGACGACGCCGAGCAGCAGCACGCCGCTCCACATCTCGGGCACCGCCACACGGTTCTGGAAGTTCGTGATGAGTGTGCCGATGCCGTTCGCCGAGGCGAACATCTCAGACACCACCATCAGGATGAGGCCCACGGCGAGGCTCTGTCGCACGCCCGCCATGATCGCCGGTGAGGCACCGGGGAGCACCAGGTGCCAGACCCGGCCCCAGCCGTGGACGCCGTACACCTTCGCGGAGTTCGACAGCACTTCGTCGAGAGAGCGCACGCCCGTGATCGTGTTGAGGAGCACGGGCCAGATGCTGCCGAGCACGATCACCGTGATCCGCATGTTGTCGTTGAGTCCGACCACCAGCAGGAGGACCGGGATCATGATCGTCGACGGGATCGCCCGCAGGAACTCGAACAGCGGCTCGAAGAACCAGCGCGCCGAGCGGAACGATCCGATCAGCACTCCGAGCACGACACCGAGGACGATCGAGATGGCCAGGGCCAGCAGCAGGCGCCCGATGCTCGGCAGCACGTCGGTGAGAAGGTTCTCGCCGAGCCACACCGAGACGAACTTCTCCCACAGCGGCAGTGGCCGCGGAACGAACGGGCTGATGTCTCCCATCGTGGCGAAGTGCCAGATGAGGATGAGGATGATGGGCAGGCCCAGCCAGTAGGCGAGGTTCTTCAGAATGTTCACGCCGGAACCTCCGCTCGAACGGACTCGTGCCAGAACAGCGCCTTGCGCTCGGCGATCTTGGCTCCGGTGTTGATGATGATGCCGAGCACACCGGCTGTGACGATGAGGGCGTACATGGCGACGGGTGCGCCGTTGAGCTGTGCCTGAGCGACCGACTGTCCGAGACCGGGGGTGCCGATGATGAGCTCTGCGGAGACCGCGAGGATCAGCGAGATGGTGGCCGAGAGCCGCACACCGGTGAAGAAGTACGGCAGCAGTGTCGGGACGACGAGGTGCCGCGCCCGCTGCCCCCAGTTCAGGCCCATGGTCAGTGTCGTCTCGTGCGCGACGCGGTCGACATCGGCGACGCCGTAGAGGGTCTGGATGAGCACGACGAAGAAGCAGCCGTAGATGATCACGAGCAGCTCCGCTTCGAGCTGCGGGCCGAAGGCGAGGGCGGCGATCGGGATGAGCGCGACCGACGGGATCGGACGCAGGAACTCGATCACCGTGAACGTCGCCCGGCGCAGGAATCGGCTGGAGCCGATGATGACTCCCAGGACGAGGCCCGCGATGGCGGAGATCACAAGACCGAGGAACCATGCCCACAGCGTGGCGCCGACGGATGCCCAGAACGAGGTCAGTGCGAAGTTGCCGAAGAACTGTCCGATCACCTCTGCCGGGTACGGCAGGTACTCGTTCGACACCGGCCCGAACTGCGCGTAGAGCTGCCAGGCGATGAGGAACGTGACGACGCCGGCGGTGCCGAGGACGACGGGCCCGACCTGCGCCCAGCGATCCTGTCGTACCGTCTTGGCGACGCGGAGTACCTGCGTCTCAGTGACGGGAGGAGGAGTGACCATGTCGCTTCATCCATCTTTCATTGGGGCCGATGCGGAGATGCGGTGCGAGCGCACCGCATCTCCGCCTGATCACGTCAGTGCTTCCAGATGATCGCATCCATGTCGGGCTCGTTGGAGACGATCTCGTAGCGGGTCATCAGCTCTGCGAAGGTTCCGAGCACGGCCGGGTCGACCTCAGCGGAGTAGAGGGTCCACACCTGGTTCTTGGCAGCCGCCTCAGGGATGCTGAGCAGTTCGGGCAGCATGGCTGCGAGCGCGTCGTGGTTCTCGTTGGCGTACTCGTAGGTCTCCTCGAGCGCGGCGATGAAGTCCTCCGCCTTCTCGGGGTTGTCCTTGAGGAAAGTGCCGTTGCCGGCGATCACGAGCTCGTTCTTTCCGAGACCGTCCTCCTGGATGAAGTCGCTGAGCACCGAGCCGCCGGCGGCCTCGACCTGTCCGATCCACGGAGCGCCGGTCATACCGGCATCGATCTCGCCCGACTCGAGAGCTGCCGGCACGTCACCGAGCGCGAGCTGGATGTACTGGATCGTGCTCGGGTCGCCGCCGTCGGCCTCGACCGCGGCGTTGATGCCGATCTCACCGATCGATCCGAGCGCGTTGATCGAGACCTTCTTGCCTTCGAGGTCCTTGGGGCTCTTCAGCGGGGAGTCCGCGCCGACGAGCAGGGCGGTGGAATCGTTGACCGTGTCGGGGTCGTTCTGGGCGTAGCCCGCGACGATCTGCACATCGAGCCCCTGAGTGTTCGCGAGGATCGGCGTGACGGGGCTGGCGAGGAGGAACTGGATCTTGCCGCTGTCGAGCGCCGGCAGCTGTGCAGCCGAGGAAGCAGCCTGGATGACCTCGATGTCGAAGCCGTGCTCCTCGAAGAACCCCTGCTCCACACCCGCCTGGATCACGGCGACCGACGGCGAGGTGAAGACGCCGAGCGAGATCGGTGTGAGACCTTCCTGGGTCTCCTTCACGGTGCTGCCATCGACCGAACCCGACGAGCAGCCGAGAAGGCCGACCGCAAGAGCGACGGTGACAGTGGTGGTTCCGAGAACGCGTGATAGCGACATCATCAAACCTCTTCTTTGAGTCCGGGTCGACCTTGTCGGTCGATAAGTACATAATACACGTTTAGATACAGATTAAGTGAATAATATTTTCTTATGTTCCAGGGGTGATGCGGAAGGCTCTAAGCGAGGGAAGCCGGCTGACGCACGCGGATGCTGGCCGCCTCGAACACACGATCGAGCACCTCCCGCACCTCCTGGGCGAGGCACTCCGCCGCCACGACATGGTCCGGTCGCACGATCACGGCGCCGACCGGTCGCGCGTCGAACCAGGCCTGCAGACTCGCCTCTCCTCCGAGGTCGCCGACGATGGTCACGTCCGCCGCGGCGTGCGCACGCACCCACGGCAGCTGCGACCTCGGCACGACCTGCACGAGGCGTCCTCCGAGGTCCGCGATGGTGCGAGCCTGTTCGGGCGTCACGAACTTCGAAGGATCGTTGTTCCACATGATCACGCGCCAGCCCTGACCGGTGGCATCGTCGAGGAGCATCTCCACGCCGTCGGCATCGGTGGCCTGCGGCTGCGGGAAGATCGACCCGGCCATCCGCGGCACGTCACGTGCCGGCAGCGTCTTGAACTCCGGCAGGGGTGTGTGCACGACGACGCCCGCATCGAACTTCGGCTGCGGCTTGAACTTCTGCTGGGCCTGCGCGGCGCGCTCCTCCGGAGTCCGGTTGGCAGCGATCCTGTCGCGCTCGGCGGCCGCCGCGGGATCGTGATCGGTCATCTCCTTCGCCATGCCCAGCGAGACGGCGACCATCTGTGCGACATGCCCCAGACGCTCCTGCTCGTAGGTGTCGAGCAGGGCGGCATCCGCCTGTCCCTTCACGACGGCGGCGAGCTTCCAGCCCAGGTTGAACGCATCGCGGATGCCGGAGTTCCACCCCTGGCCGCCGACGACGGGCATCACGTGGGCGGCGTCCCCGGCGAGGATGATCCGCCCGACCTTGAACGCGCCGGCGACACGGGCGTGGTGGCGGTACACGCGGCTGCGGATGATGTCGAGCTTCGACGGATCGGGCACGTGCGGCGCGAGCAGCGAGCGCGCGAACTCCTCAGTGACCTCGGCCTCCTCGCCCTCGAAGAGCGTGAACTCCCAGCGGCGGATGCCGTGCGGCAGCGAGATGGAGGCGTAGCTGCGCTTCGGGTCGCCGCCGAACACCGCATGCGGTGTCCCGATCGGGTCGTTCGCCACGTCGATCACGAGCCCGTCGGAGGGGCGCGTCTCGCCCTCGAACGACAACTCGAGGCGCTTGCGCGTGGGGGATGCCCCACCCTCGGCCGCAACGACCCAGCGCGCACGGACGGTCTCGCCGTTCGCGAGCGTGGCTGCGACGCCGTCGGCATCCTCCACGAGATCGGTGACCTCGGCGCCGAAGCGGACGCTGACACGGGGGAAGCGCTCGAGCCCTTCCAGCAGCACGCGATCGACGAGCGGCTGCACGAAGCCGTTTCGGCGCGGCCAGCCGAACTCGCGGGTGGTGGGGTTGACCTCCGACAGGATGAGCCGGTCGCCGTTGACCATGTAGATCTTCTGATCGGGGATGGTGTGCGGCAGCACCTCGCCGACGATGTCGGCGGTCTGCATGACGCGCAGCGCCTCGTCATCGATGCCGACGGCCCGCGGGTAGCTGATGAGCTCGTCCTCCTTCTCGACGAGCAGCACCTCGATCCCCTGCTGACCGAGCAGGTTGGCAAGCGTGAGTCCCACCGGGCCCGCGCCGATGATGAGGACGTCGAAGACGGCGGATGCGGAGTTCAGAGCCATGACGCACTCCCGGAGGATCGCGCTGCGGTCAGCGCGGAGATGGTGTCGCCGAACGCGCGGTTCAGCAGGACGAGATCGATGCCGAGGCCGACGTAGTCGATCAGCCCCTCGGCGAGGAGGGCGGCCGTGTAGTCGGCGCGGCCGGAGTAGATGCCGAGCGTGAGGCCGTGGGCATCCGTCAGCTCGCGCAGGTGCACGATCGCGTCTTTCACCGGACCGTCCTCCCAGTCGCCGCGGCCGGGCAGCCCGTAGGAGACGGCCAGATCGGCCGGACCGATGTAGATCGAGTCGAGACCGGGCGTCGAGACGATCGCTTCGGCGTTGTCGACGCCGATCTGCGTCTCGATCTGAGCGATGGTCGACACGGCGAGATTGCCGGCGTCGGCGTAGGAGTCGCCGCTGTAGAGTGCGGGCCGAGACGGCCCCAGGCTGCGGTTGCCGACCGGCAGGTACTTGGTCGCCGCGACGAGTGCCTCGGTGGCCTCACGGGTCTCGACGGTCGGGGCGATGATGCCTCGCGCGCCGCTGTCGAGCAGGCGCAGGATCGGCGCGGTGTCGATCGACCCGACCCGCGCGTACGCGTAGGCGTTCCCGCGGGGAAGGGAGCGGAGGATGCCGCAGGCCGCCTCCACACCGAGTTCGCCGTGCTGCAGATCGAGGATGACGCCGTCGTAGCCCGCGGCCAGGGCCCACTCGGGCTCGGAGAATGAGGGCAGGGACTGGTGGAACAGCACCGGCTGCGCGCCACCGCGTGCGGCAGCCTTCATTGCGCCTGGTCCTTGCGATCGGCCAGCCGAGCCGCGTGGGCTGCGGCGGCGGTTCCGCCGAAGATCGGGGCGATCTCACGACGGGCGAAGAACCACCGGCCGTCGACGCGACGGTAGACCTCGCGGAACTCGCCGACCGATGCGGGCTGGGTCTGCGGGTCATTCGCGTCGCGGAACGTCAGGTACTGGACGGTGCCGTGCACCTCGTCGTCGTCTGCTCCGGGAACGAGGCGGATCGCTCCGATGAAGTGGCGGCCGACGATGTCGGTCTGCAGGGCGCGCTTGGCTCCCCATGCTTTCATCCCTTCACGACCCATCTGCCCCATCGGACCGACCGAGACGCCGTCCTCGGTGTAGAGCTCCCAGGTGGTGTCGGCCTGGTTGTGGTCGAGGCGGTACAGCATCTCGGAGATCAGCTGCTCGATCTCGACGCGGGTGATCGCGGGTACGGGCGTGTAGGCGCTCATGATTCAGATCTCCTCAGGCCTTCGAGTCGACGGTCGCGGTGACGCGACCGAGTCCGGTGATCGTGGCGACGCACTCGACGTCGGCGGGCCACGGTTCGATGTATCCGATCGAGCCCGACAGCAGCACCTCTCCGGCACGCAGCGGATGCCCGGTGGTGATCGCCGTCTCGGCGAGCCATTGCACGGCATTGACCGGGTCGCCGAGCACGTTGCTGCCGACGCCGCGGGTGATCTCGGTGTCACCGGCGGTGATCACCATCTCGACGGCCGTGAGGTCGACGTCGCCGTAGGGGTGCTTCTCCTCGCCGAGGACGAGTCCACTGCATCCGGCGTTGTCGGCGATCGTGTCGACGATCTGTCCGACGCTGCCGCCGTAGCGGAAGTCGACGATCTCGAACGCCGGGGTGACGTAGTCGATCGCCGCGACGATGCTCTCAAGGGACGGATCGAGGATGTCGTTCTTGAGCACGAAGGCGACCTCGGCCTCGATGAGCAGCCGGTTGTAGCGGGATGCGGGCAGCACGACGCCGGACTGGAAGACCATGTCGTCGTGGATGATGCCGTAGTCGGGTTCGAACACTCCGACGCGCTTCTGCACGAGCGGGTTGGTCAGCCCGACCTTGCGTCCGACGCGGCGCACGCCGAGCTCGCTCTCGCGGAGTGAGGCGAATGCCTCCGAGATCGCGTAGGCGGAGTCGAGGTCGTGCTCGGGAAGCCGCGGACTCACATACGGAACGGTGTAGGTGCCGTTCTTGGCGTCATGCAGCTCGCGGGCGATCTCGACGATGGTCTGAGCGTCGACGGTCACTGGTCGCTCCCTTCTGAGTGGCGGGCGAGAAACGCCGTGGCGGCCGCGTTGAACGCGTCCGCTCCCTCCCACTGCGGCCAGTGGGCGGCGCCCTCGACGAGCAGGAACTCGTTGTCGGGGATGAGCCCGGCCAGGCGTCTGCCCTCCTCGGCGTCGCCGGTCGGCTCGTTGTCGGTCCAGACGAACAGCGCGGGCACCCCGATGGAGGCGAAGTCCTCGTCGGTGACGCGGTTGCGCCAGCGCGGCTCGGGCCGGCGCAGCGCCGAGACGTGCGCCATGTTCGCCCCGCTCGGATCCTGGCTGTAGATCGCGCGGCGCACCTTCACGAGCTCGTCGGTGATGTTCTCGGGATCGTGGATGACCACCTGCAGGCGCTTCTTCACGTTCTCGAAGGTCGGCTCGGTGACGGCCTGCACACTGACGGACTGCGCCTTGTCGACCTTCTGCTCTCCGACCACGCGCCCGCCGGGAGCGCTGAGGATCACGGTGCGCAGGCGCTCCGGGTGGTGCGCAGCGAACTTCACGGCGAGCCAGCCGCCGAGCGACTCGCCTGCCAGGTGCACCCGGTCGAGGCCGAGCGTGTCCAGCAGACCGAGGAGGTGCTGCTCGTACTCGGGGATCTCGAGGTCGTGGTCGGTCAGGGTCGTGTAGCCGTGGCCCGGGTAGTCGTAGCCGACGACGCGGAACCCCGCCACGGCCAGCGCGCGGACGTTCTGCGTCCACGCCTCGATGTGGCCGCTGGTGCCGTTGGCGAGCACGACGACCTCAGCCGTCGACGAACCGCCCTGCGGTTCGATCTCGAGCACGCGCGTGCGCCACGGGCCCACCTGGACGTAGTGCAGGACGTGCGGGAGGTCGGCGATGGCCTCCCAGAAGGTCGACAGTGCGGTCATGACGTGCGTGCCGCCTGGATCGCGAAGCCGGCGGCCCAGCCCTTGACGGCCCAGTAGTGATCGACGTCGAACCCGTAGGGGCCGGCGGTCGACAGCGCAGCATACGCGGCGAGCCAGCTGCGCATCTCGTGTGCGGCCGAGCCCCCTCGGCGAGGAACCAGGAGTTGTCCCACTCGTCGGCCGGCGTCAGATCGCCCGAGCGGAACGTGTCGAGCAGAAGGGTGTCCCACTCCTCGTTCAGCGGGTCGCTGTTGCCGCCGCCGTCGGCGATCTTCTGGATCGCGGTGACGATCGCGTTCTCGCGTGCCATCCGCTCGTCGCGGCTGGGTGCATAGTCGATGAGGCGCTCCTGGAGTGTGCCCGGGGCGCCCTCCCAGCGCGGGATCGGCGGGTCGTGCGAGATGCCGCCGGACGCGATGAAGAGCACGCGCTTGTCGAGCTGCTGCGCGGCGCGGCCGAATGCCTCGCCCATCAGGCGGACGCGGTTCATGGGGGTCAGCGGGATGCCGAGCGAATTGACGAACACCGGGATGATCGGCTGCGTGAACTCGGTGCCGAACAGGAAGTTCACCGGCTGCATCACACCGTGGTCGACCTTCATGCGCTCGGAGCGGCCGATGTCGATGCCCTGCTCGAGGACAAGACGGTGCAGCTCGCGGGCCGTCTCGCTGTCCACCCGGATCGGCCCCTCGGTGGTGCCGTAGTCGCCGATCCCCTCGGCCTGCGCGCCGACCACCCACGGGGAGATGTTCGAGTACAGCTGGCCGTTGAAGTGGTCGGGGCCGAAGACGACGATGACCTCCGGGTCGAAGTCGGCGATGAACGCCTTGACCTCGTCGATGGCGGCAGTGATCTCGGCGAACGTGTTCCCTCCGGGGTCGACGTTCCCGAAGGACGGAGCGTGTGAAAGCGCGGCGACTGCGAGCGACATGGGTTCTCCTTCTGCCTGGTGCCGACGGTGGCTCGGACTCGCATCGACAGGTGCGAATACATATTCTGGAATCAAGATTCTAGAACTTGCAGCTATTATGATCGGTGGACCGCGCGATGTCAAGCGGTCGCAGAGCTCGATGGAGGAAATGCCATGGCGACACGAAAGGGCGAGCATCACGGCTCGGCGGCATCCAAGCGAGCGATCCTGGAGGCCGTTCTCTCCCGCGCTCTGGAAGCGGGGTACGAGGGAACGACGATGGTCGACGTCGCCCGCGCCTCGGGATTGCCCATCGGATCGGTCTACTGGCACTTCCAGAACAAGGAGCAGCTCTTCGCCGAGCTTCTGGACTACTGCTTCGAGATCTGGAAAGACGCGAACCCTCCGTCGCGCTCGATGCGCGAGCGGCTGCGCATCAGCATCGGCACCTCAGCAGCCGCATCGGCCGGATCGGCTGATCCCGCGGCGGCGTTCTGGAGCATCGGTCTCATCTTCGCCCTGCGCCGTTTCGACGACAACGCCGCACGGCAGCGCTACCTGGGCATCCGCGCGGAGATGTTCACCCTCATGGCCGAGCGGCTGCGCGCGGAGTTCCCCGCGCTTCCCGAGGACGAGGCGAACAAGCTGGCACGGGACATCACCGGCATGGCGCGAGCCGTCACGGACGGGTTCCGCATCGCGGCTGCGGCCGGCGATGACACCGATTTCGAACATGCCGCCGCCATGGCCGCGGATGCCCTGGAGCATCTGATCAGAACCCGTGTCTCGGAGCTCACCGATGCCTGAGCAGTCCACTCCGCCGGTCGCGATCATCGTCGGGGCCGGCGCCGGGATCGGGGCGGCCGCTGTCCGGGAGTTCGCCGAGAACGGCTACCGCGTCGTCGCGATGTCGCCGTCCGGGCGCGGACGTCAGCTCGCGGAGTCTCTCGGGGGCGAGGGGATCGATGGCGCGAACACCGACCCCGAGGCGCTGCGCGCGGTCGTCGACCTCGCCGTCTCACGCTACGGGCGCATCGACGCGGTCGTGAACAGCAGCGGCCATGCCGCGCGCGGACCGCTGCTGGAGGTCACCGACGACGAGTGGTTCACCGGCATGGACCTGTACCTCATGAACGTCGTGCGCATGGCGCGCCTCGTGACGCCCCACTTCCTGGCCGCCGGCGGCGGTGCGATCGTCAATGTGTCCACGGCGTCCGCTCTGGAGCCGAGCGCTTCCTTTCCCGTGTCGGCGACGGTGCGCGCCGCCCTCGCCGCGTTCACGAAGCTCTACGCCACGGAGTACGGTCCGCACGGCATCCGGATGAACAATGTGCTCCCCGGGTTCACGACGGACGACCCTGCGACCGTATCCCCGCAATGGACGCAGCGCATACCGCTGCGGCGAGCGCAGAGCACCAGGGAACTCGCCCGCGTGATCCGATTCCTCGCCGGCAGTGATTCGGGCTACATCACCGGTCAGAACCTCCGCGCGGACGGGGGCGAGACGCGCTCCCTCTGAACGGGCTCGCGCTGATCAGCCGACCGCCGCCGGTCAGAGGGCTACCCGCAGTTCGGCCTCGATCGCCGTCGCGGTCTGCGTCAGCGCAGGGAGCAGCGCTCGACGCGTCTCGTCGGCCGATTCACGACCGGTGCTGGTCGACACATTGACGGCCGCGACGACCTCGCCCCTCGACCGCAGCGGCACGGCGATCGAGCGAAGGCCCTCCTCCAGCTCGCCGTCGACCATGGCCCAGCCCTGCTCACGCACCACGCGGATCTCGGTCGTCAGTTCGGCGCTGTCCACTCGCGTGCGCGGTGTGTAGGGCGGGCGCTCGGAGCTGTCGATGAGCGAGAGCGCCTCCGTCTCGGGACGAGCCGACAGGAGCACTCGTCCCATACTCGTCGCGAAAGCGGGCAACCGCGTGCCGA
Source organism: Microbacterium suwonense (assembly GCF_030296555.1). NCBI lineage: Bacteria > Bacillati > Actinomycetota > Actinomycetes > Micrococcales > Microbacteriaceae > Microbacterium > Microbacterium suwonense. Next base: position 1,811,302 of record NZ_AP027728.1, read on the forward strand.
TGGTGATCCGGACGCTGATGATGCGCCGACCGGCGGCACGGGCGACGTAGACGATCTCATCGCCGTCGAGCACCGCGACCGACACCGACTCGCCGACCTGGCGGGAGAGATCCTCGAGATGGGGTTGCACGATCTCGGGGAGCGACAGTGACGAGAGATAGCCGTAGCCGAGCTCGAGCACCCGCGGGGTCATCGCGTATCGCCCCTCGGGCACGGCGCGCAGATAGCCGAGCTGCTCGAGGGTGCGCAGGAAGCGTCGGGCGGCGGCACGAGGAATGCCCGCACGGCGCGCGACCTCGGCCAGCGAGAGGGCCGCGGGCTCGCCGTCGAACGCCTTGATCACAGCCAGCCCTCGCGCGAGGGATTGGACGAAGTCCCCGCCGGGAGAGCTCGCAGCGGGGGATTCGTCGGTCGCAGTCACATCGAAACCCTAGCGCTCGAGCACGACCGCGAGGCCCTGCCCGACGCCGATGCAGATCGCGGCGATCGCGACTCCCCTCCGCGCCGCCGCAGCTCGTGCGCGGCGTGTCCCAGGATGCGGCCGCCGGAGGCGCCGAGCGGATGCCCGATCGCGAGGGCACCGCCGTGGATGTTGAGCTTCTCGGGGTCGAGATCCGGCCAGCCGCGCAGGCAGGCGAGCGACTGCGATGCGAACGCCTCGTTCAGCTCGACGACGTCGACGTCCGCCCAGGTGCGGCCGGCACGCGCGAGCGCCTTGTTCGCGGCTTCGATCGGCGCGATGGGAAAGTCCTCCGGATCCACGCCGTGCGCGGCGCGTCCGGTGATCCGGGCCAGCGGCTCGTGATCGAGCACGCCCTCCGCGCCGAGCAGCACGGCTGACGCGCCGTCGTTGATCGAGGACGAATTGCCCGCCGTGACGCTGCCGCCGTCGGCGAACAGAGCGCGCAGCCCGGCGAGCTTCTCGAGCGTCGACTCCTCGCGGATGCCCTCATCCCTGATGAGCGCCGCCCCCTCGACCTGCACGATCTCGTCGTCGTAGATGCCGTCGGCCCAGGCCTTGGCAGCCCGCTGATGCGACCTCAGAGCGAATGCATCCTGGTCCTCCCGGGTGATGCCCGCGTTCACCGCGATCCGCTCGGCCGCCTCGCCGTTGGAGATGGCCCAGGCTGCGGGCAGGGCAGGATTGACCATGCGCGCGCCGATCGCTGTGTTCCACATGGTCTGGTTCCCGGTCGCCGGAAACGCCTTGGCGGACTTCTCCACCACGTAGGGGGCACGGCTCATGGACTCCACTCCGCCCGCGAGGATGATCTCCGCATCCCCCGACTCGATGGCTCGTGACCCCTGGATGACGGCCTCCAGACTGGATGCGCACAGCCGGTTCACCGTCACCCCCGTCACCGACGTGGGAAATCCGGCGAGCAGAGCGCCGAATCGCGCGACATTGCGGTTGTCTTCGCCGGCCTGATTGGCGTCGCCGAAGATCACGTCGTCGATGCGTGCCGCGTCGAGGCCGGTGCGCTCGACGCTTGCGCGCATGACGGCGGCGGCGAGGTCATCGGCGCGGATGCCGGAGAGGGCGCCGCCTGAGCGGCCGAACGGCGTGCGCACTGCGTCGTAGATGTGGGTGACTCTCATGACAGCTCCAGTCCGGTGAGTTCTTCCAAGGCTCGGATGGTGTTGTCGCCGAAGGCCTCACGCACGCGGAAACCGCCTGCAGTGACCTCGAAGACGGCGTGATCGGTGTAGACGCGGCTGACGCAGCCGACGCCGGTGAGCGGGTAGGTGCACGCGGAGACGAGTTTGGATGCGCCGTCCCTCGTGAGCAGGTCTGTCATCACGTACACGTCCTTGGCGCCGATGGCGAGGTCCATGGCACCGCCGACGGCCGGGATCGCCCCGGGCGCCCCCGTCGACCAGTTGGCGAGATCGCCGTTCTCCGCGACCTGGAAGGCCCCGAGCACGCAGATGTCGAGGTGTCCTCCGCGCATCATCGCGAACGAGTCCGCGTGGTGGAAGTAGGACGCTCCGGCGAGCGCCGTCACCGCCTGCTTGCCGGCGTTGATGAGATCTGGGTCGACCCGTCCCTGCGCCGGCGCCGGCCCCATACCCAGCAGCCCATTCTCGGTGTGCAGGAGAATCTCGAGATCGGCGGGCAGATAGTCGGCCACCAGCGTCGGCGCACCGATGCCCAGGTTGACGACGGCGCCCTCGGGGATATCGGCGGCGACGCGCGCGGCCAACTCGTCACGGGTGATACGGCTGCTCATCGCTTCTCGCCCTCGGTCACGACATCCGTCTCGTCGGCATGCAGCGGGCGGCCCTCCAGGTCGACCCCGCCGATGAACTCGCCCTCACGCAACCAGTTCCGTGCTCCGACGGCGACGAGGCGGTCGACGAACATGCCCGGCGTGACGACGTGCTCCGGATCGATCGCCCCGAGCGGGACCACCTCGTCGACCTGCGCGATCGTCGTCGTGGCAGCGGTGGCCATGATGGGTCCAAAATTGCGGGCGGTCGCACGATAGGTCAGGTTGCCCCAGCGGTCGCCCCGGAGCGCGCTGATGAGGGCGAAGTCGGCTTTGAGCGGATACTCGAGAACGTAGCGGCGGCCGTCGATGGTCCGCTCCTCCTTTCCGCGGGCGAGCTCGGTGCCCACGCCCGTGGGAGAGAAGAACGCGCCGATGCCTGCGCCGGCGGCGCGGATGCGCTCGGCGAGGTTGCCCTGCGGGACGAGCTCGAGCTCGATCTCTCCTGCGCGGTACAGGCGGTCGAAGACCATCGAGTCGCTCTGGCGCGGAAAGGAGCACACGATCTTGCGCACCAGGCCGCGCGCGAGGAGGGCGGCGAGACCCGTTTCACCGTTGCCGGCATTGTTGTTCACGATCGTGAGGTCGCGGGGCCCGTGCGCGATGAGCGCGTCGATGAGCTCGACGGGCTGTCCGGCCCGCCCGAAACCGCCGATCATCACGGTCGCACCGTCCGGGATGTCCGCGACCGCGACCGCGGCATCCGACATCGTCTTGTCGATCACGGATCTCCTCAAGAGTGTTCGCTGTGCGAACGTACGTTCGCTTAATGAACAGAATAGCAGAGCGCCCGCTCGCCGCTTCGCCGCGCACCGTACGTTGTTCGCGCTGCTGCTCTCAGCATCCGCGCCAGTGATATGCGCAGCACAAGCAGGATTCAGCAACGCGAACGGATGCTGCGCCCGGCCGAGCCCGAGCACCAGGGCACCGATCAGCAGCGCCAGGTGCGGGCCGAACGCCGACTCCATGAAGCCCACTGCCAGACCGAGCGCGGCCACCGCGACCAGAACCACGACCGACGCGGTTCGCGGACCGGCGCGGCCGTCGATATCAGACGCACCCTTGGCCATCACATAGCGGACGAGCGTCACGCCGTGCGGAGCGAAGCGTCGATGAGGACTTCGGCGGCCGACCTCGCCTGCTCGGCCGCGATGGGATCACCGGAGATCGCCGCCGTGCTCTGCGCCCCCTCGGCGAGGATGGAGAGCTGTGCAGCCAGCAGCTCGCTGCCTCCCTTCTCCGCCACGAGGTCCGCCATGTACTGCTGGAAGGAGTTCTTGTGATCGCGCACGATCCCGGCGATCTCCGGGTCCGTGCCGCCCAGCTCACCGAACGCGTTGATGAACGCGCAACCGCGGAAATCGTCCGCGCCGAACCAGTCCTGCAGATAGGCGAAGACGGCTGTCAGCTGTTCGCGCGCCGACGGCCCCGCCGCGTCCACACGGCTTCTCAGACCCTCCTCCCACTGCTCATGGGTGCGCGCGAGGACGCCCTTGACGATGTCGGACTTCGACGGGAACTCGCCGTAGAGCCGTCGCAGTGACACACCGGCCGCCGAGCGCAGCTCATCCATGCCGACGGCTGCGTAGCCCTTGCGGTAGTACAGGTCTCCGGCTGCCGAGAGGATGTTCTCGCGTGTCTCGTCATCAGTCATACGCACAGTCTACTTGACATGAGAACGATCGTTCTCTACTGTGAGGGAATAGCACGCGAGAACGAGCGTTCTCACCATCAACAATCCCCCTTGCGGGGGCCAACGAAAGGATTGCATCATGGCTGTCATCACCGTCGGGACCCAGAACAGCACCGACATCGAGCTGTACTACGAGGACCAGGGCGCGGGTCAGCCGGTCGTCCTGATCCACGGCTATCCCCTGGACGGACACAGCTGGGAGCGGCAGACCCGTGACCTCCTCGCACAGGGCTACCGCGTGATCACGTACGACCGCCGGGGCTTCGGACAGTCGTCCAAGGTGAACGACGGATACGACTACGACACCTTCGCCGCCGACCTGAACACCCTCCTGGAGACCCTGGATCTGCGCGACGTCATCCTGGTCGGCTTCTCGATGGGCACGGGCGAACTCGCCCGTTACGTCGGGCGCTACGGTCACGAGCGCATCGCCAAGCTCGCGTTCCTCGGATCGCTCGGCCCGATGCTCGTCGCTCGCGACGACAACCCGGCAGGTGTCCCTCAGACGGTCTTCGATGACATCGCCGCGACGGCGAAGGGCGACCGTTTCGCCTGGTTCACGGACTTCTACGCGAACTTCTACAACCTCGATGAGAACCTCGGCACGCGCATCAGCCAGGCCGCGGTGGACGGCAGCTGGAACGTCGCCATCGGCAGTGCCCCGGTGGCCGCCTACGCGGTCGTCCCGTCGTGGATCGAGGACTTCCGCTCCGACGTGACCGCAGTCCGCGAGAGCGGCAAGCCGGTTCTCATCCTGCACGGCACCGCCGACCGCATCCTGCCGATCGACGCGACCGCCCGGCCGTTCCACGCCCTGGTGCCTGATGCCACCTATGTCGAGGTCGAGGACGCCCCGCACGGTCTGCTGTGGACCCACGCCGACGACGTCAAGGCGGCCCTCACGGCGTTTCTCCGCAAGTGACCGAAGCGGAGGTCGGGGGCGCGTGTTCCCCGACCTCCACGACAGCAGGCCTGCAGTCCCGCGCATCGGAACGTGAGCACGCCGGCGGCACCTCGCGGCTTTGCGTCTCATTCGCGGCCGGGCAGGCGTCCCCACCCTCCCGCGCGAGCGACCCCCGCCCTCTCGGAGAGCGGGGGTCGACTCGTCGTGGCCGTGAGCGCGACTCAAGGTCGTGCCCTGCGCTCCCCACACGGGCACGTCGTACCTCGTGGCAGAGATCCCACGCGCACAGGCGACGCTCAGGTAGCGGGAGTTCGCTTCCGACGGAGCGGATCGCGTACGGCGCTGTAAATACGTCGCGCGACGTCTCCCGTCAATGCCCTCCGCGATGACGCCGCCGCTGATTAGCCTCGATCGTCCAGCCGAACCGGTTCCCCGCCGGCCGCGCGCCATCACGATCAAGGAGCAGCCAGTGATCACCCCTATGCGACCCCGACCCGGATCGTCCTCGTCGTGACGGCAGTCCCGAGTCCGGTGGAGGTGGTCCGGTGAGAGCCATGGCGTACCGCGGACCGTACAAGATCCGCGTGGAAGAGAAGCCGAGGCCGACGATCCAGCATCCGAACGACGCCATCGTCCGGGTGACGCGCGCCGCCGTCTGCGGCTCGGATCTCCACCTGTTCCACGGCATGATGCCGGACACGCGCATCGGCCACACGTTCGGTCACGAGATCGTCGGGATCGTCGAGGAGGTCGGCCCTTCCGTCGAGACGCTGCAGCGCGGCGACCGGGTGATGGTGCCCTTCAACATCTACTGCGGCTCCTGCTATTTCTGCAGCCGCGGGCTGTTCTCCAACTGTCACAACGTGAACCCGAACGCCACGGCGGTAGGAGGCATCTACGGCTACTCGCACACGACCGGCGGGTACGACGGCGGGCAGGCGGAGTACGTGCGGGTGCCGTTCGCGGATGTGGGGCCGTCGATCATTCCGGAGTGGCTGAGCTCGGAGGACGCCCTCATGCTCACCGATGCGTTCTCGACCGGCTACTTCGGCGCTCAGCTCGGAGACATCGCGATGCACGACACCGTCGTCGTCTTCGGTGCCGGACCGGTGGGCCTGGCAGCCGCCCGGTCGGCGTGGTTCCTCGGCGCGGGCCGCGTGATCGTCGTCGACCACATCGACTACCGGCTGGAGAAGGCGAGAAGCTTCGCGTTCGCGGAGACGATCCACCTCTCGGAGGTGAATGACATCGTGCTCGCGCTGAAGAAGATGACGGGCCACCTGGGAGCCGACGTCGTCATCGATGCGGTCGGCGCCGAGGCTGACGGCAGTGTCCTGCAGCACGTCACGGGAGCGAAGCTGAAGCTTCAGGGCGGGTCACCGGTGGCGGTCAACTGGGCGATCGACTCGGCACGCAAGGGCGGGACCGTCTCGCTGATCGGCGCATACGGCCCGCTGGTCTCCTCCGTCCGACTGGGCGACATCGTCAACAAGGGTCTGACGGTGCGGGCGAATCAGGCACCCGTCAAGCGTCAGTGGCCTCGGCTGCTCGAGCACATCCGCGAAGGACATGTGAACCCCGGCGAGCTCCTCACGCACCGCTTTCCCCTGGAACACATCGCCGAGGCCTACCACGTGTTCTCGGCAAAGCTCGATGGCTGCATCAAACCCGTCATCGTGGTCGGAGAGGAGTGATCATGCCGTACGAGTCAGCGAAGCCCGACCTCACGCCGTCGACAGAGGAACTGCGGGCGAGGATCCCGGGGTGGGGCGCAGACAACGCACCGGAGCATCGTCGAACCTGGCAGCAGCGAGACGACCTCGGGCCGACGGGCGCCCACTGGAGCTTCCCCGAGCGTCAGCCGGACAGTCCGAGCCGCGAACGCTCGATCGAACACGCGATGCTGACACCCGTGTACGGGACGGCCCAGCCGCTGCACGGCGTCTCCGGCCGCATCCGCCGGTTCGCCTACGATCACCTCAGCGAGACGAAGAACCTCCGATGGCTGATCCTCGTGCTCGGCGACCGCACGGAATCCGTCGGCGCCCACGTACGCTCGCTGTTCACCCGGCGCCCTGACCAGCCCTTCACGCAGACGGGCATCCTGGCCGAAGGCCGTCATCACCCGATCGGGTCACGCTTCGGCCGCGGCCGCCTCGACATCAGGCACACCTGGCTCGACCCCATCATCGTCGTCGGGCCCTGGGTGGGGGCCGTCGCCGCTGTGGTCTGCGCACTCCGGTTCGCGGCGAGCCGGCTCCGCGGGTGACAGAGTGGGCATCGGAGGCGGATCGTCGGGGCGAGCCCGGATACGACAAAACCCCCGGAAATCCGGGGGTCCTCCGCTGTAGCGGAGGCGGGACTCGAACCCGCGACCTCACGATTATGAGTCGTGCGCGGGCTACATCTGGTCTTCTGGTCTCGTTCCTGTTTGTCCCGGAATCCGCGGAATCATGCGGATCCGGAGACCGTCCGACGCCTGCTCATGCGGACCAATCAGGCCTGATTCCGTTTGGTTCGTGGGCAAAATGTGGGCAGACGGGAGTGGGCCAAGTGTGGGAAGTCCGTCGTAGCCTGGAGCGTTGAGGCGCATGACCCTAGCAGGGTGGTGCGCTCGGGCCAATCATCGATTGGCTTCATCGCTCCAGTCCCCTTTCAACGACTGGGAAGCCCGTGTTTCCGCGGCATTTTGGAGGCGGGCCCCCATGCTCGTCACGCTCGGAAGACACAGCGAAACTCGTCAGAAACGCCATCCTCGGGATGCTCCGGACACTTTTGGGACACCTAGTGACGCGCCAGATGAGGATGGGCTCTGAACCCGAAACTCTGAGATGCTCCTGGATCTCGTTCATCGCACCTCAAGCTCGACGAGTTCGCTGACCAGCCGTTCGATCCTGCCGCTAGTCGAGCGGACGGCTCGTCACCCCGGCTTGCGGGGTCGTTGAATTCCCCGTACTCGTAGCGATTCCCCGGGAAGCGAGTAGCTAAGCTCCACTTAATGATTGACTTTCCTTGGGAGCGCGCGCTCCCAGACTCTCGGCCTCGTCCGTCAGGCCGGCTAATCTGGCACTATACGTCAGCCCAATCGTTGGCTGCCATCACTCGATCGAATATCTGGCGCGCCTCGTCCTTAGAGACGATGAACGACACTGCCGAGATTGCGACTGGGCAACAAGTGATTGTCCGCGAGGTACTGCGCTACGCTCAACGGGCTGGCGAGATCGATGGCGACGTGCAGGATGCGATCGAGGACGCGGTTAGCAACACGTTCGAACGCAGCGCTTTCGCGATCTCATTTAGTCGCTCTGGCGATGACGTCTCTCAGTGGCAGAGATATGCCGGGGTTGGAGGCGTGGCTATCGCATGGAAGAAGTGGCACTATCCGGTCGTACTCGATCGTACCGGGGTCTATGAGTCCACCGTCAACACGGAGATCGCCGACTATCCGCTTCATTGGCACCGAATGATCTACTCAGAGAAGAAACAGGCTCGCGCTTCGAGGCAAGCACTCAAGCGGGCCGCCGAACTGATGCAGTTCGGAGCCGCGGCCGCGGCTTCCTTCTCTCAGTGGCAGTATGCGAATGTCTGGGCTGCAGACGCAATCACGACCGTGATTCATGGCTCCAAGAATCGTAGCTTTCGTTCGGAGCGTGAGATCCGCTACGCCGTCGGCGATCCCCTAGATCTCAACCTGGTGCACGAATCACTTTCGGGGCGAAAGTACGTCGAGTTAACGGGCGGGAGGGAACTCCATGCCAAAAGAATCAGATCCCCTGAGTACTCCACCAGATCTCCATCGCCGCTTCCTATCGCAGCCGTGCGTCTCGGTCCTGGCGTCGATCGAGACACAGAGTCCCTCGTCCAAGACGCAATGTATCCGGACTATCTGCACGCCCCGATCCTTCGCTCCAGCAGCACACTTCGGACATAGCTTTACCGCGCAACGGCCGCGAAAGCGTGCATCGTCCTGCGCATTCTCAATGGGGTCGCACCGCACACTCCCGGCGCGATCACGTCTGACGGGCTGCAGCGCTGCCGGGAACTCCGCTACGCCCGACTGGGCTCGGCCGCGAGACCTGCCATCCCGCATGAGACGGCAAGCCCCGCGGGGCAGTCTCATGCTGGACGAAGCCTCAGAACCCTGTCACGCCGACTGCAGAGAGGGGCCGCGACGCGCTGCGCCAGCCGCATCCAGGTCTCCACGACCGTGTCGGGGTTGAGTGACATCGACTCGATCCCCTGATCGAGCAGCCAGTCGGCAAGGTCGGGGTGGTCCGAGGGTCCCTGCCCGCAGATGCCGACGTACTTGCCGCGGCGCAGGCAGGCCTCGATGGCCATGGCGAGCATCTTCTTCACCGCAGGGTCGCGCTCATCGAACGTGGCCGCGACCAGCGCCGAATCACGATCGAGCCCGAGGGTGAGCTGGGTCATGTCGTTGGAGCCGATGGAGAATCCGTCGAAGTGGTCGAGGAACTCGTCCGCCAGCAGCGCGTTCGAGGGCACCTCGCACATCATCACCACCTCGAGCCCGTTCTCCCCGCGACGCAGACCATTCTCGGCGAGCAGCTCGATGACCGCGGCACCCTCGGCGACCGTGCGGACGAACGGGATCATGATCTTCACGTTCGTGAGCCCCATGTCGTCGCGCACCCGGCGCAGCGCCTCGCACTCCATGTCGAAGCACTCACGGAAGTCTGCCGAGATGTACCGCGATGCTCCGCGGTACCCGATCATCGGGTTCTCCTCATGCGGCTCGTAGCGGTCGCCGCCGAGCAGGTTCGCGTACTCGTTCGACTTGAAGTCGCTCATCCGCACGATCACCGGCTCCGGGGCGAACGCCGCTGCCAGCATCGAGACGCCTTCGGTCACGCGCTGCACGAAGAACTCGCGCGGCGACGGGTACGCCGCGATGCGCTCGGCGACCTGGTCGTGGAGGTCGGCGGGCAGGTCGTCGAAGTCGAGCAGCGCCCGCGGGTGGATGCCGATCTGACGGTTGATGATGAACTCCAGCCGCGCGAGCCCCACACCGCGGTTGGGCAGGCGGGAGAACGAGAAGGCCTGGTCGGGGGTGCCGACGTTCATCATGATCTTGACCGGCACCTCCGGCATCCGATCCAGGTGCGTCTGCTCCTCGCGGAACTCGAGCAGACCCTCGTAGACGAAGCCGTCATCGCCCTCGGCGCAGGACACGGTGACGTCGAGTCCGTCGGGCAGCACCCGTGTGGCATCCCCCGTGCCGACGACCGCGGGGATGCCGAGCTCGCGGGCGATGATCGCGGCGTGACAGGTGCGCCCACCGCGATCGGTGACGATGGCGGAGGCCTTCTTCATGATCGGCTCCCAGTCGGGGTCGGTCATGTCGGCCACCAGCACGTCACCGGCGCGGAAGCGCGCCATGTCCTCGATGCCGCGCAGCACGCTGACGGCGCCCGATCCGATCTTCTGCCCGATCGCCCGTCCGGTGGCGAGCACATCGCTGCGCTCTGTCAGCACGAACCGCCTCATCACGTTCGCATCCGCCCGTGAGACGACCGTCTCCGGTCGCGCCTGAAGGATGTAGAGCTTGCCGTCGCCGCCGTCGCGCGCCCATTCGATGTCCATCGGGCGCCCGTAGTGCTGCTCGATCGTGACGGCGTGACGAGCGAGTTCCTCGACCTCGGCATCCGTGATGCTGAACAGCCGGCGCCGGTCGGCCGGGACGTCCTCGAAGACGGTCGTCCCGCCCACCTGATCGCTGTCCGTGTACCGCATCGCGATCGCCTTCTCCCCCACCGCGCGCTTCAGGATCGCGGGGCGGGAGGCTGCGAGCGCAGGCTTGTAGACGTAGAACTCGTCGGGGTTCACGGCGCCCTGCACCACGGCTTCACCGAGGCCGTAGGAGCTGGTGATGAACACGGCGTCCGGGAAGCCGGACTCGGTGTCGACGGTGAACATCACCCCGGACGCTCCGATGTCGGAGCGGACCATCCGTTGAACGCCCACCGACAGCGCGACGTCGTGGTGGTCGAAGCCGTTGTGCACCCGGTAGGCGATCGCGCGGTCGTTGTAGAGAGAGGAGAAGACCTGCCTGACGGCCTGCAGGATGTTGTCGACGCCGGAGATGTTGAGGAAGGTCTCCTGCTGGCCCGCGAACGATGCATCGGGGAGATCCTCGGCGGTGGCGGAGGAGCGCACCGCCCAGGAGACGTCGTCCGGAGCGGGGTCGTTGTCGACGAGTCGCGTGCAGGCGGCGCGGATGTCGCGCTCGATGTCGGCCGGCAACGGCTGCTGCTCGATCCACTCGCGCACGACGGCACCGACCCGGGAGAGCTGGGTGACGTCATCGACGTCGATCTCCTCCACGGCGGTGCGGATGCGGGTGTCCAGCCCGTCGGAGGCGAGGAAGGCGCGATAGGCATCCGCGGTCGTCGCGAACCCACCGGGCACGCGCACGCCGAGGTCGGCGAGGTTCGAGACCATCTCGCCGAGCGAGGCGTTCTTGCCGCCGACCTGGGGCAGGTCGGCCATGCCGACCTCGTCGAACCAGAGGATGTTGCTCATAGCGCTTCTTCTTTCGATCGGGTCACGCGCGCAGCTTCATGGTCTGCATGATGACCGCGGACATCTCCTCGACACTTTTGGTCGAGGAGTTCAGGAAGGGGACACGGTTGCGCCGGTAGAGGTCTTCGGCACGGCGCAGCTCGATCGTGCACTGCTCCAGGCTGGAATAGCGCGAGCTCGGGCGACGCTCATGGCGCACCTGGCTCAGTCGCAGCGGCGTGGTCGTCAGGCCGAAGCAGCGCGCGCCGTACTTCGCGACCGAGCGCGGCAGGCCCTCGGTCGGGAAATCATCGTCGGTGAGCGGGTAGTTCGCCACCCGCAGGCCGTGCTGCAGGGCGAGATACATGGTCGTCGGAGTCTTGCCGCAGCGCGACGGCGCGATGAGGACGACGTCGGCCTGGTCCAGGGCGCGGGAGCTCTGCCCGTCGTCGTGCTCGATCGCGTACTCGACAGCCCGCATCCGTGCGAAGTAGCGGTCGGTGTCGCCGAGGCCGTGATACGCGCCGAGCTGCTCGGATGCCGTCACACCGAGCGCCTGCTCGAGCTCGGTCAGGTGCCCGGCGAGCAGGTCGATGACCGTGGCTTCGGAGGCCCCGAGGATGCTGCGCAGCGCCGCCTGTTTCACCGTGATGAACAGAAGCGGTTCGCGGCCCGCTGCCGCGTCCTTGTCGATGCTGGCGACGACCGCGCGCGCCTCAGCGTCCGTGTCGACGAACGGGATGGTGTGCTTGAGGAAGCGGAAGCCCGGGAAGTTCGCCAGGAGGGCGTTGCCCAGGGTTTCAGCGGTGACACCCGTGCTGTCCGACACGAAGTACGCGGCGCGGGTGGCATCGACGATCTCGGTCATACGAGCACCCTATGAAGCTTCCGAGGTTTCCAATGCCTAGAACGCGCGAAGGAATAAGCGTTCTTTCGTAATCGGCAACCATCCCGCACGACAGCCCCTTTCCACCTCTGTCATTGCGCCTTGCTCATTTTCTCGTTATCATACGCATAGATCGAATGATCAGTTTCAATCCGAATGCAATGAAGCACGTAGGGAGCCGATTCGATGTCCACCGAGACAGTGAAGCCGCACTTGACAAGGGAGTGGGCCGAGAACAATCTCCGCCTGTTCTCCGTGAGCGCCGACGATGTGATCGCCCAGTGGGCGGATGAGGTGATGTTCGAGGATCCGATCCTCGAACAGGTGCACCACGACCGCGAGGTGCTGCGCCAGTCGTTCATCCGCTACTCCAACAAGGACCCGGAAAACGGCATCGGCATCCACACGTTCACCGTCGAGGAGTTCCTCTCCGAGCCCGGTCAGAACCCGATCGTCTACCGCTGGAAGTGGGTGCTGAAGCACGCGTCGGACTTCCTTGGCGTTCCGACGAATGGCAAGACGATTGTGACGACGGGCGTGAACATCGATTGGTTCGATGACGACGGCAAGGTCGTCCGCGAAGTCGCGTACTGGGACTTCGTCAAGCCGGCACTCGACCTCGGGCTACCGGTTCTCAATTCCGAATACTGGGAAGAAGAAGCAAAGGAGCAACAGAAATGAACAAGGAATGGGCCGAGAACTACCTCGCATCGTTCGCGACGAAGGATCTCGTCGTCGACACGTTGTGGGCGGACGATGAGAAGTTCCAGACGGAGAACCCCATCACCGGTGAGGTTCACTACGGCAAGGAGATCTATCGCGAAGGCTTCACGCCGTACGCGAACGACGACCCTGACAACGGTGTCGGCATCCACAAGTTCACCCTGGTGGAGTTCTTCTCGGGACCGAACCCCGCGGTCTACCGCTGGCGTTGGGATTGCACTGGTGCCAAGTCGTTCCTCGGGCTCCCGACAAACGGCAAAGACATCGTCACCACGGGCGTGAACACCGACTGGTTCGATGAGGACGGCAAGGTCATCCGCGAGGTCGCGTACTTCGACTTCCTCACTCCGTCGATCGAGACCGGCAACCTCGGCTACGCCGTGCGCGACCCGCTGCTCGCCGGCGGACGCCTGGATGACGAGGAGACGTCAGCCACCGCGTGATCCAGGGCTGGATGAGAGGGCCCCGACCTGCACAACGAATGCAGGTCGGGGCCCTCTGTCTGCAACGACTTACCTTCTGCGACGAGTCTCGCCTCAGTCGTCACTCCAGGTGGATGATCACGACGCCCGCGACGATCAGCCCGATCCCGAATATCATGCGTGGCGGGAGGTCGTCACCGAACAGCACCTTGGCGAGAACGACGACGACAGCGACTCCGACGCCGGCCCAGATGCCATACGCGATGCCCACCGGCATCCCCATCGCCAACGCGGCCCAGAGGAGCAGGTAAGCCGCAGTGTAGCCCGCGGTCACGGGCGCGACATAGCGCCGGTCCTCGAAACCCTTGGACGCATTCAGTGCAAGAGTCGCCGCAACCTCACAGGCGATCGCACCGGCAAGCACGAACCACATCATTGGGCTCCGCTCGTGGACTCGCCGCGCGATCCGAACTCGACGAGTGCGACTCCCCCGACGATCAGTCCGATCCCGAGCGCATCACTCCAGGTGAGCAGCTCACCGAAGATCACGGCGGCGGCAACAGCGGTGAGCACGATGCCGCACGCCGACCAGATTCCGTAGGCGACGCCGATCTTCATCCCCGCCCTCAGCGTCAGCGCGAGAAAGAAGAATGCCGCCACGTAGCCGACCGCGGCCACCGCCAGCCAAGGCGCGCTGTCGTTCGCCGCACGCAGGCTCAACGTCGCACAGACCTCAGCGACGATCGCTCCTGAGAGAAGAACTCTGCCCCTGCGCATGGCACCCCCTCGACGTTGAGAAGCATATCGGATGTATGGATCTATCTATGTTCATGATAATCTTAGTTATTCGTCAATGGAGAGGAAGCGGAATGGACCGCATCGTGATCGCCGGCGCATCTATCGCCGGCGTGTCCGCAGCGCGAGAGCTGCGCCGCCACGGTTACCAGGGTTCGATCGCCCTGATCGACCAGGATCCGCTCGTCGCCTACCGGCGACCAGAAGTCTCCAAGGGCCTCCTGAGCGGCGCGGTATCGACCGAAACCATGAAGGTGCCGACTCCGGCGGACCTCGATCTAGCGCTCATGTCGGGCGCGACTCTCGAGGGCCTGGACCCGCAGGCCCAGACGGTCCACGTCGCCGACATCGAGGGTGTGACTCAGAAGGTCGGGTATGACCGGCTCGTGATCGCGACGGGTTCTGAAGCCCGCCCCAGCCCGTTCTCTCCGACCCTGCAACGCGTGCACACACTGCGCACAAGCGCCGACGCGCTCGCGATGAAGGCGGACCTCGATCGCGCCAAAGACGTCGTCATCGTCGGCGCGGGATTCATCGGTCTCGAAGTCGCCGCCGTCGCTCGTTCCCTCGGAAAGTCCGTCACGGTCATCGAGGCAGCCGAGATCCCGCTGTCGCGAGTGCTGGGTGACACCTTCGGCACGCACATCGCTCAGAAGCACCGCACCGCCGGGGTGAATCTCGTGCTCGGCGACGGCGTGGCGCGACTCGGCAGCGGAGGCGACGGAACAGTCTCCCACGTCGAGCTCACAAGTGGCGGGATCGTCCCCGCCGACGTCGTCCTCGTCGCGATCGGATCCCGCCCCGCCACAGCCTGGCTCGAGAACTCAGGGCTCCCGCTCGGCGACGGCGTCGAACTCGACGAGACGTGTGCAGTGCACGGCTTCGAGGGCACGATCGTGGCTGCGGGAGACGTCGCGTCATGGACGAACCCGCTCTACGAGCGTCGCATGCGCGTCGAGCACTGGACCAACGCCATCGAGCAGGCGGCCTATGCCGCCCGCCGGATCCACGGCGCGCACGACCCAGCGGGCTTCAGCAGCGCGCCATACTTCTGGTCTGATCAGTTCGGCCAGAAGATTCAGAGCATCGGCTCTTCCTTCGGGTTCACCGACGAGACCGTGCTCGACCAGACGGACGACGCCATTCTCGTCGCGTACAGCCGAGGCGACCGGTTGCTGTCGATCGCCGGCATGAACGCCGGCACTCGAGTGATGATGATGCGCAAGCACGTGCTCGACGGAGTGCCCGTCGACTCGCTCGAGGTTGCCGCCTGAGAACACAGCGGTGACGCTGCCCGGCGCAATGAAGGGGACGAGGTGTGAACCTCGCCCCCTTCATTGCGTGAATCCCTTATCGATCAGTCACGTATGCCCGCACGTTCGAGCACCAGCTGAGCTACGCGGTAGTCCGGCATGGTCACGACGCGACCGTCCACGACTGCAGCCGGCTTGCCTTCGCTGAGGGCGCTCTCATACGCGCTGCTGGTCGCGCGCGCACGCTCCACCGCACTCGGCGACGGACGCATGACCTCGTTGATGATCGGCAGATGCGCCGGAGTCACCGCGATGCACGCGGTGTAGCCGAGGTCGGCCCAGGTGCGCACCAGCTGGGCGACCTTCGTCGTGTCCTTGTAGTCGGGTATGAGTGAGCCACCGGTCGCGAACAGACCGTGAGCCGCAGCGGCGACCGCGATGCGCGAGCGCGCATATCCCGTCGTCAGCTCCGACAGCGCGCCGTCGTCGTCGAACGGTCGCGAGCCCATTTCCGCGGCGAGATCGACGTACCCGTAGTGCAGCCCGTCGACTGCTGCGTGCGCTGCCACGCGGTCGACTTCGGTCAGGGCACGCGGGGTCTCGATCATCACATGCAGGCCACGTCGCCGGCCCCCGCCTCCAGAATTCCGGCGACGGCGTCGAGTTCGTCGACCTCGTCGAGTTTCGGATAGGAGACCACGAAGTCGGTGTCGACGGCGGCGAGCGCTTCGAGATCATCGCGTCCCCACGGACTCGCGAGGTTGTTGCAGCGAACGATGATGCGCCGTCCGCCGAAGTAATCCGGTTCACGCAGCGCCGCCACGATGGCGTCGCGCGCCGCTGCCTTCGTCGACGGCGCAGCGGAGTCCTCGAGGTCGAGCATGATCGCATCGACCGCAAGCTCCGGCACCTTCGACCAGTACTTGTCGTTGAGAATGGGGACTTCTATGACACTCACCATCGAGGCGTACGCCCGCCGGGCTTCCTTCTGCGTCACGTCACTGCCCCTCGGCGAAATGCGCCTGGAGCTCCTCGAGGAACTTGTCGGGCTGCTCACGAGGAACGTAGTGTCCCGTCTCGAACCAGACGGCGCGCGCGTTCGGCATGACGGTCGTCATCCGCTCCACGAGCGCCTCGTCCAGCACGTTGCTGGTGCGTCCAACCATCAACAGCGTGGGCATCGTCGCTTTCGCGGACATGTCCCAGAGATACGGGATGTCCGGAAGGCTTGCCGAGCCGGTGATCCACTGCACGTCGGGATCCGCCTTCAGCACGAGTTTGCCGGCCCAGTTGCGCCGCAGCTGGTGCTCGACATGAAGGTCGATGAGCTCTTCGACCCACTCCGGGTGCTCATTCTTGTAGTAGTCCCACGCCTCCTGTGCATTGCGGAATCCGCGAATGGACACCGTCCTCTGAATAAAGTCGCGCATGTACTCGGCGCCCGCCCGCGTTGTCTCGGGACCTGCGTCGGACAGCGACAGAGTCTTCACCCGGTCAGCGTGCTCCCCGGCGTAGGCGATGGCCACGCGCACGCCCGCGGAGTGGCCAACCAGATGGAAGGGAGCGACGATGCCGAGTTCGTCGACGAGGGCCGCGATGTCGTTCATCAGCGTGCGAACGCGATACCCGTTCTTGCTCCAGTCGCTCTCGCCGTGACCACGCAGATCCGGAGCGATCACTCGATGATCCTTTGCGAGCCCGCGGGCGACCAGGTCCCACGTATGCGCCTGCACGTTGAGACCGTGGATCAGGATCACGGGCTCTTTGCTGGGGTCTCCCCACTCGACGTAGTGAATACGAGTACCGCCTGCGTTGACGTAACCGTCCTGGTAGTCCTTCACGTGCTCTTCCCTCTCGTTGGTTTCTTCTTCAGATCACACCGGCTGTGCGCAGCCGATCGAGTTCTTCCGCGCTTCGCGCCAGCATCTCTCCGTAGACCTGCTGATTGTGCTCACCCAGCGCAGGTGCGGAATGCCGCACAGCGCCCGGGTGATTGACCATGCGCGGCACGACGTTCTGCATGCGCACCTCACCCAGATCGGGGTCATCCACGGTGACGACAGCATCGAGCTCGCGGTAAGTCGGATCCTTGAGGATGTCCTCGACGGAAAAAATGGCGGATGCCACTACTTCGAGGCGCTCCATCTCATCCAGGCACTCTGCGAGCGTGTGCGCGGAGATCCACTCCGCGAGCAGTGCATCCAGGTGCTCTCGCCGCTCGGCCTGCATGGCTGAGGTCGCGTAGTCCTCCACATGCTGCCCGAGCAGCTCGGCGACGTTGCGGACGGACCGCGGGGTCCCGGATGTCACGGTCATCCACTCGCCGTCACCCGTCCGGAACGTGTTGATCACCGCGGCGGGCGCGGCCTGAAGGCTGTTGCCCACGCGTTCCGGGCTCCGCCCGAGCTGGTCGTGGAAGATGACCTGCCATTCGATGAGCCTGTAGAGCGACTCGAACAGCGACAGGTCGATCCACTCGCCCTGGAAATCGGGATCGTGGTCCCGTCGGTACAGCGCTGCCATGATCGCGTAGGCGCCCATGAGACCCGTGACTGAGTCGCCATGGGAGAAGCCGGTGTGCACCGGCGGGCCGTCCGGGAATCCGGTGATGTTCACGACGCCGCTCATCGCCTCGCCGACCTTGCCGAATCCGGGGCTGTTGCGCTTGCTCGACACCAATCCGAATCCGGTGACCTGCAGCATGATCAACCGAGGGTTGATGCGCTGCAGGCTGGTGAAATCGAGTTGCCAGCGCTCGAGTGTCGCCGCGCGGAAGTTCACGATGACGACGTCGGCCCAGCGCACCAGATCCCGTGCGAGCTCACGCCCCTCCTCGTTGCGGAGATCCAGAGTCACCGAACGCTTGTTCCGCGCTGACACCTTCCACCAGAGATGAATGCCGTTCTTCGTCGGGCCCGCTTTGCGCTGCGGGTCGCCGTGCGCGGGGTCCTCCACGTGCACGACGTCCGCGCCGAGGTCCGCCAGCAGCGTGCCCGCCAGCGGGCCGGCGATCACATGGGCGAACTCGACGACCTTCAACCCGCTCAGCGTGGCGTTGTCTTTTCCCTTGTCAGTGATATTCATTGATCCATTCCCATCCGTTTCGCGTGCGGCTCTCCGTCGAGCCGTCACACCGCCCAGTCCGACACCGGATCAGGGAAGACACTCGCCGCCTGAGGTGCGGTGCGCCGGTACATCATGAATGTCCGCAGGTACTGCACGACGGTCTCGCCGCGCTGGTTGATCCCTCGCGTGCGGATCGAGACGATCCCCTGGTGCGGCCGCGACTGCGATTCGCGTTTGCCTATGACCTCGCTCTCAGACCAGAGGGTGTCGCCGGCGAACACCGGCGTAGGCATCGAGATCGAGTCCCATGCGAGGTTGGCCATGGCGTTCTCACTCGTATCCGCGACGGAGAGACCGACCACGATCGACAGAGTCAGGCACGAATTGACCAGCGGCTCCTTGAACTCGGTCTTCGCCGCGAACTCCGCGTTGAAGTGCACCTGGTTCGTGTTTCCGGTCAACAGGGTGAACCAGGTGTTGTCGACCTGATCGATCGTGCGTCCGAGCCGGCTCCGGTAGACGTCGCCCACTTCCATGTCTTCGAAGTACCGCCCGCGCCATTCCTTGGGCGCCATCGGCTCCATCTCATCCATTTCGTTCTGCCTCCTCCATCCGTCGCGCCCGCGCGAGGATCTGTTGGGCCCGCATGATCACGGGTCGATCGACAAATGCTCCATCGGGAGCGATACCCACGCCGGAGACGCTCTCCGCCATTGCGCGCGCGATCTCGACCACTTCACGGGCTCGATCGACGGTCGCGATGTTCGGGGTGTGCTCGTCGTTCGCGATCCCGACCTGGTCGGGATGAATGCATGCTTTCGCGCTGAACCCCAACGCACTCCCCCGCCGCGTCGACACGCGCATGCCCTCGGGGTCTCTGACATCGAGATGCACGGCGTCGATGGGTGCCTCGATTCCCGCCGCTGCTGATGCCATCGCGAGTCTGGCGCGCGGGTAGGCGAGTTCGGTCTCCGCAAGGGTGAGCTCCAGCCCGAGATCGGCTGCGAGGTCCGCCGAGCCCAGCATGAGTCTGCGGACTCGGGGTCCTGCGCGACGGCCAGCGCCTCCTCTACACCGATCGCCGTTTCGATCAGGGCGATCAGGGGCCCCGGCACCTCGCTTGCGTTCGGAAGGCCGGAACGCGATGCCTTCGGCACCATGACGGCGGCCAGACCTCCGAGTTCCTCCATCAGGTCCCGATCGTCGGCCCACCATGCTGTGTCGACGCCGTTAGGTCGGATCACGATCGGCTTGAGCCCCCACGCGGAGGTGTCGAGGCGTCGAAGCACCGCGCGCGCCTCACTCTTCATCTCGGGGTGAACGGCATCCTCCAGGTCGATCACCACCGCATCGGCAGGGCTCCGGAGCGCCTTCTCGATGCGCCCCTCGTCGATCGCTGAGACGAAGAGCAATGATCGCCACCCGTACTCCACTGTTAACACCTCCTGTTCCGAATTATCATTATCACGAATTTTTGGACACACGATCCCGCCGTTCTCCAGACCGAAACAGGCTCGCGCCGCTCACCGGCGCCGGGTCATTCCTTGACTAGCTCTGGAGTTCGATGGCGAGGGCGGGGCACATCGCGGCAGCCCGCTCCACCTCGTCGAGGTCGCCCTCATCGATGACGTCCTGCTTGAGGATGACGAGACCGTCGTCATCGAGGTCGAAGTACTTGGGCGATACTGCCACGCAGTTACCGGCGCCGATGCAGCGCTCTCGGAAGATCTCGATTGCCATGATTGCCTTTCTGAGTATGGGGTGCGCGAAGTCACCACGTGATCGGGAGCGCCTTGACGCCGTAGATCATCGAATTGCGGAACTCGATCTGCCCTTCAGGCACAGCGAGCGCGAGATTCGGGAAGCGCTTTAGCAGGCGCGTGAACGCCACCTGAAGTTCGAGTCGGGCAAGATTCTGCCCGAG
Source organism: Microbacterium suwonense (assembly GCF_030296555.1). Classification (NCBI taxonomy): domain Bacteria; kingdom Bacillati; phylum Actinomycetota; class Actinomycetes; order Micrococcales; family Microbacteriaceae; genus Microbacterium; species Microbacterium suwonense. The sequence goes on from NZ_AP027728.1 coordinate 1,831,757, forward strand.
GCACTGATGGATCCCGAAACCGAAAGCGACGTGGTCACGCGCGTCGCGAGTGATGTCAAACCGATGCGGGTCCGTGAAGACCTCTGGATCGTGGTTCGCCGCCGGAACCGGCGCGAGTATGCCCGACCCGGCAGGGATGACCTGATCGCGGATGGCCACGTCCTCCGTGGCCACGCGCGAAGCGACGTGATGCGCGACGGACAGGTAGCGCAGCATCTCCTCGATCGCAGATGTCGCGAGGCCCTCGTCGGCGCGGAGCATCGCCGCCTGATCCGGGTGACGCAGCAACAGGATCGTACCGAGCGCGAGCATGTTCGCCGTCGTGTCGAAGCCGCCGACGATGAGCAGATTCAGGATGCCGAGCAGCCCCGAGTTCTCGATGTTGCCGGCCTCGAGCTGCTCGGTGACGAGCTTGCCGACCAGGTCGTCGGTGGGGTTCTTGATGCGCTGCTGGACGAGGTCGTCGAGGTACGCGGTCATCTCGGCTGCTGCAGCGGCAGACACCGCAGGCGGGCTGTCCAGGTCCATCCAGCGGTTGACCATGTCGAGCAGACCCGGCCCCTCGCTCTCCGGGAGTCCGAGGATCTCGCAGATCGCGATCGAAGGAAGCGGCTCGGCGAACACGGTGAGGAAGTCGACAGGGGCACCGTCCGCGCCGAGCTCTGCCATACGGTCCAACAGCAGATCCACGACGCGCTCGACGAACGGACGCAGCTTCGCGACCTCGGGAACGGACAGGGCACGAGCGACCATCCGCCGCTGCCGAAGGTGCTCGGCGCCGTCCATGCGGATGAACCCGCGCTGAGATCCGCGCGAGGCCTCGTGGTTCGCGCTGGAGTTCGGATACCCGGGGATGCTGGAATTCGCCGACATCGCGGGGTTGCGAAGCAGGTTGCGGATATCCTCATGCCGGGTGGCCATCCACGCCTGCGAGTCGTTCCACAGCCGCACTGGCGTCACACCGCCGGACGCGCGCGCCTCATCGAAATCCGGGGCCGGAAGCAGGGGATCCTGCCGGGTGAACGGCCACTTGTACTCTCGTGTTACCGCAGCGGATGCTTTTGTGCTGGTAGACATCGGTGTCTCCTATCTATGCGTATGATAGTACCATATATCGAGGGGTGATGAACATGAACGCTTCCCACGAGAACAGTGATCAGATGACCCGGGGACTGACGTGGAACGTCAAGGACTCACTGCTCGCGTACGTCTCACGGCTGGCCGACGGCGCCGTGCTCGTTGACGGGGGTGCGGAGTTCACGGCCGATGGCAGCATCCGGTTCCCGCACTCCCCGGTTGCGAACGATGACGGCGCTGCATCCGGCCCCACGTTCACGTTCAGCGGTTCACTCACCCTCTCCGGACACGACGAGCTCCTCCATATCTCCATCGAAGGACCAGCAGTCAGCGTGATGGGCGACGAGATCGAGGTGAGCGGCGTGGACGCGTTGACCGGCATGCGAGTCACGATCGCTCTGGGCACGGTGACGAGCCGACGAGAGACCGACGACGATCTCGTGGTCGAGGCCTCATCCCTCGCCCTCCAGGAGTCGGCGACCGAACTCTTCGCGCACCAATACCCCCTCGGCACGATCCTCTCGCCTCTGCTCATGTGCGTTCCTCTTCGCCGGCCCGTGTGACCGCGCCTCAGAGGCGCTCGGCGCCCTGAGTCACAGCTCCTGCCGCATCGTCGCGCACGTCTTCCCCCAGAGGATCGACCGCTCGACGACGCAGCACGACCACGCCGATCGCGGCGATGGCACTCACGGCCGCCGAGATGATCGCGAGCGTCGGCCATGATCCGCCCTCGGCGATTATCCAGGTCGCGACGAACGGCGTGAAACCACCCGCCAGCGCCCCCAGTTGCATGCCGACCGAGATCCCGGTCACACGCACATCCGTGCGGAACATCTCGGAGTAGTACGCGGGCACCACACCGACGATGGCGGCCTGGCCGAAGTTGAGTACGGCCATCATGCCCAGGAAGACCCAGAACGGCATGACCGTGTGAAGACTCAGGAAGAACGCGAACAGGAAGGCACTCTGCAGAATCAGCCCGATGATCAGCACGGGCTTTCGACCGATGCGATCGGAGAGCGCCCCCACAGGATCATCGCGACGACATTCGTCAGCGTGACGATGGTCAGCGAGTGCAGAAGATACTCGTTGACGAGGACGTCGATGCTGTAGGCGTAGTTCAGTGAGAAAACTGTCACGAGGTAGAACGCGATGTTCTGCGCCGCGAAGACGAACATGCTGACGAGGATCGCCTTCGGATGCTTGCGGAAAACCTCGACGAACGGCAGTCGCCGTACCTGCTTGTCCGTCGCGGCTTGCGCCTTGACGAAGTCCTCCGGCTCGGCGATCGAGCGGCGGACGACGAAGCCGACGAGGAGCACGACGATGCTCGCCAGGAAGGGGATGCGCCACCCCCAGGCCGCGAACTGGTCTTCGGGCAGAAGGACGACCATCGCGAATATGAACGATCCGAGCGCGGTACCGGCGTTGGTCCCGGCTGTCGAGAACGCGCCGAGGAAGCCGCGTCGTCGCCGCGGCGCCGCCTCGACCGCGAGCGCAGCCGCCCCGCCGAGCTCGCCGCCCGCGGCGAGCCCCTGGATGATGCGCAGCACCACAAGCAGAACTGGCGCAAGCAGGCCGACCTGCGCGTAACTGGGCAGCAGCCCCATGCAGAATGTCACGCCGCCCATTAGCCACAGCGTGAGCACCAGCATCCGCTTCCGGCCGTATCGGTCGCCGATGTGCCCGAACAGCACGGCGCCGGCGGGCCGGGCGAGGAAGGCCACACCGAACGTGGCGAACGCCGCGAGTGTGCCGGTGACGGGATCGAGGTCGGGGAAGAACAACTTCGGGAAGACGAGCGCGGCTGCAGCCCCGTAGATGAAGAAGTCGTAGAACTCCATCACTCCGCCGACGAAGCTGGCCGCGGCTGATCGCTTCGCCTGAGAGCCGATCTGGCCCGTTCGATTTGTCATGTGATTCTCCTCGTGTCGTCTTTGACCGTCAGTTGTCAGCCAGCACGCGCGCCGCGATGACTATCTGCTGAATCTCGTTCGTGCCCTCTCCGAGCACGAGCAGCGGAGCGTCGCGATACAGACGCTCGACCATGAACTCCTGGGAATACCCGTACCCGCCGTGGATGCGCATGGCCTCCGATGCGTTCTCCATCGCCACCTCGGTCGCGAAGAGCTTCGCCATGCCCGCTTCCAGGTCGGCACGCGCACCGGTCGCCTTCAGTTCCGCGGCTTCAAGCATGAGCAACTCCGCGGCGCGGAGGTTCGTCGCCATCTTGGCGATCTTCATCTGGATCGCCTGGTGCTTCGCGATGGGCTTGCCGAAGGTCTCGCGCTCCTTCGCGTACTTGACGGCCTGCTCGAGTGCGCAGGTGGCCAAGCCCACCGCGCGCGCCGCGACATTCACCCGACCGAGTTCGACCGCCGCCATGAACTGCTTGAACCCCTGGCCGACCATCTCCTCGCCTCCGAGCACGGCTGTGGCCGGAACGCGGAACCCGTCGAACACGATCTCGGTGGACTCCACGCCCTTGTACCCCAGCTTCTTGAGCTGCGGAGGCACGGTGATGCCAGGCTGTTCCGACACCGACGGCTCCTTCTCGATGAGGAACGCCGTCATGCCTCGGTGGCGCGGCTCGGCCGTGGGGTCCGTGACGGTGAGGATCATGGCGAGGTCTGCGCGCAGGCCGTTCGTCGCCCACATCTTCTGGCCGGTGATCACGTATTCATCGCCGTCGCGCACCGCACGCGTGCGGATCGCCTGGACGTCGGACCCTGCATGCGGCTCGGTCATCGAGTACGCGCTGCGGCTCTCCCCGGTTGCCATGCGCGGGAGATACGTCGCCTTCTGCTCCTCAGTGCCGTAAGTCATCAGCATCCACGCCGCCATGAAGTGGGTGTTGATGACTCCCGAAAGCGAGATCCATCCGCGGGACAGTTCCCGCACGATCAGGGCATACGTGTACAGATCAAGGCCCAGGCCCCCGAACTCCTCGGGGATCGTGATGCCGAACAGGCCGATCTCCTTCATCTGCTCGACGAGATCGGTAGGGAATTCGTCGGCGTGGTCGAACTTCGACGCGACCGGCAGAACCTCCCTGTCCACGAACTCGCGAACCAGGGCAACAAGTTCTTTTTGCTCGGCCGTCAATTCCTTCATCGGAACGCTCCTGTCTGGCGCATGGAATCCTCGTCAATTTCATTGCTTCGTACTATGATAATGGATCGATGGAACCAGAAATACCATTGGAGCGCAATGTCTGCTGAAACCGAGCCCGCCCGCGCGGCGGCTGACCTCCTGCGCGGACGCTCTACGGTCACGATCATGACCGCGATGTCACCGCAGGAACCGCATTCGGCGATCCGCAAGCTCCTGGCCGAGGCGCGCCGCTTCGACATCGAGGTCACCCTGTTGACGGCCTGCATCGATGGCTCGCTCGCGTACCTCACGGATGAGGACGTCATCTCGATCCGGGAGCGTCGGCTCCATCTGGTGACGCTGGCCGGCGGGGTTCCCCGAGCGCTCGGGGCGCTGGCCGACAGCATCCCCCAGTCGCTGTGGAACATCGATCGCATGCTGCAGGACGGGACGATCGCGTGCGACATCTATGTCGTGCGCGCGACCGCGACGCCCGAGGGCGGAATCGACGTCGGAGCCGCAGTCGCATTCACCCCCACGATGCTCGCCCAGCCGGCGGTGCAGACGATCGTCGAATTGGATGCGACGGGGCCGCACGGTCTCTGCGACGATAACCTCGACTGGAGTCGCTGCCTGGTCTGGGCATCGGATGAGCTTCACGGTGACGAAGCAGCATCGCCGGAGCCTGCCGCGCGGGCGGGTTCGGCTGCCGACCCCGCGCAGGTGCGGATCGCCGAGCACGTCGCGCAATTGGTTCCCGAGGATGCGACGGTCCAACTGGGCATCGGGTCACTGGCGGATGCCATCGCGACGGCGCTGCGGACCGGTCCGTCGGCCGGCATCCATTGCGGCTCCGTTCCCGGCGGTGTGCTGATGCGGATTCGCCAGGGCGAATTCGCCCGCGCGACCGACCACGCGGATGCCGGGCTGCAGATCGCCACCAGCCTCGCCGAGACGCCGGCGAGGTCGGGGCACCGTGTCCCGGACAGCGTCCGGCTGCGACCGATCGGGTATACGCACGACCCGGAAGTGCTCGCCGGCATCCCCGTGCTGTGGGCGATCAACTCCGCCCTGAGCATCGACGTCCGGGGGCAGGTGAACTCGGAATGGATCTCCGGCGCTCGCGTGGCATCGGCTGGCGGGCTGAGGGACTTCACGGCCGGGGCGCAGCGCTCATCGGGCGGCGGGTCCGTCGTCGCGCTGCCGTCACGAACCCGTTCCGGTCACTCGCGCATCCTCGCGATGCTCGAAGCACCCGCGGCGGTGTCCGCGGGCGGTCACGAGGTCGGCTATCTGGTCACAGAGTACGGCGTCGCGACGCTGCACGGGCGCACGCAGGCGCAGCGAGCTGAGAGCATCATCGCCATCGCTCATCCTGACGACCGCGATGCCCTCAGCCGCGGAGTCTGACGGTTACCCCGTGGGGAAATCGGCCCCGGCGAGCGCGACGGGCTCGAGCGCGTGGATCCGGGCGCTCACTGCCACATGGTCGGGGTGCGCGAGATAGGCCGCCAAGCGCCCCTGGTCCTCGAACACACCATACAGAGCGATCTTGTGCTGCAGAGCGCCGTCGGCACCGCGCGCAACACCCGCGCTCAGCGAGACGACACCCGGAAGAGCTGACAGCGCATTGATGTCCGCGCAGATGTCGTGCAGCGCGGTCAGCTCCGCCGACTTCGGGTCGTACTGGACGATCGCGAGGTGCGCGATCACAGCGTGGCCTCGCTTCCGATGCCCGCCTTCTGCAGGAGGCGGTACTCGAATGCGTTGTCCACGGCCTCGTAGTAGTCGAGCAGTCGGTGATCCGCATCTTGCTGGCCCATGACCGCGCTCCAGTTGTCGCGCACCTTCTCGGGAGTGATGGTCGGGTCGGCGAATCCCAGCGGCGACGCGTAGACCAGAACGGCCACGCGGCCGCCGCTGATGCTGAACGCCTGGCCGGTGGCGGGGCACTCGTCCGACGCGAGGATACACGCGCCGAGAGCGATGTGGTCGGGGCCGGTATATCGCTCCATGTAGTCGAGAGTGGTCGTGCCGGGGATCACCGGAGCGACCATCCGCGTCACGGCAAGCGGGAGAATCGCGTTGGCTTTGATGCCGTGCGCGGCACCGGCACCGGCCATCTGACGGGTGGCGGCGATCACCGCACCCTTGGCGATCGCGTACGAGCCGTACCAGGTGCCGTCCGGCTGCACGAAACCAAGCGCGCCGGCGGAACTGGTGTTGACGATCCGGCCGTAACCCTGCGCCGCCATGTGCGGCCACGCGGCGCGCACCGTCATCAGCTGGCCTTCGAGGTGAACGGCCATATGCGACTGGTAGGCGGGACCCGGCTCATCCTGAATGGCGTCGGCAGCGTTAATTCCGGCATTGTTGACGATGATGTCGATCCGGCCCCATTCGTCGATAGCCTGCTGCACCATCTCGTCGGCGCCTGCCGCGTCGGCGACGCTGCCGCGGTTGGCGATCGCCTCTCCGCCGAGAGCGACGATCTCGTCGACCACGGCCTGAGCACGATCGTCGTCCTCGGCCTCATTCTTGATCGACACCGCGTAGTCGTTGACCACGACCTTCGCCCCTCGTGAGGCGAGGGTCAGTGCGTGCGCTCGACCGATCCCGCCGCCAGCACCGGTGACGAGAGCCACTCGGCCGTCGAATCGAATCTCTGCTGACATTGCTGTCTCCCTCTGTTGGGCGGCGTCGCTCGGAGGCGCCGCATGAACTACTTGACTACTCCGGTCTCCGACCGGCGCACCGTCACCAGGACTGCGAACAGGACGATCACGCCGAAGATGACCGTCTGGTAGTTCGGATCGACCTGGGTCAGGGTCATGCCGTTGGTCACAATCCCGAGCGTAAGCACGCCGATGACCGTGCGCAACGGCCCGCCGCTGCCACCGCTGAGTGCCGTGCCACCCATGACTACCGCAGCGATCGCGTTGAGCAGGAAGGGGCCGCCCATGCCCGGCGATGATCCGCCGCCCTGGCCGATGAGCATGAGGCCGCCGATTCCGGCGACCAGGCCCGAGAGCCCGAACATCCACAGCTTGGTGCGAGACACCGGCAATCCGGAGAGCCGCGCGACCCGCTCGTTGCCGCCGATCGCGTAGATGTGACGGCCGAACGGGGTGCGATATGCGATCACCGACATCACGATCAGCGCGAGCACGGCCCACCAGATGACGTTTGGGATGCCGAGGACATCCGCCCCGTTGACGAGGCCGTCGAGCAGCGGATGATCCATGAACACCGCCGCTCCTCCCGTGAGACGCAGGGCCAAACCGTCGAAGATGAAGAGCGTGCCCAAGGTCGTCAGGAACGACGGGAGCTTCGCATACGCGACAAGCACACCGTTGACCAGGCCGCACACCAGACCGATCGGCAGCGCGAGCCATATCAGCCCGGGGTTGCCAGCCGCGGTCATGATCACAGCGAGCGTGCCGGTGAGGGCCGCGACAGCGCCGACCGACAGGTCGATGCTTCCGGACAGGATCACGATAGTCGAGGACAGGGCGAGCACCATGAGCACAGACGACGCGCGCAGGATGTTGAGGAGGTTGTCGGGCGTGAGGAACGCCGGGCTCAGCGCACTGAACAGAATCATGAGGCAGATGACGAGCGCGTACGGCAGCAGCCGGGCTCCCCACCGCCGCCAGAAGGACTCGCGGATCTGCCTCGTCGCGACGAGTCCGGTCGCCTCTCTAGGCTCGGGGAGGTGCGCGTCCTCAACGGGATGCTCCGCGGATTCCGCCGTGTTGATCGACTGCTCTGTCGACATGGTCATACCATCCTCGCTACTATGGTCTCTTCTGTGAGCCCGGGGACCTCTGCGGTCCCCCACTCGTGCACCAATCGGCCGTCCTTCATGACTGCCAGACGATCGCTCATGCCGATGAGCTCACGCATATCGTCGCTGATCATCAGAATCGCGAGTCCTGCGGCGACAGATTCACGGAGGAGACTGTAGATCTCCTGGCGCGCTCCGACGTCGACGCCGCGTGTCGGATTGTCGAGCACCAGTACACGAGCACCCGACGACACGAGCCGGGCGAGCATCACCTTCTGCTGATTGCCGCCGCTTAGGGAGCCCACCAGCGTGCCATCGCCTGGGGCGACGATCCGGTGGCGGCTCATCGCCGTCGCGACATCCGCCTTCTCCCGCTTGGATGACAGCAGCCCTCCGCGAGTGAATCGCTTCAGGCTCGACCACGTCGTGTTCCAGCGGATCGACTGGAACATGCTCACGCCCTCGGCGTGCCGGTCCAGCGGCCCGTATCCGATGACGCCGAGCCTCGACACGGCGCGCCCGCTGGGCATCGCCCGGCCGACCGCTTCGATCGCGCCGACCGAGCTGATATCGCCCGCAATGGCTCCCGCAAGGTGCGACTTGCCGCATCCTGTGAGACCGCCGATGCCGTAGATCTCTCCTGCACGCACGTCGAGCGTCACGTCGGCGAAATGACCGGGGACGCCGAGGCGATCGACTTTGAGCGCCACAGCACCGAAATCGCCGGTGCGCTTGTCTTCAAGATAGTGATTGGCTTCACGATCGCGGCCGACCATCAGCCGATGGAGTTCTTCCTCATTCGTGTCGGCTGAGGCGCGTTCAGCGACAACTTTCCCGTCCTTGAGCACATAGATGCGGTCGCAGATCTCGAGGATCTCGTTCAGGCGGTGGCTCACGAACACGTACGTCGCCGCGCCCCGCGTGGAGCGCACGAAGGAGAACAGTTCGGCGACCTCGTCCTGGTCGAGCGACGCTGTCGTCTCATCCAGCAGCACCACAGGATGGTCCTGGCCCAGAAGCTCTGCGACGGCGAACGCTCGGGTGATCTCGACGAGCTGCCGTTGGTCAAGGGCGAGTTCGCCGACCATCGAGCGCGCATCGATTCCTGACCCGATCACGTCTCTGCCCGAGAGGTGTCGCTGCGCTGCCGCCCTCATCTGCCCCGTCTGCAGCACGCCAGCACGGGTGAAGTGGCGTTCGTGCCCGAGGTAGAGGTTCTCCGTCACCGAGAGATTACCGATCAGCCCCTGATCCTGGTGGGCACGGAACACACCGCGGCGGTTCGCCTCACCGTACGACCCGATGTCACGCACGCCGCCTGCGGTCTCGACGTATCCGGTCGAGGGCTGCTCGGAGCCCGACAGGATGCTCAGCAGCGTCGACTTGCCCGCGCCGTTCTCACCCACCAGGCCGATGATCTCGCCCCGACGAATGGCCAGCGATACGTCGTCGAGCGCACGAACCCCCGGGTAGACACGGCCCACCCCGTGGGCGGCGAGGACGGTGTCCACGTCGGTCGGGGCGATCGTCTGGCTATTCATCAGAGATCGAGGGCGGCAAGGGCCTCGAACGCGAGGCCGTGCCCGAGGTTCGTCTGCATCGTCGTCCGCAGGTCGCGGTTCAGCACTTCACGCGAGTAGCGCAGCGCGAGCATGCTCTTGGCCGCCATCTCGCCGGCGATCTCGAGCGCTCGCGACAGTGACTGCCCCTGCGGGACGACCTCGTTCACGACGCCTGCCGCCTTGGCCTCCGAAGCGCTGAGCTTCTCTCCCGTGAGCAGGAAGTAGCTCCCGCGACGCTGGCCCATCGCGTTGATCCACGCGGTGTGGACACCGTCCCCCGGCACGATCCCGTTGACGAAGTGCGCGGCATCCTGGAAGTACGTGTTCTCGGTCGCGACGACGACGTCCGCCAGGATCGCGATCTCCGAGTGGATGCTCGCGGGCCCGTTGACCGCGGATATGACCGGCACGCGGATCGCCAGCAGATTGTTCAGAAGGCGCTGGCCCTCGTAGACGCTGTTGTCCCAGTCGAGCGGGCCATTGAGCACGAAGCTCGAGAAGTCGATGGCTTCGCAGTACGCGTCGCCCGCCCCGGTAAGCACGACGACCTTGGTCTCCGGGTCCGTGCCGATCTCGGCGAACGCGTACGCGAGCTCGTCATGGACAAGGCTGTCCCACACGAGGGACCCGCCGTCGGTGTGCAGAGTGACGACGAGGATTCCCTGGTCGTCACGTTCCATCTTGATGCGCTTGTACTTGTTCTGGTACGCGGCCAGACGCGGGGCGACTGATGACATTTCCGTTACTCCTCTGTGAGTGGATGAATGGCCGAGAGGGCGGGCTATCGCGCCATCACACCGGCGTCGACGGGGACGGCCAGACCCGTGACGTACTTGCTGTCGTCGGATGCGAGCCATGCCACGGCCGCACTGATCTCCTCAGGAGCGAGGAATCCGCTCACCGGCATGGGGAGCATCGGGGTGAACGAGCCCGCGAACAGCTTCGCGTCCGCGCCTTCGCCCTGCAGCAGCGCTGGGCCGGTCTTGTCGGTCGTGAGCGGTGTGGCCACCGGACCGGGGTTGATCGTGTTGACGCGGATGCCGTGCTCGGCGAGCTCCTGCGCCGCCACGGCGGCGAGGCCCTGCACTCCGTGCTTCGACGCCGCATAGGCGCCGGTGAACGGCAGACCCTTGATGCCCGAGACGGAACTGATGATGATGATCGATCCACCACGCTTCGCCTCGACCATTCGAGGCGCGAACGCCTGAATGGTGTTGAAGGTGCCGGTCAGGTTCACGCCCATGACCTGATCCCACACCTCTATCGGAGTCTCGAGCACTCGCCCGTACGCTCCCATCCCTGCATTCGCGACGAGAATGTCGAGGTGGGGGAACTCTTCGGCGGTCTCGTCCGCCACCCGCGCGAGCGCTTCGCGGTCACGGATATCCGCCTGAGCGGTGTGCGCCTTGCGGCCCAGCTCCCGCACCAGGCGCGCGGTCTCCTCGAGCTCTTCGTTCGTACCCAGCGGGTACGCGACGTTAAGCTTCTGCCCTGCCAGGTCGAGCGCGATGATGTCTGCGCCCTCCGACGCGAGCCGGATGGCGTGGGCGCGTCCTTGACCGTGGGCGGCACCGGTGATCAGGGCGGTCTTGCCCTCGAGTCGAGCGTTCATGCGTTCCTCCAATTGCTGGGTCTTGTGGTGCGGCGTCAGTTTCGCGCCCCGGCGAGCGACAGGGCGCCGAGGACGTTGCCCTGGAACTCCGTCTTCTCACGGACAGAGCCGTACGGATCCTCGAACTTCGATTCCCACAGCGCGTTGAGCGCATCCAGGCCGCCGTCCGATTCGAGTGCGGTCTGGTACGCCTCGGGCCATGCCCACCCGGCCGGCTGCTCCGTCGGGTTGACGCCCGCAGGCCCCCACTCCGTCTCGGCAGGATTCGGGATGACGCAGTGGTGCGGCGTGATCCAGTCGTCGCCGTTGAGGTGGCGCGACATCTTCGCGGCATCCCACAGAACCGGCTTGTCTTCTCCGGTGAGCTCGAGCAGCGCGGCTGCCGCGTCGGGCGTGTCGATGATGATCGCGTCCGTATCGATGAACGTTTCCAGCGGGTTCATCTCCACGCCATTGATGTAGTCGAACAGTCGAACCGCTCCGAGCACGCCCGAGAAGGCGATGAGACCCGCGGACGTCGCAACGATGCGGTCCTCCTTCGCCATCATTGCGAGGAACCCGGGATCGCCATCCATGCCGCACAGCAGAGCAGTGGTGTTGCGAGCCGCCTTGAGCGCCGCAAGCGCGCCAAGCGCGACGCCATCGTTCAGGCAGAGGACGAACTTGACATCCGGGTTGGAGGGCAGCAGAGTCTCCAACGCTGTTTGCGCTTTAGTGATGTCCCAGTCGGTGTACGCGTTGGCAACCAGCTTGACATCGGGGAACTCCTCGATCGCCTTCATCGCTCCGAAGCGACGCGCGGTCTCCGACAGCCCGCCCTTGGGGCCGCCGAGCAGGATCAGATCACCGGCGCCGCCACCGCGCTCGAGCAGGATCTTCGTGACGACGTACGACTCGTCCGCGAACGGCCCACCGACGTTGCCGAGGAAGTGCCCGTCGAACTTGGGGTCCGCAGGCGAGAACCAGGGCAGCCGGTTAGAGAGGTTCTGGTACGCGATGCCGTCGTCCGCGAGAACCTTCGCATACCGATCGATGCTCGCATCTGCGACGAGGTAATTGAAGACGCCCTTGACCTCGAGTGCGCGGAACTGCTGCGCCTGAGACAGCGCCTTCTGCATGTCGCCATCGTGCGAGGTGAACGAGTTCCGAGCACCCAGGGCCGCTGCGGCTGCCGCGAAAGCACGGTCCGTTGAGTCGAACGCGGGAACGTTGGCGATCAAGTGGTCCATGAGTAGTGGCCCGTTCGCAGCGCCGCCTCCGGATGAGCCTGCACTCCCGCCGGCTCCTGTCGTGGCGCACGAGGCGAGAAGCCCTGCGCCGAGGGCGGTGATGCCGGCGACGCCGGCGATCCGGAAGACGTCTCTGCGTGAGAAGTCTCGCGGTGAGATGGGATTCATAACAAACTCCTTTGTTGTCATCAATGATGTGAGACGGGCGTTCGGGTCGCGCGTCCGGTGCGGCCTCGACGTCGAGGCCGCAGGTCCCGCTGGGTTCGCTACTTGGCGACGAACCCTCCGTCGACCGGCAGCGCTACACCGGTGATGAAGCTCGCCCGATCGCTGGCGAGGAACAGCGCCGCGTTCGCGATCTCCTCGGGCCGGCCCCGGCGGCCGAGCGGGATGTCGTTCTCGACCCAGTTATTCAGCCGCTGATCCAGGTTCTCGGTCGTCTCACGAGACCAGAACTGGGGCAGCATCGGGGTGTCGATCGGCCCAGGGCAGATCACGTTGACGCGAATCTTGGGGGCCAGCGAGAGCGCGAGCGCCTTCGCGTACATCACGACGCCGCCCTTGGCGAGCGAGTAGAGCGGGCTCAGCCCCGAGCCGACGAGCCCTGCGGTCGACGCAGTGAACAGAATCGACCCGGTGTGCTCGGACTTCTGCAGCAGCGGAATGCTCTGCTGTGCGACGAAGTAGGAACCCGTCATGTTGACGCCGATAGAGAAGTCGTACTGCTCGATGCTCACTTCGTGGCCGGTGGCACCGGGCGTTCCGGCGTTCGCGTAGACGATGTCCAACTTGCCGAACTGTCGATCGATGTCATCGATCACGGCCTGGATACGGCTCACGTCCGTGACATCCATCGCCACGGCGATCGCAGAGTTTCCGGCAGCCTCGATCTCGCTGACCACGGCCTGCGCGCCCTCGATGTTGAGGTCTGCCACGACGACCGTGGCGCCTTCCTGAGCCATCAGCAGTGCGCTCGCACGCCCCATGCCCGACGCTGCGCCCGTGATGAGTGCAATCCTGCCGTCGAGTTCCTTCATCTGATCCTCCTTGATCCGGACGCGTCGTAGTCGCGTCATCGTGTTTCGAATGCCTTGAGCTCGACGTACTCGTCGAGGCTGTACTTGCCCCACTCGCGACCGATCCCGGTCTGCTTGAAGCCCCCATGCGGGCCTGCCGTGACGTTCGCCAGGCAGTTCACCCCGACGTTCCCCGTGCGCAGTCGGGAGGCGACCCGCCATGCCTTCTTGTCGTCACCGGACCAAACGCTCGCGTTGATTCCGTAGATCGAGTCATTGGCGATCGCAGCCGCCTCGTCCTCTCCGTCGAACGGGATCACCACGAGCACAGGGCCGAAGATCTCTTCCTGGGCGATGCGCATGTCGTTGCGGACGTCCGCGAAGAGTGTCGGACGAATCCGGTACCCGGCGGAGTACCCCTCCGGGGCGCCTCCGCCGGCGACCAAGCGGGCGCCCTCCTGCTTGCCGATCTCGATGTAGTCGAGAATCCGGCGGTACTGGGTCTCGTTGACCACGGGCCCGACGCCCGTGGTCTCGTCGTCCGGTTCGCCATCCGCGATCTGCGCCATCTGCGCGGCGATCGTCTCGACGATGCGGTTGTAGATAGGACGTTCCACGAGCAGACGCGTCAGCTGCCCACACCCTTGACCCGCGTGCTTGAGGTTGCCGGGGTCCGTGGCGATGAAAGCATCGAGATCGGCGTCAGCAAAAACGATGTTCGCCGACTTTCCGCCCAGTTCGAGGCTGATGTTCTTGACCGTATGCGATGCAGACTGCATGACCTTCTTGCCGACGGTCGTGCTGCCGGTGAAGCTCACCATGTCGATGTTGGCGTCGGTCGACAGCGCGTCACCGACATCAGCACCTCCGCCGAGGAGGATGTTCAGCACGCCGGCGGGCAGCCCCGACGCTGCCGCTTCCTCGGCGATCAGCGCGGCGTCGAGCGATGTTCCCGGATGCGGCTTGAGGACCATCGTCGCACCGACGGCGAGGGCTGGAAAGATCTTCTGAACAGCCATACGAAACGGATAGTTGAACGGCGTGATCCCGGCAACGGCACCAACAGGCACGCGCTGCACCATTCGCACGACGTGCGCCCCATCCTGTCCGCTGAGTGGAGGCCCCGTCACGGAGTGGGACTCAATCTCGTCGAATGTGCCGGCAATGTGCGCGTAGTCAAAGGCCGACTTCAGAGGAGCATCGGTCTGCACGCTTTGCGCCCACGAGCGCACCGCACCTGCCTGATGGATCGCGATCTGAACCAAATCTTCGCGACGGGCCTGTAGCCGAGCGGCAAGATCGTGGAGGATCTTTGAGCGCTCAGCCGGGAGCATCCTCGGCCAGGGTCCTTCGTGGAACGCCCGCGCCGCGGCTGAGGCGGCTTCCCGAGCCTCGGCGACCGTGGCGGAAGGTGTGATCGCGAGGAGCTCTCCGCTCCACGGCGAAATGATCTCGCACGAGCCTTCGCCCTCACGGAGCTCACCGTCGATCAGGTGACGCGGACTGGCGACATGGATGCCGTGCGCTTCGGTGCTAACGGCCAAGGCTTCGTTGCTCATGTCAGAGACACTACATGATCCATGCAATTCAAGACAACTATCGTGTTCATGAATATAGATTGATGAGCGGCGGGGACCCGCACTATGATTAGCATGAAAGCTACGAACGCAGAACTAGGATTGAGGTTGCAGTGACAATTACGTCCCGAGCAGATTCCGCCAGTCCGCCTGCCGCTCGGTCGGATTGGTCCCTTACTGCCACATCAGGCGCCCTAGGTCGGCAAGTGAAGACAGCGGAACGCGTCGCCTCGGCTATCGTCACGATGATTGCCGACACCCGGATGCAACCTGGCGACCGACTGCCCAATGAGTCGGAGATGCTTGAGCAATTCGGCGTCGGCCGCGGCTCACTCCGCGAAGCGCTGCGCATCCTCGAGATCTACGGCCTCATCAATCTAAAGTCAGGTCCGGGCGGCGGACCGGTGCTGCTCAATGTCGAACCGGGTGACGTGAGTCGCAGCTTCTCCCTCTATCTCCACCTTCGTGGTGCGACCATACAGGAGCTCGCAGATACGCGCTTGATACTTGACCCTCTGGCTGCTCGAATGGCTGCCGAGTCGATCACGCCCGAATCAGCGGCGCTCCTGCGGTCCACCCTGGAGCGCGAAGCAGAGTCGATCGGACAGAACCAGTCGGTGTTTTTCGCGGCGAACGACGTTCACTACGTCCTGGCGACAATGACCGGAAACCGAGTGTTCGATTTGGTCGCCACCGCACTGAAAGAGATGTATACGTCGCGGCTAGCCTTCACGGCGTTGGGTGAACGAGTGGCGCGACCTGAGGTGCACAACGACCACAAGCTGATCGGGGAGGCCGTTCTCGATGGCGACGCGGACCGGGCGGAGGAGCTTATGCGCGATCACCTCATATCCAGCCTCGGAAAAGCTCTGGAGTCCCCAGGATTTGCAGCGAGCACGATCGGCTGGGCCTGAGCTCAAGGGTTGAGGATCGTCGACCACCACGTTCCGGGCAGTCGGCGTTACCAGCCGCCATGACTTAAGTGGTCAATCCCGAGGGCGTCGGCTGGGCGTTCAGGCTTGAAGCCGGCTCCACCTCTGCATCCGCAACTGCTGCGGCCCGCGGCGGAGAGGGCACGTATACCTTCGAAGGCGTCTGCACTATCGCACCTGAGGACACACTCGCTGTGGACGAGGACGTCGGTGTCGGGTTCAGCGGGCGATCGAAGCGACTAGGCCGTGTTGCTAAAGCTGTTTCGCTCCCGCGTGCGTGAGTCTGGATGTTGTGTCGCGTGATGTGATTTCTGACGAGGCTTGGGCTGTGATCGGGCCGTTGTTCCCGCACGCGAAGGTCACTGGGCGGCCGCCTGAGGATCGTCGCACGGTGGTCGAGGCGACCGCGTGGCGGTTCCGGACCGGGGCGCCATGGCGGGACGTACCGGAGCGGTTCGGGAACTGGAACACGATCTACAAGAACTTCAACCGGTGGGTGGACGCCGCGGTCTGCGCGAAGGTGCTGGAGAAGACCCAGTCTCTCGCACAGCAGGCCGGGGACCTGGACTGGGGGACCTCGATCGACTCCACGATCGTGCGCGTGCACCAGCACGGCGCCACCCTCCCGCGCACCACAGCGGGCTCACCTGAGATGCAGGAAAATCGGGGCGGAGCCGCCTGATCACGCGATCGGCCGCTCCCGCGGCGGGCTGACGACGAAGAACCACCTCGTCTGCGACGGGAAGGGTCGTGCTCTCGCGTTCGCTCTGGAGCCTGTCGGCGATGCCGGCCCGTTCACGTTCGTCGCCGACGCCCACAATGAAAGTCCGAAAAGGCGAACGGGTGATCAACACCGTGGTGATCGCAACTGGCGTCAACGCCGACGGATGCGACGAGGTTCTCGACCTGCGCGTCGCGACTTCGCCGCCACACACGACCTCAATAGGCATCAGTGATCGACTAAGACTCAGCGTCACCCCCACAACTTACCGGCCAACCATGGGCTCAAATCCCTCGCATGTTCGGCCCCGAGCCTGTGCAACTGCAATTGGGGTAGAACCCGCGTCATATCTCCCCGATCTCCTGCCCGAGCCTTAGATAGATCTCGGTGACCGCCTCATCATTGACGCGGTACCTGACCCACTCCCCGCTTGCGCTCCGCGCGAGGCGGAACTGCGAGCAGCAGCCCAGCAGCCTCCAGCTCTCCGAGATACGGCACGAGGGTCGACGCCGGCACTTGCAGCGCGTCGGCGACAACTTTCCGCCCGACGTCCGGGGTCTTCCGCAGCTGGCGGATGATGCCGGCCATCACGCGGTTGCCGAGGATGGCGAGAGGGCCCTCGGCTCCGTCTCCGTCTGCAGGACGCGAGTATTTCGGCATCCTCCCATTGTGCTCGTGCTCCGCGGGCGCGTCCAGACTAAGCACACGAATTACCCGTTTACTTTCAGACTGAACGGGTGTACCGTTCAGTGCATGTTTGAGAAGGCGCTGCAGGTTCCGCTTCATTTCGGGAGTGGTTCTGTGCGCTTGTCCCCCAAATGGCCTACAGACGTCGTCAACCGAACCGGAGTATCGTCCACACCGTCACTGCGGCGCATGCCGGCTCAGTGCAGTCCGCGCATCGTCGCCATCCTGGATCTTCGGGAGGGCTGACCATCGTGGCCAGGGAGCGGGAGCGAGGACGCCACCTGCTGTGGGCGTGGATCGGCGGCGCAGTCCTGGTCGCGGGCATCATCGCCATCCTCATCAGCTCGATTCTGAGCTCTCCCGGCCCGGCACCCACAGCCACCGAGACGGCACCGACGACGACGCCGACGTCCGCACCACCGAGCAACGAACCGTCCGATGTCGTCGACAGTTCAGTCACGGATCGTGGATGGGTTCCTGAGCCGATCACCACCGACGCGGATGCGTACATCCGCAGTGCGCTCGAGGCAGCGGCGACGTTCGACACCCAGCTCAGTGACCGTGACGCCTGGCTGACCTACCTCGACACCTGGTTCACTCCCGACACGCGCTACACCTCCGAAGCCGACCGGGAGGATGCGCTCGCTCTGGTCCGACTCACGATGCGTCAGGCAGTCGTGCTTCCTGAGGACGACTGGAACTCACTCGCAAGCGAGAAAGGCCGCGTCCGCGCCACGGTGAAGGGCGACATTGACTACTCGCCGGTGTCCGAGGACCCGACCGGGCTGATGAAGATCGGCACCGTCGACGTCACCCTCACGTTCACCCGCGCGGACAACAACGGCACCGAGAACTCCTACGACGAGCACGCCCGCGTCAGCGTGCAAGTTCTGTGCGGCGGAGAGACCGTCCCCACACCTGACAGCGACCAGCAGCCCGGCGATTGCAAGATCGTCCGCTACTTCTCGGAGCCGATGGAGCCCTGACGTGGGCGCGCCGCTGCTACTCCTGTCGGGACTCGCGAAAGCGAGGACCGCACGCCGGATAGTGGTCGCATTCTTCGTCACCGTGCTGCTGGTCGTGCTGGTTGCCTTCAGCCCGCTGATCGTGGTTCCCCTGGCGCTTGCCGGATTCCCTGCCCCCGCTGCGCAATCCGCACTTCCTGGCTCGCCACCCGTCACGAGTGGCCAGTGGGGGTATCCGCTGGCTGGTGATTACCGCAAGGGACGCGGGTTCGGACACAACCCCGTCAGCGGATGCAGCTACTGCTCGACCGAGCACAAGGGCTATGACATGGTGCAGGGCTGCGGAAGCACCGTCTTCGCCGCGGGCGCCGGTGTTGTGATCACTGCCGGGTCCTACTTCGGCTGGGGCAACACCGTGCGCGTCGACCACGGTGATGGCGTCGAGACCCTCTACGGGCACATGCAATGGGACTCGCTCCGCGTCGCCGTCGGTCAGCACGTCGACGTCGGGGCTCCACTCGGCGCAGAAGGCAGCACCGGTCATTCCACAGGCTGTCACCTGCACTACGAAGTCCGCCGCCACGGCGTCGCCATCGACCCGCAACCATTCATGGCCGTGCTCGGCCTGCCGCTGAAGTGATCCAAAGGAGAATCATCGTGAAGCTGCCATCCGACGTCGACGTCCCGGATATCAACCCGGACTTCTCAGCCCCGTTCTTCCAGGGCTTTCAACTCATCGCCTCCTATATCCTCGCCGGCGCGATGCTCGTGGTCCTGATCATGCTGATCCTCGCCGGCGCCGCACTCGCGTTCCGCGGCCTCGCCTCCGATCGCGTGAGAACGTGGGCCGGCGAGAACATCCTCTGGATCTTCATTGCCGCGGCGATCCTGGGCGCAGCCAGCGGCCTGTTCGCCTGGTTCGTGAACTTCGACTTCGGCTTCTGATGCACACCATCCGCACGGCCACCGCAGGAATCCTCCTGGGAGTCCTCGCGGTACTGTGCGCGATCGGTCCGGCGGATGCCGCAACGCTGTCATCACCCGCTGCTGCCGTGCAACCGCACACTCAGCTGAACAACGTGAATGGCGAGTCCTGGTCGGCACCGGCATACCCGGTGACCTGCAACGAGGCCTCCGGCCAAGTCTCGTGCACACCAACGAACCCCAGCGACGTCAAGCCCCAAGCCTGTTTCGCGAAGGTCCTCATGAGGGGCGCCACTGTCACCGTCTGCACGACCTACGACGGCCACCACGCGGCGATCGTCTCTGCTGGCGGCGTCCCGCTCCTCGTCGATTACGGGTGCAGTTTCGGGGACGCCGTGTGCGCCACGTTCGAGAACGCCGGACGGGGAATGGCCCTCACGGCGACTTCCGCGATGATGCTGGTCGCCTCGAGCATGAGGTTCGACACGAGCAGCGTCTTGTGGACGGCCGCCGTGAACGAGTGGTCGTTCTGGCAGTGGGCGGTGCTGGTCGTGCTGTTCGCGGCCATGGTCTGGTCGATCGCCGCAGCAGTCGTCTCCGGTGACCGTGACGAGCTCGTCGGGGTGATCATCCGGAGCTTCCTCGCGGTTCCTGCCGTGCCACTCACGCTATGGATGCTGGGGCATCTGCTCAACTCGGTCGATGACCTCACCTGGTACATCCTCAACCGTGACGGCCCGGCCGTCCTGTTCCGCACGTTGCAGAAGGTGATGTGGGCTGGCGGACACGCGAACTACTTCTTCGCGTTCCTCATTCACGGGATGTTGCTGCTCTCGATGCTGCTGCTGGTTCTCGTCTTCACCTTCCGCAACATCGCGCTGGCCGCGCTGATCACCGTCGGTCCGGTCGCCTGGATGCTGTTCCCGGTCAAGAGCATCGGACCGCAGTGGGTGGTGCGCTACGTATCCGCCACGGTCGCGCTGCTGTTGTCGGGTCCGTTGACGATCGGGTTCGTGACGTTGATCATCAACGGGCTCGCCCAGGTGAAGACGATTTGGGATCCGCAGTCCTGGCCGCTGATGATCGGCCTTGCTCTTGCCGCGTTCGCCCCGTTCGCCGTCTTCGGGTTGTTCAACTTCGTGGGCGCGTCAGCGTCCGACGCGCTCGGATCACGCCTGGGGTCGGGGGCCGGGCGTGCCGCGTCGGGTGCGGCGCGTTCCGCAGCCCGCCTGCCATCGCGACTCGGGTCGCTGCCGTCTGGAGTGACACGGGCCGCAGTTCCCGCCCGCGCCGCCGCCCAAGCCGGTTCCACCTCCGCGCGACGCGGCGTCGCCCGACCTGCAGGCACGAGCACTACGGGGTCGCGGCCGGCAGCATCCGCTTCTTCCGCCGCACCGAAGAAGCCGACCTCGCCCCGTCCGGCGTCACCGCCCACATCCGCACCCGCTCCTAGACCTGAGGGGAAGCAGTCATGACCTCCGCATCCGACAGCTCACGACCGGTCCGTCTCCCCGGGCGGTCCCGCCAGGGAATCGTGCTCGGGATGGACGGCTGGCAGCTGGCGTTCATCGCGGCCGCAGCGGTCGTCGTCCTCATCTTCGTCAACCGCTTCGGCCCGGTCGGCCTGCTCTATGCGGCACCGATCTACCTCGCACTGGGAGTCTCGGCTGTGGTCACGATCCACGGCATGTCCGCCCCGAGAATGGCGGGACTGTGGTTGATGAAGCAGCTGCGCCACACGATGGGCGCGACCGCGCAGACCTATCGGCCGGAGCGGCCGCAGCTGGTCGGGACCGTGAACCTTCCCGGCGTACGCGCATCCGTGCAGCTGTGGGATGTCGAAGGCGTCGCGTGCGTGTACGACCCGCGCGGCCACACCGTCTCCGTCACTGCCGAGCTCGAGGTGCAGGGGTTCCTCATGCACGACGAGTCCGAGCGCCTCGACCTTGCTCAGCAATGGTCACGCGTGCTCGCGTCGTTCACCCAGCGTCCCGGCATCAAGCGGGTGACCTTGCAGGAGCGCACCTTGCCCACGACCATCCGCAGCGCCCGCGACCACTACGACACGGTGATCCAACAGCGTGAACTGGACCGCACGACCGTTCTCACCGACAACTACGAACGAGTGATGAACGACTCGGAGCGGTTCGCGGTCGCCCACCGCAACTACCTCACCTTCACGCTGGACCTGATCGCATTGAGTGCGCAGGTGAAAGCCCTCGGCGGAGGGCGCGAGGGGGCGCAGGCGCTGGCGTTCGTGGAAACGCGCACCCTCTCGGACGCGTTGAGCGCAGCGAAGATCGCGGTGCGGAACTGGCTGTCGCCGCGCGAGATAGCCGCCCTCACCCGGGTCGCCTTCGATCCGGAGTTCGCGTCGACCATCCAGAATCGGACGGACGACCATGCCGGCGTCGATCTCGCCGCGATCGGGCCGATGTACCTGGAGGAGCCGCGCGGGGTGAACCATCTCGTGCGTACCGACTCCGGCGTGCACACCACGATGTGGATCCACGAATGGCCCCGCTCCGACACCCACGTCGGATTCGTGTCCCCGATCGTGTTCGCCCGCCATCCCCACACCGGCGAAGCCATCACGCACATCCTCTCCCTGGTACTCACACCCGTGCCGTTGAAACGGGCACTGAAACGTGTGCGGGATGAGAAGAAGGTGTGGCGCGGCAATGAGCGGCTGCGCGCAAAGCGCGGCGTGGACGGTTCGGCCGCGGATGCCGCGGACTGGAACGCCCTGCAGAAAGAGGAGCAGGAACTCGTCGCCGGCCACGGCGAGTTCCGGTACGGCGGCTACCTCACCGTCACCGCCCCCGACGAGGAGCAGCTCGATCAAGCCCTCGCCGGCATGCGGAACGCACTCGCGCAAGCGGAGATGGAAGCGCAGATCCTGTATTGCCAGCAGGCCGAGGCACTCATGGTGAACGCGCTCCCGATGGGCTTGGGAATGAAGTAATGACGCGTCAACGCATCGACTTCGTGCCCGGCGGCCTCTCGCGCAAGGAGCGCCGCCAGGGTCGGCGCGCACGGGCGAACGACGCACGCGACTACGAACCGCCCCGGGCCCGCCGCCGGGAGACGTCACTTCCCGAACCGGCCGTGTCCGGTCCGTTCGGCCCCGGGCTGACAGAGTCCGGGTATTGGAATCTCGCCGCGGTGAACATCCCACCTCACCAGGCGACGTCGCAGCACGTCGCCGGCATCTACCCCTTCGTCGCCGATGTCGGCCTCGGCCATCGCGGTCCGATCCTCGGCGTCGATCTGAACGCGGACGCGCTCTGGCATTTCTCCCCTGGGAGACCTACGCCGACACCACCGACCGAGGCTCGTTCTCCACGAACGTCCTGGTGCTCGGCGCCTACCGTGGAGGCAAGAGCGCCGTCATCAAAACGCTGGTCACCCGCTCGATGGCGTTCGGCCACCAGGCTGTCGTCCCCTCCGACCCGAAGGGGAATGGAGCGCAGTCGCAGAAGCGATCCCGGGCGGCAACGTCATCCGACTCGGCGGCGCTTTCGATACCCGCCTCAACCCGCTCGACCGCGGGCCCCGCCGCACCGGTGTCACCGACGAGCAGCACGAACTCATGGTCAAGCAGCGCCGCATCACCGTGCTCACCTCCTCGTTCAGGCCGCACTCCCCGGCGCACACCTCACCGCCGTGGAGCACGCGGCGCTCCTGGAGGCACTCGATCGATGCATCGTCCATACCGACGATCAGCCCACCCTGCGTGGAGTATTCGCCGAACTCACACAGATCAGCACCGAGACCAACAAAGATCGGCATCTGGCGCACGGCGCCATCCAACCGAGCTTCGTCCTTCGACGCTTCGTCAACGGCGATCTGTCCGGCCTGTTCGAGGACCACTCCACCGTGCGTTTCGACGACGACGCCCCGATCGTCGTCGTCGACACGTCCGAACTATTCGCCCGCGGCGACCTGGTCGCGCAACTGTCGCAGATCTGCACAACCGCGTGGAACCAGGCCGTAATCTCCGACCGCAACGCACACAAGACCCGGTACGTCATCCGCGAAGAGGGCTGGCGCGACATGACCTCACTCGCGTCCCTGCAGATGTACCAGCAGTGGTTGAAGCTGTCACGCCACTACGGGATCAGCAACATCGTCATCCTGCACAAGATGGGGGATCTGGATGCCGTCGGCGAAGCCGACTCCCAAGAACGCAACCTCGCCTACTCGATCGCCGGCGACATCGAGAACAAGTTCATCTTCCGCATCAACCAGCAGGAAAGCGCCAGCATCCAGCAGCGTCTCAGCGTGCCACCCGCGCACGCCGACATGGCCCGCCAACTGCGCAAGGGCGAGTTCCTCGCCTACGTCGGCCAGTACTCGTACCTCGTCGACGCGTTCGCCACATCGACGGACTGGGAGTACGGGCTCTTCAAGACGGACGACGCGATGGAACTCCCCTATCTCGGGCCGGTGAACTGCAGTACTTCGAGCCACCCGACCTCGATGCTGTCTGGCCGGCGGACACCGACGTGGACGGCTGGCTGACGTCAAGCAAGGAGCTGAAATGACCATCGACACCACTCCCCGCGCCTATGCGACCGTCACCGGCGCGGGCGCCACCTTCATCGCACCAGACGGACACAGCGAACCCATCACGGCATCCCCCGATGAGGACATCCGCCGCGTCATCGTCCAACGGGCAGCTGCCGAAGCCCGGCGGACCGGCACCGCCCTGGAACTCATCACCTCCGGCGACCGCGGCGACCACCATCTCCTCGTCGACAGCACCGGCGAACTGACCGCCGTCCCCGTCATGCCCGTCACCAGGCGGAGACGCGACGACAGCGCTCCGGTGCAGGCATCGGACGCCGGCGAGCCCCCGGCCGAGGTGACTCCAGGACCTGAGGACGAGCCGCACCGTGCATCGTTCATCACCGCGGATTCTCCCGACCACAGGCGGAGCACGGGCTGGCGCGGGACCTCCTCCCGGCTCGGCATCCAGATCCCCGAATCAGCACGCCGCCGCCAGCGCCAGGTCAACGAGGTGAATGTGTCACGGCATTGGGCCGGCTACCGGGCGATCGCCGTCGCGAACGGCAAGGGCGGGGTCGGAAAGACCATGACCACGGCGATGCTCGCATCCGTGTTCGCTCGCCTCGGTGGAGGCAACGTCCTCGCCTGGGACAACAATGACACCCGCGGCACGCTCGGCTGGAGAACAGAGCAGGGCACGTACGACACGACCGTCCGCGACTTGCTGCCCGTGACCGGTGACCTGCTCGCCCGGGAGGCGACAGTCTCGGACATCTCCCGCTTCGTGCACCATCAGTCCGCCGACAGGTACGACGTGCTGCGCTCGAACCCCGAGCTGCTCGCGACGCATCAACGCATCGAGTCCGCCGAGTTCGGCGAGCTGATGAGGGTCGCTACCCGCTACTACCGGCTCGTGGTCTTCGATTCCGGCAACGACGAGTCCGCCGACCGGTGGCTGCGCATGATCGACGCGTCCCACCAACTCGTCATCCCCACCCTCCCCTCCCCCGAATCCGCAGAATCCGCCGCACTGCTGCTCGAAGCCCTCCGCGACAGAGACGAGCACTCCGCACGCCTCGCCGACAATGCCGTGCTCGTCGTCACCCAGCCCGAAGCCGGAGCGCGCCGAGCCCCGAAGACCATCGCGACAGGGTTTGACGGTCAGGTGCGAGCCGTGGAGACCGTCCCGTTCGATCCTGCGTTGAAGAGCGGCCCGCTGCGATTCGACTCCTCCGCCCCCGCACCCGCGATGCCTGGCTCGGCGTCGCCAGCGCCGTCAGCTCCGGACTGGATTGAGGTGCCACCATGAACACCGGATGGGCTGGAAAGGCCGCGGCGGTCCTCCTAGCCGCAGGCTTCGCACTGAGCTTGGTGACCGCACTGATCGCGGAAGCCGTCACCGCGCTCGTCTGCGGGGAACGACCGCAACCGGCCAGTGTGTTTGCCGGCCTCCTGCTCGGCGTCACCGGCGACGCATCCCAATACACGTCCTCGTGCCCGATGCCGGTGTGGCAGATCCGCGCACTGGACCTCCTGCTCCTGCTGCTGGTGGCCGGCACGGTGATCGCCCTGTTCGTGCTCTACCGGCGCTACAAGAGCTCCGACCGGGCCTTCATCGCCGATCTGCGCGGCCGGCCCGGATTCGCGAGCGCCTCGGAAGTGCGCCAGCACCTGTCCGCCCGGGCAGTTCTGCACCGCGCACGGCAACTGCGACCGGATATCGACAAACCCCAACCCACCGACGTCGGATGGCGCGTCGGCCGCTCCCGCGGCCGCGACGTCTACGTCTCCATCGAAGACTCCGTCGCCCTTGAAGGACCGCCCCGCTCCGGCAAGGGATACCGAGTCCTGATCTCCGCGATCCTGGACTGGTCCGGCCCCCTCATTACCACCTCCACAACCAACGACAACCTCACCGCGACAATGCGGCTGCGCCAGGAACGCGGCGACGTCCACGTGTTCGACCCGCAAGGACTATCCGGCGTCCGTCACCCGCTGCGCGTGAGCCCCCTCGCCGGATGCGAAGACCCCCTCGTCGCGATGCAGCGCGGCAACGCGATCATCACCGGCACCGCACTCGGCGCCTCGACGACCAACGGAGAGTGGGCACAGGCATCCGGCGTCGTCCTCGGCCGGCTCCTGCACGCCGCCGCGATCGGAGACCGCACCATCGAGGACGTGTACGACTGGGGATCCAGCCCCGCCTTCGCCCGCACCGCCGTCGACGTGCTCCGCTCAGACGGCGCCCCCGGATGGGGCGACAACCTCGAGGCCACGATCAGCGGCGACGAGAAACTCGTCTCCTCCATCTGGTTCGGCGTCCAAGGCGCCGTCGCCCCACTCGCCGTCCCCCAGATCCGCGACGCCCTCATGCCACGCCCCGGCGACCCCACCCTCGACCCCCGCGAATTCCTGGACGGCGCCAACTCGCTCTACCTGATCGGATCGTCCTCGGGAGCAGCCGCCATGGGCGGGTTCCTCGGCGCGCTCCTCGACGACATCGTCGAAGTCGCCCGCGCCCGAGCCCTCGCCTCCCCAGGATCACGGCTCGTGCACCCGCTCGGCCTCATCCTCGACGAGATCGCCAACATCTTCCGCTGGGACGCCCTGCCGCGAACCATGGCCGACGGCGGCGGACGAGGAATCTGCACCTTCGTCGTCCTCCAAGCCCTGTCCCAAGCAGAAACCGCCTGGTCCCGCGCCGAAGCAGACACCATCTGGGCCGCCGCAACCGCGAAAGTACTCCTCGGCGGCGCATCCCACGTCGCCCACCTCCGCGACATCGAAGCACTGCTCGGCGCACGCGAAGCGCGACGCACCGAACGCTCCTGGAACACCGAACAGCAGGGCCACCACACCAGCGAACGCCAGGAAAGACTGCCCCTGATGTCCGTCGATGAGATCCGCCGCATGCCCGAAACCCTCGGGCTGCTCGCCTACCGCAACCGACGCGGCGTGCTTCTCGACCTCGCCGGATGGGACGCGCGACGCGACGCGAAAGCGATCCAGCAGGGCAAGACCAGCACCGAAGCCGAACAGCGCCTCGTCTTCGGTGCCACCAACCGGCGCACCCCTCTCCCGCAGCACCACGAGGACACCGAGGAAACGACCCCGCAACCCGCGGAGGCGGTGAACGACGAATGACCAATCGACGCAGAACCGGACTGAAGAACCTGTACCGGAACGAGTTCCTTCGCTCACCGGCATGGTTCGCCCGCCGCGACCGCTGGTTCCGAAACTGCACCAACAACGGCACGGTGGCCTGCGCTGCCTGCGGAGTGGTGACAGCCAAGGCAGAGTTGGAGCTGCACCATCGCGACTACCAGGGCGTCCGCATCGTGCAGGGAACCTGGCAGGCGTGGGAAGACGACGAGGACCTCATCCCCCTGCACCCTAGCTGCCACGAGCTCCTGCACCGACTGATCGACCGCGACGTCGTACTCGCACAGCACCGCACCCGTCGCGACGCCTCCGACCACGCACTGCGAACGCTGCAGCTGAAGCTCCAGAACGTGGAGGCCGCGTCATGAGCAGATACGACCGGGAAGACGTCGACGCCCTGCTCGCCCAAGAACTCAGCGGACTCAACCTGAGCTCCCGCTCCGTCGGGTCAGGCATGATCGGCGGCGCAGTCACGAACTGGCGTGAACTCACCGACGGTGAAGCCGCCGAACACTGGCAGGCACTGCGTGCATGGGTCGAGTGGTTCGCCACCCGCTACAACATCCCCGTCAGCATCGTCCCCGACTGCTGGTGGAGACACGGCCCCCTCGTCGAAGAACTCTCCGCCCTCCACACCGCGCACGTCGCCGCGTTCGACCCCAGCGACAGCGGATTCGGCCCGATCGGCTGGCACGAACGCCTCGCCATCGCGATCCCCCGCCTCAACCGCTCCTACGGAGGCGGCTGCAACAACGGACACAAGCCCACAAGACCCCGCTCCTGGGTCAACGCGACCGACGAGCAGGAATGGGAGGCATGGACCACCCAGGCCCACGCCGAGTGAGGGCGCACCGCGCGTCCGCGACGAAAGGAATGAACGATGACCACCAAGATCCCGGTCACGCTGGAGGGCAACCTCACAGCCGACCCCGACCACGGCGCTGGCGAAACGGGCAACGAGTACGCCCGCTTCACCCTCGCCGTCAACGACCGCAGGCTCAACGAGGAGACCGGACGATGGGAGGACGCCGGCACCGTGTTCCACCGCGTCGTCGTGTTCAACCAGCAGTCCCGCCACGTCACCGATTCGCTCCACAAGGGCGACTCCGCGATCGTCGTCGGCGACCTCCGCTTCGGCAGCTACACCGACAAGGAGACCGGCCAGACGCGCGAGACCCGCGACGTCATCGCCGACAACGTCGGCGCCTCACTGAAGTTCGCCGACGTCTCCGTGAACCGCGCCCCAAAGCTAGCGGCCCCGCAGCAGACGCTTCGGGGCCGGTAGCAGCACCGGCCTCGTACGCCGGTGCAGGTGTCGCGCGCTGAGATTCCAGACAGAAGCGGACGGGAGTGATGCTACTCCCGTCCGCTTCTTGGTGCGAGAGTCCCGCAGTGCTGAGCTGCACGACCACAGTGCCCAGGCGGCGACTAGTGGATTCTGCGAGGCTCCACTACTTCTTCTCCTCGGCGAGCAAGTTGGCCAATAGCTCATCCCAATCAACATCAGGATCTGGAGCGAACAACTCACTCACGTAGTCCTCGGGGATGAGGTTCCCGGCGATGCCCGACAAGAGAGCGTACGGCGGCAGTAGCGGGTCACGGAACCTGTAACGGAAGTTGCGTTCCACGCCGATGCGTTGCAGCACCGAACCACGCTCGATCGACATGAATGCGTTCAGGTGCCGCGCGAACGCAGGAATCTCGTACCTGCGGCCCATGATCCTGGACAAGGGTTCACGGACAGCGCCCGCGGTGAAATACCCAAGCCCGTCCTTCGGAGTGAGTGCGCATGCCACCAGCACCTGAGCGTAGAGACTGTCGGACCGCGAGCTTTGGACTGCGCCCGAGTATGCCGCCATGCTCATGTGGCTGTCCAGAACGTCCGCAACTGCCGCATCCACATGCGTGAGCGACACCGTCGATTCATCCAGATCGATCGCTCGATGTCCCGCCTTGAGTGCGAGGAGGTGCGCATAGGTGGGCAAGCCCTCAGCGATCTTGGTTACTCGGATCAGCGCGTCATCTTCTATGTTCATACCCACCTCGCGAAAACCGCGGTCGACGATGGACATGATTTCCAGTCGGCTCATTCGGGGCATCTGTACTTCTTCGACAGCCCGTTTCACTGACTCGTGTTCACCAACGAGCGCTTCGATAGAGTCCGACACACCGACGATGACGAGTTTGGTCTGCACGACATGGTCGGACAGCGTCTTAAGCGTGTCTGCCATTGCCGAGAGTGTCTCATCGTCGTCGATCCGGTCGTACTCATCGAACACGATCACCATCGATGGAGTTAGTCCCGACAGGGCGATGCGAATGTCATCGGGGTTCGGAGCACCGTAGGACCATTCCTCAGGGATCTCCAGATCGAGTGCTTGGAATGCCCTCCGCCAAATGCTTCGGAACGTGTCGCCCGCATTGCACGTAATTCGCTTCGCGAACTCTCTTCGACCCGACCCCACGGGCACGAGAAGTTCGGAAAGGATATTGGCCAAGGACGTCTTCCCGACTCCCCGTTCGCCATACAAAATGACGTGACGCCCGGGCTCAGAAACTGCGGTGACCACGTCCGTTATCTGCTGAAACCTGCCTGAGAACGCGTCACGGCGACTTACGGGCGCAGCGGGGGTGAACGTGCGCGATAACGCCATCTTGCGGTCAAGCTTGGCCTGAAAGTCGGTCATGCAATGACTATATGCGAACGCTGTAGAAAACTCATACACGAGGCCACCACGCTGTCCGCACGCGAATGACGTCTTCACGCTATCGTGCGCACACGCGTGCGTCGGGCGGTGCGAATCTCGCATGTACTCGATCAGGAGAACGGCGCGAGTGGCCAAAAACCCAGTCCTGCTACGACGCGTAGATGCCGTTATCGGAGCCAGCTACCCATGTCGGGTCCGGTCGCTGCAACTTGGTGTGGAGATGCCGCATCCCAGCCGGTATTGCGTCGTTTGGCGATATCTTCCGCTCGCGTGACGATGCGGTGACGCATCGCGTTGAGGCGCTGGTTGACGATTCGTGTAACCTCGTCGTCCAGGCGAGACTTCACCTCCTGCTCAACTTCATACGGAGGCAGACCCCGTAGCTCCCGCGCAATCGAGTCAAGTCGAATCTCCTCTCGGAGCCGCGCCTCGTTGCGCTGCCGGTGGTGCTCGTATATCTGCGGGCGCTCGGCGCGAATCTTGTCGACAAGTCTGTCGTGTGACTCCTTCAGCGCTTGCAGATCTCGCGCACGACGCCACCGAATCACCTCCGGGGGCACGTCGCCGCTTACGCGCCAAGCGCTGGGGTCACGCTCGAGTGGCATCACCTGATCTCTCAGCACAACTCGCCTGCGTATTGCGACCGCTTTGGGGACGTCGAGTCCGAACCCATCCACCGCCTCCGCTGCAATCGCGCCCCGCTCAGCCACGCTGCGGCGCCGAGCAAAGTACTCGTCTGCCGCGGCGTCATGTGCCCGTCGTTCCTCCGCATAGAGCCGATGAATCCGGCTCGGTGGCAAACCCAGCGCCTTGAGCCGGCGACGCCGGCGCTGATCTTCGCGACCCCGGGCACGCTGCTCCTCGAGGTTCTTCTCGTACCATTCCCTGTGCTGGTTAGGGTTTCTCTTTCGCCGAGCAGCGGCCGCCTCCCGTTGACGCTCGCGTATCGCGTCGGCGTTCGCGTCCCGGTGACGCTGCGCGTATTCCCGGCCGCTGCGTCGAGCACGCTCAGGATGCCCGTCCTTGTATCGCCTTTGATACTCACGAACCTTGTCAGGATGCTCCTCCCGGAACCGGCGCCCACGCTCGAGAGCAACCTCGCGGTTCTCGGCGTACCACTCCCGCGCATGAGCGTTCTTCTTCAACCGTTGCCGACGGCGGTGGGCCTGTCGCTTTGCGGATTCTCGGTTCAGCTCACGGGACCGTTCGATGTTGCGTTCACGCCACGCGCGGTGCGCCGCAGCACGCTCTTCGGCATGCGCCTCGCGGTAACGTCGACGCCCTTCTGCTGCGGCCTCGGGATGCGCCTGTCTCCAGCTTTGACGAAGATTCGGCTCGGAGGCCTCTTGCTCGTCCCCTGTCGGGCACATGCGCTCACTCCGTGGACTCGGCACCCGCCACAGTGCCGTAGACGAACGCGGTCAGAGCTTCACGGTGACCGGTGGGGTCGACCACTGTGCGCCCGATCAGCTCACGGAGTTCGGAACTCACTTCCTCCACCGCGAGGTCGTCGAGGCACCAGTCGATGTCCTCTTTGAGTTGGTACTCCGGGGAGTCGGCTGGCAACGCCGGGTAGTACATGATCGCGATCGTTCCGACCCGCTGGAGCAGCGCGTCTGCATCGTCGAGTTTCATTGGATTCCTCCTTGTTGGGATGCGGGAGCGGTGGTGACCAGCTCCCGGTGATGGGTTCGGGTGTCGGTGGGCTCGGCGTCATCGGTCAGGTAGTGCGCCAGGTCACGAGCTTCGATCTCCTCGGCCGTGTTCAGTCGTTCCTGCAGGCGCGCGCGCGTTGCGCTGTCGAGGCTGGTGTAGGCGCGAGGAGCAGGTTTTCGCCCCCGACCGTGGGCTTGAGCCTCGCTGCCTGCATCTTCCGCCTCGGCATGGAGCAGCGCGGTTCGAGCGCCGTGCATCCATTGCGTGAGTTCCAACGCGTCCGGCGGGACAGAGGTCTCATCCCGCGCGGAACGGCGCAGATCTCGGTTCGCCGCAACGACGGCATCCGCGAGGTCCGGTTCCGGCAAGCCGCGCATCATCTCGTTGGCCAGCTCTTCCCGAGCCGCGGCCTCGGAGTGCGCGACGACGACGACTTCATTGTGTCGTCGCCCGCGAGTGAGCCCGACATACAGGCCGGAGGCGTCAACATCCGGCCCCACGAGCGACGTATCGGTCGTCTCACCCTGGATGCCATGCACGGTCGTGGCATAGGCCAGGTGGACGTAGTCCGCGGCGTACTCGAGCGAGACGACTCGGATGTCGGCCGCGTCGTCGATCCGCTGCAGTTCAAGTACGGTCGGCCCGATCCGGGTGACCTGCCACGTCGCACGATTCTCGACTCCGGCCGCGCGGTCGTTACGACGGGTCTGGACGATGTCCCCTTCAAGGATGCGCTGCTCCTCCGCACCGATCGCGATCCGCCGCGTGCTGATCTGTTCCCGTGCGACGCGCTCCTGCTGGATGGCGTCATTGAGGTATGCCGCCTCCTCGTTCGTCGCTGTGACGATGGCGACGGACCTACCACGCCCGTGATGCTCGAAGTAGCCCCGGACGAGCGCGCTCCGCGCACCGTCGAGATCAGCCACTCGCCGGACGTGGCCCTGCTGCTGAAGCGCTGCGGCGGTCTCCACTGCATCGAAGATCGTCTCCGCGGAACGGAGCCGCAACGTGAGAGCCGCGTACTCGGGGTCGTCGAAGCGATGCATCCCTGTCAGCTCCACATGTTGGCCGGCACGTCGCTGCGCAAGCGCCATCGCTCCCGCGTGACCCACGGGACTTGCTTGGAGCGGATCCCCGACCAGAGCGATACCAGCGCCGGTCTCGATCGCCACCTGGGCCAGGGCGTCGGCAGCGTTGAGGTCAAGCATCCCGGCCTCGTCCACGACGATTCGGGCCTGCGCATCGAGAGGGTACTGTCGCGGCCCCCGGTAGATCCGGCCGGTCGATGGGTCTGTTTGGCCAGGGCGCAGCCGCCACCAGACGTCGGCGCCGGCATCGTCCTTGCCCCACTTCCAGCCATGGTCAGCGAGGAGGGCATGGATGCTCGTTCCATGCGCTCCGATCTCGCGGCTCGCGACCGCGGCCGCCTTTCGCGTCGGGGCAACAATCATCAAGCGCCTCCCCTGCACTTCGAGCGCGGCCCGCGCCGCCCGCAGCATCGTCGTCTTACCAGTACCCGCCGGCCCGGTGACAGTCACGAGCCGACCAGCATCGGCGACCGTCCTGGCCGCGGCGCGTTGTGACGGGTCCAATCCGCCCTCCGCGATCACCTGCTTCGCAACAGCGTCGATGGGCGTTTCCCGCGAGGGTTCGTCGCTCAGGTTGCTGAGCCTGGCGCCCAGATCGGACTTGAGCTGCGCGAACGCGTGTGTCACGAGAGCCTTCACATGCTGCGGCTTGTCAAGATCGTCTGGGATCAGGTCTCTCGTGTGAGCCAGGGCGCGCGCGGTGATGTCGTCGATGACGTGCTGCAGGTGATCGCGGTCGGCGACTATGCCCGAGGATGCCACGGCTCGCGCAGCACCGGCACGGATGTCAAGCACGCTGAAGCGACCGTTGCTCGCCCGGGACCGATCGTCAGCATCGACTACAGCGCGCCGGGCGAGCAAGTCACGATCGACCCACTCGATACCGCGGCCGGACGGGACCACGGGTGACCGCGGCGTGAGCACAGTGGTGTCGAGCTGAAGGAGCTCCTGCTTCGTCAGCTCGGACCACTCGTCCTCGTTCACCATGCTCGGCTTGTCTGGGCGGTTGATCGCCCACGCGCGGCGGTCGATCATCTGAACGACGTCCGGGCTGGGGGTCTCCCCAGGATGGTCCGTCTTCCATTCTTCGAGCAGCACCGCTCTGTTCGCTTCGATCTGGTTCGAGCGACGAGACACCGACCGCACGAGGTGCGCGAACTGCGCGATCTCACCGTCCGCATCCAACGTGAAGCCGTGGGCGGCCAACGCCGCCCGCCACTCCGGGTCGGTTCGCGCGGCGAGCTCCCCCTCAGCATTGACGAGGTTCTGCACGCGCATGGCGACGCGCGAGTCGACATTGGACCACTTTCCATCCACCCCGCACACCCGCACGTTCAACCACAGATGCCGATGAATATGAGGATCCAGCGCACGAGACCGCCGATGCTGCAACTCGACGACCTCAAGGCGCGCCAGACGTTCGCGGATCCGGCCGCCCGCACCACGTCGAGCATTCAGCTCGCGCTCCCATGTCGTGACGATTCGATCGCGCAGCCGATCCTGCAACGACTCAAACGCGCGGCCAAGCTCCGGATGCAGCAGCGCAGCGATGCTGAAGGACTTCGACGCGTTGATCGTGCTGTCCAGGATCAGGTCCGAGGCCGGCGAGGCGAGCTCGCGCCCTCGCAGCTCCCCGGTATCCGGGTCGCGCCCGTCCACCCACTTCGTGAGCTGTTCCGCGTCCAGCTCGTCATCGGTGATCCTCCCGGATTCGATGACGAACCGGGTCACGGTTGCGCCGTTGATCTGGCTGTACGCACCCAGAGCGTCGACGCCGACCGCTCGAAGATGCGAGTCGCAAGATCCACGGAACGCGTACGCCATCGCCTGCCGAACTCCCTGTGAGCCCGCACCCCGTTTCCAGCGCTCGAGTCCTCCACGCACACCATCAGAATACGTCGAAGTTGCCTATCTCGCCAGAGTATTCACAGAAAGTGCCTGCGTGCATCGCACTATTCGCTTGTCTCATCAGTGGCGCTTCAGGGGGTCGTTCCAGCGCGCTTCTCGGGGTTCGCAAGACGCGCGTTCATCGGGCATGTTCGCGCACGGGTCTTGAGTGCATCGGTAGTCGGCGCGGTCGGCTAACATGTCGCGATCGCAGGACCCGCTGACTAGCGACCGCGGCCGCCCGCTCACCGACCGGCATGCGTTTGCTCGTACCGGTAGCCAGCCATTGGCTTCACACCCATTCCGGGTGTTCATGCTCCCGTCGTTTCACGGCAGCCCGTCGGGCGGCGGCGGCTGCCGAGTCGGGGCCTCTTGTTGCGGTGACGATGGCCGAGGACTGAGGACCGCGCTGAGCGAGCTCGTCGAGAACCGCGTCGATCATCTGCCGATCCATGGCAAGCTCCAGAGTCCACTCCGGGCCGGAACTCATCAATTCGCCTTCAAGGAAGTTCCCTGCAACGAGTTTGAGCGCGGCGGCTGCGGGCGCCTGCATAACGACGCGCTCCACCTTGCACGCATGACGAGCTGTGGCAGGTGACTGCCCCGGCCCCGTTACCCGCCGCTGGACGCATCCGCGAAAGGGTCGTAGCGAAGTACGCCGGGACGGTCACCGGTCGGTTTGTAGGCACACGCGTACGCGAGTTCCAGGTCGGCTAGTTCGCCGACGTAGCCGAACTCAGCGGCAAGCGCGTGGTCGACTCGGTCGGTGATGTTCCGCATCTCTGAGAGGACGACGTTGCCCATGAACTTGCCGGCGTAGGGAGTGAACGCTAGGTGATTCGGGTAGTCCTCGACCAACGCCCTGGCTGCCGCGACGAGCTCGTTCTGAGTCTCGACCGTGAGTCTGCCTGGGTCGACGGGCGTGTTCTTCAGGACGCCGCTGGTGACGTTGAAGTCGTCGCCGGTGGCCCACCACCAGACGAACGCCAGCTTCGACGACAGAACCGCGAGAGTAAGAAGCGCAGAACGCTCATCTTCGACCCAGATTCGTTTGATGTTGGACTGGGCAACCGGCTGCCCATCTCGGGTGTACGCCGGCGGGTCCTCGAGGAATACCGACAGCCAGTACAACGTCGCGCCTTTGAACCCAATCGACGCATTCCGTGCCCGGGCCCGCTCCTGCGCGGCCAGTGCGCCAGAGCGTCCGTCGGCGAGCTTCCCGAGCAATGTGCCGAAGCCCTCGCTCGGCAGTCGAACCCACCCATGGCGTGACTCGACGGCGGGTGGCAGTTCTGTGTAGCGAAGGGTCTCGAACAGGGCAGGCCGGAAGGCTTCATACCAGCGGTGAGTCTTGGTGACCGAGACCGACTTACGGGTGCCTGAGACGCTTCCGACGAGAATCGTCGACCGAACGCCCAGGCCCGCATCGAAGAGAGCGGCGGGATTGCGGGAGAAGTTGCTCACCCAGAGGGTGGCGAAGCGTTCCTTCAGCACCTTCCGCAACAAGCCGAACTCGTCTCCGAACGTGCATGAAATCGGCACGATGAGCGACAGTCGGCCGTGCTCGTTCACAATCTGAGCTGCACGCTCGGTGCAGGGCGCGTAGATGTCAGGGAGGCGGTCGGTCTGGAACCCACTGAAGCTGTAATCCGTGACATCCGTGAGTGGAACGTAGGGAGGGTTTCCACACACAGCGTCGAAGCCGCCACGGTCGAACACCTCTGGGAACTCGATGAACCAGTGGAACGGGTGATGCGAAGAGACCCAGCCTTCGAACGACTCCGCTCGCTCGCGCGCCGCGTAGTACTGCCGGTTGACCGCCTCGCGCTCCTGGTCGAGGAGTTCATGAAGGTCAGTCCGCATCTGACGCAGGTCCTGGTCAGGGTCCTCGTCCTCCTGCGCATCCCGATACAGCGCGAAGGCTTCGGCAATCCTCCGCGCCGAGTCCGCGACCGAGCTTGCGGTCAGCCCGCCAATGAGGTCGGTGCTTGTTGTCGCCTCAATCTCATCTGCCGAGAGTGCACCCACGAGGATGTTGCCGGGCTTGATGTTGAAGTCGAGGTCCGGCAGCGGTTCGAGCTTGTTCTTCTCGTCAATGGCCGACACCAGCTTGAGGAACAGTCGGAGTCGAGCAACCTCCACCGCCTCCTTCATGATGTCGACGCCGTACAGATTGTTGAGGCTCGCGTGCTTCAGAAGGAAGTACTCGGTGTTCGGATGGGAGTCCACGTCCGCCAGCAACTTCGTAAGCGCTGCGTGGTCGCTTGAGTCCACGGACTGCGCCGCCTCGAGCACTGCGCTGTATAGCGGGAGCAACACCTTCAACGCGGCGAAGAGGAAGGCACCTGAGCCGCAAGTCGGGTCCACGATTCGAAGTGAGGTCAGCGTTTCCCACATCGCGTGGATGGTGTCCGGGTCTCGTGTCGTGTCGATGACGTCGACGAGCAAAGTCTCCAGGTCGATGTTTGCGGAGACAGCGGCGTCTACCGAGTCAATCTCGCCTGACGCGAGCTGCTGGCGGAGCGCGCCGTGTTGCTGCCGTCGGTAGTCCGCTTCCCACCAGCGCTCACCGGCGAGACCGACGTCATCGGTTGCTACGCCCGCCCAGGCCGGACGAGAGACCAGCGAACGTTCCCCCTCAACGGCCGGAGGAAAGCTCGTCGTCGTACCGTAGGCGAGGCCATCCCAGATGTACCGGTCAGGGTTGTTTGCCAGCGCCGCCCAGAGTTCCAGCCCGTGGTTCCGGAAGCGCTCCATGACGACAGGGAGCACCGTGGAGGACGTCATGAAGTGCGTCACGTCCTCCTTCGTGTAGTACGCACCCATCTGCTTCTGGTTGATGAACTGCTCAAAGATGTAACCCAGAACGTCCGGGTTGATTTCGTTCTGGTTTGCGCCATCTCGGTCGTCGAGATGCCACTGATAGCGGTCGAAGAGGTCGAACACGTCCGCGAACGCGGCGTCCGGGATATCAATGTCGTAGTCACGCTCTAGCTCGTGCAACGAGAAGATTCCACCATTGATGTACCGAACGTCGCCGATGAGAGCCTTCGTCGTCGGGTCGTCGTACACAGGGTGCTTTTCGCCCAGGCCCTTGTGGAACAGCGGCACTAGGAAGTCGCGGTAGAAGCTGTAGAAATGGTTGCTTTCCGCGGACAGAATCTTCAAGCGGTCGAGGCGTGTCCGGAGGTAGTCCGTGTCTCCGTCCATGAATCCCTTGCGCTGCATGAAGTAGACGAACATGAGACGGTTCATCGTGGTGGCGGCGTACCAGTCGCGATTCGCCTCGTCGTCAATCCCGGATGTAGCTGCCGACAGCGCCTTCTGCTTCTCGATGAAGTCTCGATAGAAGCGTCGCGTGACTTGCTCGGCGTCGAAGGCTCGACGCATTTGCCGGAGCATTTCCAGCAAGCTCGGGTTGTCGTTGAGCCCGACTGAAATCATCTCCAAACGCTGGTCGAGCGCCGGGTTCACCGACCCAACCAAGTGCCGGTGGGTCACAAGACGTGGCTGGCCAGCTCCTTCTGCGTCGGAGGACTGGAGCCAACGCCACTCCTGGAGTCGTTCGTCGGCGAAGACGAGAAGGCGTTCGGTGGAGACCCGCTGAAGTTCTTTGTCGATGAGACGCTGTGTGCGGCGGTCCGGTACCTGGCGGCAGAGCCAGACGCGAAGTCCCGCGTAGCCCGCAACCTGCTCGAGTCGGTAAGTGACTCCCTCGACCTCGATGGTCAGCGACTCCTGGTCCGGTCGGTCCCAGAAGAGCACTTCGAGGAACAGGGTTCTCAGGTCGCCCGCGTTGACCAGGTCCATCCGCCGACTCATACGACAACTCCCATCGAGCAGACAATGTGAATCGGGTCTGCGGCCGCGATATCCACGACCAGCCTGCCGTCCCTGTGCAGGAGCAAGAGGAGGTCCACCAGGTCGTCGACGTCACTGCGTGCGGCGAGCGCCGTTGAGAATCGCTTCTCGGCCTCCTTCGTCAGCGGCCTGCGGAATAGGGCCTCGAGTGCGTCCGCGACGTCCACAGAGTTCGTCGCGAGTGTGCCGTTGAGCCGGTTCCAAACGCGCTTGCGGACACCGTTCAGCCGGCCCTCGACATTAGTTCCCTGGACGAGGTTTCCCTGCGCCATTTGAACGAGGAGCGGGAAATGGTCGGAGCGAGCGGCCAGCGCCGGCGTGTCAGGTTCGCACTTGAACCGCGCGAGTGCCTCCTGGCCCGTGAGGAGGCGGATGCCCTCCGACGAGCCGAACCCGAATCCGTCGTTGTCGTTCTCGGTTCGGACGTAACAGACCACGCCGTTTAGGTCGCGCTCGGAAAGAGCGGGCCTGGTCGCGTAGACGAGGTCAGGCAGGTCACGAACCCTGTGCGCGAGCTGCTCGTTCTCCGTCTCCGCGGCATTCCACACCTCGTAGGCGAGGCTGGACGCATCCACCTCTTGGTCAATCTCACTCTCATTGAGCTTGCCTTTGTAGAGGTCCTCGATGACCTTGACCTCTTCGTCGGACCCGAAGAACTGCTCGTCACTCCCGAACACTTCGGCGTTGGCGCGCAGGCGTTCGGCGATGCGTTCCCGGAGTCGCAGAACCTCCTCGACGCCTTCATGCCAGAGGCTGTAAATCAGAACCTCGTCCGCCTTCTGACCAACGCGGTCGACGCGTCCGGCCCGCTGGATGAGTCGGATGATTGCCCAGGGCAGGTCGTAGTTCACGACGATGTGGGCGTCCTGCAGGTTCTGGCCCTCCGATAGAACGTCGGTGGAGACGAGAACGCGGTACTCCGCCGCAGGGTCGATGAGCGACTCGAGTTCCACTTCGTCGAGCGTCGCCGACCCAATCATGTTCGACCGCGGCGAGAAGCGTCTCGCGACCTCGGTCGGGTTCTGGGTCGCGCCGCTTGCGATTCCCACTCTTTCGATGCCGGCCGCGATGAGCGCGTCGGCGACGTAGTTCGCGGTGTCCTTGTACTCGGTGAAGATGAGTACCTTCTCCTCCGGGTGCGTCTCGGTCAGAAGCTTCACGATGGCGTCGAGCTTTGAGTCGACCTCGGTTGACCAGTCGCCGAACTCGGCGAGCAGTGCCTTGAGCGCGTCGGTGTCCGCGTGCAGGTCCTTCAGGAGCAGCTCGTTGAACACCGTCGGACGAATCCACCGGACGTCCTTCGGTGCGTTCGCTTTGAGCGACTCGTACTGCAGCTGCGCGGTGCCGGTAGCAGGCGGCTCGACTCCTCGTAGTCCTCTTCCGCATCGTCATCGGATTCCGATGACGTCAGCATCGGGTCCAGGAGCGTGCCGAGCGGCAGGTCGAGTTCGTTCTCGATTGCGTAGACGTAGAGCTCGTTGCGTGCGATATGCCGCTCAAGCGAAAGCATGAACGAGTAGCCGGCGCTAGAGAGCCGCTTGTAGAGACCGCTGCGAACGAATCCGAGAAGGTGGCCGCTGCCACGCTCGAACCTCTCGACGACCTTCTTCTCGTCGGCCGTCAGTTGCAGCGTCTTCTTCAGGTACGCGGACAGGTTGTAGCGCGGGAGCACAAGGTTGTCGATGGTGTCGAGAGTCGCTACCGATTCCATCTTGGCCGCCGGGTCGCCCTCGCCGAATGAGTGCACCAGCGGCTTTGGCACTCGGTTCGGGAAGGTGAACTTCGTCCCGTTCGCGAACATCAGGTACTCGGTGCCATCCGCGTCCTTTAGCGCGTAGTTCTTGCGGATGAACGACCGGGTGCGGCGGATGAGGTGCTCACTCATCAAGCGTTTCCAGTCGTCGGGTTCGTCGCTACGACGGAAGGCTTCAAGCGTGCTGGTCTTGCCATCGACACGGTCAGCGAACTTGTCGTCCTTGGACATCGCCACTACGGGCTGCAGCCCGAGGTCCTCGTCCGGCTCCAGGTAGAGACCGAGCTGATTTGCGACATCGCGGAACCGGATGTTGTACGGAGTTGCCGTGAGCAGGAGCACCTTGCAGTCGTAATTGCGGATGTACTCCAGGAGCGCCTTATAGTCCTGCCGGGTGTCGCTACGCATGGTGTGCGACTCGTCGACGATGACGAACTGATACCGGCCCAGGTTCGGAAAACGCTTGGCCGCCATCGAGTACGGCACGACTGTGGCGTTGAGCTCGTACTTCTCCTTGTAGTCCCACCACATCTTCTCGAGGTTCGGCGGACAAACGATGAGCGTGCGATAGCCCTCCGCCTCGTTGAGCATCATCGCTGTGGCCGTGGCCGTGATGGTTTTCCCAAGGCCGACGACGTCGCCAAGCATCGCCCCGCCGCGCGTCATGATGCGGCGGCTGAGGGTCTTGACCGCGCTCTCCTGGTACTCGAGAAGCTGGTTCCGCATCGAGGGCGGAAGCGTGTACTCAATGAGTCCCTCACGCACGTCACGCGACAGGTGCCAGCACACCTTCAGATACACCTCGTAAGGCGAGAGCAGGGTTTCGCTGGCCCACGACTCGTCGATGATCTCGATGAGGTCTGCCGTGACATCGACCGCGAACGGGTCATCCCACCTGGCCTCGAACCAGCCATCGAGCTTCTTCGCGCCGTCGGAGTCGACCACGTCCACGTTGAGCTCGAAGTTCGACGCGAGACCCGAGGTAGTCAGGTTCGACGAGCCGACGTAGGCGACGACGGGCGTGATTTTGTCCTGGCGGTGACAGATGTAGGTCTTGCCATGCAGCGGGCGCCGGGTGAACAACTTGATGGCTGCCCGACCATCCGCGAGTTGCTCGCGGAGCGCGCGAATCGTCTCCTCATCCTGCTTAGTCGGAGCTCCGCGCATGAGCTGCTGACGAAACTTCAGCTTGGCTTGCTTCAGCCGCGCCTGCGCGGTCTTCCGGTCAATGTCATCGGACTCCTGACCGCCCTCCAGAGTGCGCTGAAGGTGCGCCATGACCTGTTCCTCCGGGTCACCGTGAACCATGCCGATGAGCACACGGGCGACTGCGTGGTCAGCCGGTTCACGGTCGGCGACAACGTCTCCGAACAGCTTCCACCCGCGGAGGTTGAAGTATCCGACCGCGGCGTCGATGCGGTCGGACTCCTTCAACGTGGCGACGAGATGTTCACCGAGCGCAAGCTCGATGTTGTCGAAGATTCGGGTCACGCTGCTCCTACGCTCATGGTTCGACCGCGGTTGGCCCGCGTGCTCAGCGTATAAGAGCGTATAAGTGAGCCTCGGGCACCACTCGCATGTCTACCGGGACGGCCGGACATTTCATGCCGCGCACACCCGGAGAAAGGGCCGACATCATTGAAGTGCTGCGAGGCGCTTCGCGCGAATCGGCCCCGCTACCGCGCCATGCCCGCAAGGGGATGGTGGTTGGACGTCGTTACGGGAGACCGGTTCTGACCAACACACGGCTGCATCGTTCCGACGTACGGGCAAGCAGGGTGAGGCAGGTCGTTACCGCAGTCGCCATCCCGGTGGGAGTCCCAGGTCGTCGCGCCGCCACCTGACTGCGGGGTTGCTGGCGCGCGTGGCAGCCGTGTCGAGCAGGTCACCGACAACTGTCAGTGCGACGTCGAGTGCGAGTAGCACCATGTCTTCCTTCGCAGTCATGCGGACGTGCTGCACTTGCGGGTCTTGAGTGTCAGACTGGTCCAGGTCAGACGCCTGGATCGCGCGGAGCAGCGACGGGTGCGCAAGCCCGGAAAGGTACTGCCAGACGGCGCGCGTCGTCGCGATGGGGGCTGGGCGGTGCGCGTCGACCTCGTCGAGGAGCGTTCGCATACTCGACACGCCCTTCTTGACCTCGGTCGTGGGCAAGCCCGCGGCCGCGGCGACCACAGCGATCTTGTCGACACGGCTCTCTCGCCGCGCCTGCTTCTGTCGTTCACGCGCCTTCTTTTTCTTTAGCGGCATGTCGTCCGTGCCACGGTCCTTGAGAAATTCGGTGATCAAGCTCATCTCCTCGCGAGACTCCTGAACCTGGATACGGAGCGCTCGTGTTCGCCGCAGTCTGGGGTTGTCCGGCGCGATCATCCAGATCCCGTAGGCGCCTGCCTCTAGCGCTTGACGCGCGACCGGATAGACACCAAACAGCGGGATACGGATCCCTTCCGTGGGGTCTCGAAGGACTAGCTCGAGAGTGCCGAGTGCGTCGGAAGCGACGGCGATCATGTGTGACACCGCGTGCGACAATTGGTATGGCGCGATGGCGTCGTCGTCCGTGCTGCAAGGCCTGCACTCCGAACCAGTCACGGTGCTGCGCCTTGTGCTCGATGACCTTGTGGAAAGGCTGCCAGGGGTGAATGGCCGTCGGAAATGGATGGTCGGCGCACTTATCGCAGTGCACCACGCGCTGCTCCGCGCTGGCGAGCAAGTAACGCCATTGCGCCTGGACTCGTTGCAGCCGTACATCACGCAGAGCGGCGACACCACGGCGCTTCACGGGTGGATCGAAACCGGACCCCCAGCATCAGAGGTCACCGAGATGCTCGCCAGCGCACGACTCTCCTCTGTCCCTGACGAGACGTGGGAACTCTACGCCACACGCGCCGATATCTCCTCCAGAACGACGTTGTGGGAGGCCGCTGTTGAGAGCATCGCCCCCGTCACGACGCTGACCGCCATCGCCTCGGCCGGAATCGCGGACGCCGCGCTGGCCAATGCCGGTCAGGAGTTGATTCGAGCGACGAACACGAGGGCTCGGCTTCGCGCGCTAGACATATTCGACACGCTCCCCCGAAACCAGAAGACAGCGGCCTCCCTCGAACCCGCTCTCGAGCAGTGGCTAAGCGATGCGCGAATCAGCGAGGGGCGATTCGTCTACGAGCTGATCCTCCGCCATCACAGCGCCCTGACGCGTCCTGCCGTCACCCGCATGAAGCGTGTGATCCCGACGTGGTTCGAGAAGGTGCGCGGCAACCTTCCTCGGCCGGCCGAAGACCAGCTCCGTTCTCTCGGATACCTGCGAACGCCTCCGAAGAAGCGCCGCAAGCGCCGCGGCCGAAGCTGAATGACCGGACCTGTCGGGCATCCATATCGGCGCGCGGGAACGCTGGTGCCGCTGCCTTCCGTCGGCCACCGCTACGCTCATCTCGCGACGCGGACAGCCAGCCCGGCCCCGAGAAGCTCATCGATCGCCGCCGAGATGTCGGCGTTGTCTTCGAGCGCGTCGTCAAACGGGTCGATGGGTTGCCCTTGAGACGCGACGAGTAGCGCGAACAGTCCTTTGGCTGCGAGCGAGAGTTCCACGTCGTTCAGCACGTGGTCGGGAATCCCGAGTTCGCTTGGATCGGCGCTCACTGGCCGGAGTCCGCGTGCGGCGATCCACTCAGATGGTGCGCCCATGAAATTTGACCCTACGCTCCCTCGTCCGCTGCTTCCACGTCGACGGCCGAACCCCAGACCCAGCACCGTACTGTGCGTTCCTCGACGACGAACTCAATCCCGGCAGCACGCGGAGTCGTCCGCACGACCCTGGCCGAGACACGGACCGCGTGTGGCCCGATCCGCACCCAGCCCTGACATCCTCCTGGGCGCGGGTAGATCGTCACCGGCAGTCGGTCCAGTTCCACCTCTCGGGAGGTGAGCGATTGGAGGGGCGCTTCCTTCAGCAGCCTCGCGAGGTGTTTCTCAGCCGCGTACCTGTCGTATAGTTCCGCGAGACGCTTGCTCGATCCCACACCGGTCCCCGTTCCCGGCCCACGGCGATCGTACGGGGCGCCTCTGACACGGCAACCTTGCAGGGCGGGTCGTGCGACCGGCACCATTGGTAAGCTCGCGGCAAGGAGTCCATATGTCCGAGCGCCCCTCGCCATGGCGAGTGAATGATGCGGTGCTTTACGACGCCTTGCGTGAAGAGCTCCGTTCAACCATCGCCGCTGTGATGACTGAAACCGCTCGCCCTGACGACGACACCGTTGCCCTAGTTCGGCAGTTGCGGTCCGAAATGTACGACACGGACGGGTTCGACCGCGACGGCATCGCTTCGCGTCTCGCAGCTGTGCGAGCATCCACTCGATCGACCCCGGAGCGGTCGCGTGGCTGACGGTGAGTCGGTGGATGCCGGACGGGTGCAGGATGTCATCCTGCGGTCGCTGTTCGATGGCGCCCGTCCGAGTGAGACCCCGACGTTCGTGCTTCTGGCAGGTGCGCCGGCCGCCGGCACGGGACGTGTGATCACGCGGCTCCGTCGTGAGCATGACAGTGACCTCGTTCCGATCTCGATCGAAGACCTGCAGGCCTTCCACCCGAGGTACTTGGACACACGGTTCCGGCAGTCCCCGGCGGGTCGGAACGAGTTGTCTGAGCTTGCGGCGTCCTGGCTGCAGACCAGCATCAGTCATGCGCGCGCGAGCGGGTACTCCTTGCTTCTTGAAGGCGAGTTCCGGACTCCGGATACGGCGCTGCGCGTGGCGCTACGGTTTGCTGATTCCGGCTATGACGTGCACGTCGTCACGGTCGCTGCGCGCGATGACCAAAGCC
This sequence comes from Microbacterium suwonense, assembly GCF_030296555.1. NCBI lineage: Bacteria > Bacillati > Actinomycetota > Actinomycetes > Micrococcales > Microbacteriaceae > Microbacterium > Microbacterium suwonense. The sequence continues at coordinate 1,876,384 of NZ_AP027728.1, forward strand.
TGCTCGCGGCAACGTCACGTGGTCTGCGCCGCATGCAGGAAAGGCAGCCGGCGGAGTTCGTCACCCCTGCAGAGAATGAGCGGAGTATGCGGGACGTGAGCGCACTGATCGTGGCTGCCGCTGACAGCCCGTTGGTCGGGCGCGTATCCATGCTCGATCAGCACGGTGTGAGCGTTTTCGATGCCGAACGGTCAGAATCTGGGATGCTGAGCGGCGCATCCGTCGCGCTGAGCACTTCACGATCAGAGCCGATGAGTGCTCTCGAGGCGACACAGTGGTTGAGCGAGCTTCGCCACATGACCGAGTACGCACGGTCCCTGCGAACTCTCCCCACCCCCGCCCTAGAGTCCCTCGTCGCGCTGCATGAGATGGCGATTCGACGCGTCGTGCCGGAGCTGCCCGTGCCGCCCGGTTCCGAGGTCGTGAGGATTCAGCAGCAGAAGCTGGCAACGGATCTCGCTGCTCTCAAGCGCTTGCGGGTGCAGCCAGAGATCGTCGATGTGGCCGCCCCTACGGTCACCCCTGCGGAGCCTGGGCCTTCGATCTCCCGGTGAGTCGACCGCGCATTGTGGCGCCGTCCGGATAGCTGCCGATTCCTAGTGGGCGGTGGGCTGGGTAGTGCCGCGTCGTGGAATACCGGACCGAGCGCCAGCGAGGGAGGATATGCCGCGAAAGCGCGGAACGGACCAGTGACGGCGCTCACTACTCTCTTGCAGCCGGCGGTGCTGCTCCGCACCGCCTTCTTGTCCACGTCAACCGATTCCGAGACCAGAAGCGAGCCCGTCGATGAGATCGGGGCGGAAGCCCGACCAACGCGCATCTCCTGCTTCGATGACCGGGGCCTCGCGGTAGCCGAGTTCGTCGACGAGGAACGCGCGGATCTCGGCGTTGTGTTCAGCGTGGATGTCGACGAGGTCGTATCGGATGCCCAGCGCGTCGAGCCGCTGACAGGTGAGTCGGCAGCGCTGGCACGAGGGCCCGGTCGAGTACACCGTCACGTGCGTCATGATGCGCTCCTCCGCTCTGGCCCGGACTTCGCAGAACTTCCGAGGTTGCGCTCTCCGGGACTTCGAGACTTCGAGACTCTGTTACTTCGGGAGTCCCGAGCTTCTGGAGCCCTGGACTCCGACACTTCCGAACTTTCCCTGTCTGTAGCTCGCGGACTTCGGAAGTCTGGAACTCCGGAAGTCACGGAGCGCCGGAGTTCGTCCTCGTCCGAGCCGCGGAGCTGGTCGCGGTGCGCGAGGAGGAGGTCGATGGCGACGCGGATGAGGGTGTTCTCGGTGATGCGCTCGCGCTTCGAGATCCGCTGTCGCATGAGCGACCGGGTCAGCACCGTCAGCTCCGTGTACTGGTCCTCGCGAACGCGGGTCTCTTTTCGCGTGAGACGCAAGAACTTGGGCACCGGCTCCGGCGCCCGACTTCGCTGACGGTCGAGCCGCACCCGCGTCCCGCTGAGACGTTCATTCAGGTCGACCTGGCCCATGATTCACCACGCTCCCTGCAGCTGTGGGCTCAGCTGCTCGGTCACCTCGAGCCCGAGCCGCGTTACGTCCCAGATGGCACCCTGGGTGTTCCGGTTGTCGCGGACGGTCGTGACCAGACTCCCGAGCACCGGCGCGTCAGCCTGCGCCTTGTATTGGCGCAGGCACGCGTCGAGGCGCGGCACACCGAGGGTGACGTCGAGGAGTTCCTTCCACGTCTCCAGCTGGCCGTGGATTCGCGGATCGATCCGGTTGAGCAAGACCGCGAAGCGGACTCCACGCGGTTCGATGAACCGTTGAATCGTCCGCATGGTGGGCTCGACGGCGAGCGGTTCGGGCGCGAGCGGGACGATGACGAAGTCCGACGCGTCGACGACGACCTCGAGCGTGCGAGTGTCCTCCAGACTTCCCGGCGTATCCACGAGTACGAAGTCGTACTCGTGGTCGAGGTGCGACAGCCGGGACAGGACAGAGGGACGCTGGCTGCCGGCGAAGTCGAACGGCAGGTGACGCTCGGCATTCTCGGCCCACCAGACCGTGGACTGCTGCGGATCGACATCCACCACGAGTACGCGATGCCAGCGCGACAGCGCTGCAGCGAGCTGCATCGTGATCGTTGTCTTGCCCATGCCGCCCTTCTGGTTCACGACCGAGACGATCTTCATGCCGCCAGTGGTCGTCGCGACCGACGTACTGGCGACGTCAGCGAGCATGACCGTCACCGGACGACATCGCTGAGGCGTCGATCCACGACTTGAGCTCCTCCACGTCGTAGAGGATCACCCGGCCGAACTTGTAGTAGTCCGGGCCTCGTCGCTCGTATCGCCACTCAGCGAGCTTCTTGACGGTGAGACCCGGGATGAGACGGGCCACCTCCTGCGGTTTCACGAATTCGTGCCCTAAGTCGGGCGCCTTCATGGTGGTCACCGTTGACATCGTCTTCACCCTTCTTGCGTATCGAAACTGCGTATTGACACAAGTAGACGACTTAGCCGTACACTTAGTCAAGGGGTTTCTGTGAATCTCTGGCGCGGTAAGGCAAACTAAGGGGGTGAAGGTCGACGTGAAGAATCCTGACGGCACAGCAATGACGTGGCACTCCGCCACACAGCCCGTCGGGTCCGCGCTGCGCATAGCCCCCGAGTTCGTTGCCTCCGTGGTCGACGAGGACGCCGGCGTCGAAACCACCATCGAGGCCCACTACAACACGGACGAGGGCCGCTACATCGTCACCACGATCCTCAACCGCGCAACCCGTCCGGACTTCGACCACCAAGCACTGCGACGCACAGCATCAGCCGCCATCCTGCAGGCCGCCGTCCCCCACTGCATCGCCGTGCGCCTCAGCGACGAACCGGACTCCACCTGGACGACGATCGCGGACCTCACCTCCACCGAGGGACGCATCATCCCGCCGTGGATGGCAGCCACCGCGGTGAAACGCGGTATGAAGGACGAGCGCATGGAGGTGGTGGAGATCCTCTATGGTGCCGCGGCCCTTGCCGGCACCCCGCCTGTGCGCGCCGTGCAAGTAGAACTGGATATCCCCCACCGCACCGCATCCGACTGGATCAAGAAGGCCCGCGACGCAGGACGCCTGGAAGGCATGACGTACACCGTCGGCCGCCAGGCCGATGGGTAGCATCGAGCCGTACGAGACTACTTCAGGCCGAAGGTACCGGATCAGATACCGTACGCCCGAGAATCGACAGACGGACAAGCGCGGATTCCGCACCAAGCGCGAAGCAGCCGAGTACCTGACTTCTGTCGAGACCCAGAAGTCCCAGGGCGACTACATCGCCCCCAGCAGGTCAAGGATCGACGTCAACACCTGGGCCATCGCCTGGCAGCAGACACTCGCCCACTTGAAGCCAACGACGCGCTCCGGATACATCTACAGCCTGAACCGCCATGTGCTTCCACGGTGGGGCAGGATCCACTTAGCCGACATCTCCCATACTGACTTGCAAGTGTGGGCCGGCGAGCTCTCCGAAACGCTAGCGGCCTCAAGCGCGAGGCAGGTCTTCCACGTCATGAACAGCATGCTCACGCTCGCCGTACGCGACAGAAGGCTGACCCGAAATCCATCAGCCGACGTCAAACTCCCGAAGGTGACCAAATCGAAGCGCGGCTACCTCGACCACGCACAAGTGCGCGAACTCGTGCGTGCCGCAGGACCAGACGGAGACATCATCGCCACGCTCGCCTATACCGGGCTTCGATGGGGTGAGCTTGCCGCTCTGACAGTCGATAGCGTCGACCTCAGGAGGAAGCGACTCTCGATCACCCAGAGCGTGAGCGAGGTCGGTGGTGCACTCGTCTGGGGCACTCCGAAGACCAACCGATCACGCGTCGTAGGGTTCCCCGCGTTTCTGACCGAATCCATCCAAGCTCGCATGAGCGGCAAGCAACCGACAGACCAGGTGTTTACATCTCACAACGGCGCCGTCCTACGCAACAACAATTTCCGACGCCGCAGCTTCGCCCCCGCACTCGAGCACGTGCGGGAGATGGATCCCACGTTCCCTGAGATCACGCTTCACGATCTTCGACACACAGCAGCCAGCCTCGCCGTCTCTGCCGGCGCAAACGTCAAGGCTGTGCAACGGATGCTCGGGCACGCTTCGGCAGCCATGACGCTCGACGTCTACGCAGACCTGTTCGATGACGACCTCAACGCAGTCTCAACAGCACTCGATCGCGACGCAAGCGCCCACTTCGGCGACGGAAGTTGGACCAGGCAAGAACCGACCCAAACTGGTCTGCGATAGACCAGAAAAGACCTGCTCAAACGGACCGGTTCCGAATGGTTTGTGGGCAAAATGTGGGCAAAACGGCGAATTCGGGCTGACCGCACCACATCAGCAAAAACAAAAAACCCCCGTCGACCGGGGGTTTTCATCTGTAGCGGAGGCGGGACTCGAACCCGCGACCTCACGATTATGAGTCGTGCGCTCTCACCATCTGAGCTACTCCGCCGCAATCGCCCACTCCGCAGAACAAGCGCTACGAGCCCCGAGTCAGGATTGAACTGACGACCCCTTCCTTACCATGGAAGTGCTCTGCCACTGAGCTATCGGGGCGCTGTCCTTCACAGGACAACCAGATGAGACTAGCATCCGCGACGCCGTCTCACGAAATCGGGACGTCAGTACGAGTACCGGCCCGCGTTCTTGCGCATCCACACCAGTGGATCGACCGTGGAGCCGTTGATGATGATCTCGAAATGCAGGTGCGCACCGTAGGAACGGCCAGTGTTCCCGACCTTTCCGATGGTGTCGCCAACCTTCACCTTCTGCCCCACCTTGACCGCGATCGACCCGTGCTGCATGTGCGAATAATGGCTGGTGACGACCTGACCGTCGATGATGTGATCCACGTACACGGTCACGCCGTAGCCGCCGCCGGACTCCGTCGCGATTCGCACCGTCCCATCGGCGATCGCCTGGATCGTCGCACCCGCTCCGGGCACCAGGTCGATACCGGCGTGCATGCGACCGTTGCGCATTCCGTACGGTGAACTCATCGCCACGCCGACCATGAACGGCCACTGGATCGCGGCATCCGGGTCGTTGGTGTAGAGGCTGTCGGAGAAGCGGATGTGCTCCTCGGCAGCGATGTCCAGCAGCGAGACCGTGGAGTAATCGGCATCGCGCACGATCGCTTCGTCTTCCACACCAGCCGAGGCGACGAACGCCTGGATCTCGTCCTCGGCCACCTTCGTGGCGGGAGATTCCGCCGCGACGAGGATGCAGTCGCGACCGAGCCGTTCTTCTGAACCGCAGCCACCGCGCTCGCAGGCAACGTCATCGACACCGCGATCAGACCTGCGACGCCCATCACTCCGAGACTCGCACCGGCTGCCGCCAGTCGACGTCCGATCCGGCGGCGTGGAACGAGGTGAGCGGATGCCGGCATCGTGCCGGCCGCAGCCGCAGCCGCTTCGCTCTCGGCGAAGGCCTCGGCTGCCTCGCGCACGGGCGACTCGCGCACGGGCGACTCGCGCACGGGTGAGAAGCCGAAGGCCTCGGATGCCCGGGCGAATGCGTCGGCGAGTGAGTCGGCCGCACCTGTGGTTCTATCACCCGCCGCATCCACAGCATCCGCAGGTCGCGTCTCCGAGGCATCGGATGCCGCGGCGTCGGTCGATTCCTGCACCGGCAGCGGCGGGGCACTGAGAGAGGTCTCGACCTCCGGTTCGCTGCCCTGCTCGGCGACGTCAGCAGTGCGAGCATCGGCAGAGGACGGCTCGATCAGAGCCTCGATGGGGGAACCTCGACCAGTTCCGCACTCACCGGCACCTCGTCAGCCGGCACCTCGGCGATGGGCGCATCAGCTGTGGGCTCGTCGACCGGCACCTTGCCAGCCGGTGTTTCAGCCTGCGGCACTGCCGGGCCCGTCTGTGCCAGGCGACGGGCGCGGCGGCTCAGCGGTGCCGGAGAAGCCTCCACGGCACCGCGGTTCGCGAGCGGCGCTTCTTCGCGCTGAGGGGTGGTCACCGCGTCCGAGGTCGCCGCTGCCTCCAACGTCACGGGAGCCGTGCGAAGTCGGTTGGATCGGCGCGTGGGCGCGGACTCAACCTCAGGGCGTACAGGGGGCAATTCAGATCTCTCAGGTCGTCATCAAGCTCGGGGGCGCTTGTTCACCTTCGGCTTCGGGGCTCGAAAGTAACGAACAGGTAAACACATTACAGGTTCGTGGCCGAGAAAACCATGGATGCGGTGGCTGTTTCTCACAGACTCTCATCGACGCCCGAGACGATCGACTGCAGCCGATCGTGAACAGCGGGACCACCCGCGATGACCATGGGGCGGGCGGAGTCGAGTTCCAGTCGGCTCACCGATCCTCCGGCCTCCTGAACGAGGATCGCACCCGCCGCGAAGTCCCACGGATTGAGCCCTCGTTCGAAGAAGCCGTCCAGCCGCCCGGCCGCGACGTACGACAGATCGATCGCCGCCGATCCCATCCGCCGCAGGTCGCGCGCCATCGTCATGACACGCCGAACCATCGCCAGGTCGCCGTCATGCGTGGCCGGGTCGTAACCGAAGCCGGTGCCCAGCAGCGCCCCGGCGGGCGTGTCGGTGGTCACCGATAGACGGATGCCGTCGAGCCAGGCGCCCTCTCCGCGCACGGCGGTGAACAGCTCGCCCAGCATCGGAGCGGCGACAGCACCGGCTACGCCCACCCACTGCTCGGGGTCGGGCTCCCCCTCGACGACGGCGATGCTCACGGAGTACGCGCTGATGCCGTAGGCGTAGTTGACGGTGCCATCGATCGGGTCGACGACCCAGGTCAGCCCGCTGGTCCCGCGCTCGGCGCCGCTCTCCTCGCCGAGGAACCCGTCGTCGGGACGCTCGACGCGCAGACGCTGACGGATCAGCTCCTCCACCTCGCGGTCCGCGTCAGTGACGATGTCCGCCAGCGTGGACTTGGTCGCCGCCAGCGCCACTCCCTCGGCACGTCGCCGCTTCGCGAGGTCTCCCGCCTCACGAGCGATTTCTGCGGCGAGTGCTCCGAGGTCAGTGGCGCTCACTGCCCGGCATCCCGCGGCGCAGGAGGCGGCGGGTACGAGCCGTATGCGGGTGGGACCGGTGGTGTGGAGGAATCCGCAGGGCCGGACGGATCCTGCTCACCGGCAGCAGGCGGCACGGGCGGTGCGGCGGGTGCTGCGGGCTCAGCGGGTGCTGCGGGCGGCGCGGCCTCAGCGGGGGCTGCGGGCTCAGCGGGTGCCGCGGGCGGCTCCTGGTCGAAGGTGCCGGTACCAGCATCCGTCGGCGCCGGATCAGCACCCTGCGCCGGCGCGTCCAGTGTCGGGAAAGCCTGAGTCTGCGGGGCGTACGTCGGATACCCCGTGTAGTAGGCGTTCCAGTCCGGAGAGCCGTCGGGCATGACCGGCAGCGGCGTCTGACCGTCTGCATACGTCGGCCAGGCCTGAGCCGGCGGCGCGGCGAGCGCATGCGGCGTCGTCGCGTTCAGCCCCGCGGCTCCCGCGCCCACGTGCGGAACCGGCGCGTGCCGTTCACGCGGGGCGAAGAGCGCGTTCAGCAGCGGGATCAGGGTCGTGCCGACAGCAGCCAGGATCGTCAGTGCGATCACGATGCGCCAGTACAGGTCGCTGTAGTCGATCTCATCGGGGAAGGTCAGGAAGAACACCAGCATCGCCACCAGCAGCGCCAGCATGGCGAAGTTCACCATCACGATCACGCGCGTGAACGTCGTGACGTACCGCTGCGAGGCCTTCAGGAACAGCCGGACGTGCACCAGTGCGAGCTGCAGGATCGCGACGACCGCAAGCAGCTGGAAGAATCGGGCGATGCCCGTGGCTCCGCCATAGCCGTACAGGAAGTCCGGCTCCGGCTCGGGCAGCCAGATCTTCACCGCACCGACCAGCAGCGCGATGATCCAGGTGAGCATGCTGGTCAGCACCAGCCAGTCGGGCCGCTGCGCCGCGAGATTCGATTCGGCGATCGCGATTCCCGCGAATACGGCCAGGAGCAGGATCGTCAGGAACGCTCGTCCGATGATGCCGTCCTGATTGCCGATCAGCACCCAGGCCACGCAGACGAGTGCTGCGGCGATCAGTGCGCCGATCGCGATCCAGATCGCCCCGCGCATGAGCTGCGAGGACATGTTCCGCGCAGTGGGCTGCGTCGTGCTGTCTGACATGAGAGTCCTCCCGGAGGTCGTGCTCTCATCCTCGCACGCGACGGCGTGCCTCCACGGAAGCCTGTGGATAACTCACAGACGGATGCCGTGTAGCATCCTCCGGAAGTCCTCTCCAGCTGCCCGACGGCTCAGCGGGCGGACTTGCTCGACGCGGCGGCGAACGCGGCGACCCTTGCCTTGGCATCCGCGGTCTCGAACGCTTCCCCGATCGAACGCGCCTCCTCGGCGAGCTGCTCGTCATAGGAGCGCGACGGCTGCGAACGCACGAGACGCTTCGCCTGACCGTAGGCTCCTGCCGCACCGGCCAGCCAGAAGCGGGCGATCTGCTCGGCGCGCTCACGCACGGCATCCGCCTCTGCCGCGGCGTCCGCGCCTTCGACGGCTTCGGCGACGAGTCCCCACTCCACGGCCTCGGATGCCGACAGCATCCGATCCTGCAGCACCAGCTGCAGTGCGCGACGCTCGCCGATCGCCCGGGCGAGCTGGGCCGTGACCGACAGGTCGGGCGTGAGGCCGATGTTCGCGTATCGGCTGCCGATCTTGGAGCTCGCGCCGATCACGGCGTAGTCGCTGCACATCAGGATGCCGAGCCCGCCGCCGGCCGTGGTGCCCTGCGCGGCGGCGACGACCGGGATGGACGACGTCGTCAGCGAGAGGATGCCCTCGTTGATCACGTGCGCGAGGGAGGTGATGTCGGCCCCGGAGCCCATGGCCTTCGACATCGCCACGACATCGCCGCCGGCGCAGAAGGAGCGCCCATTGGCATCGAGCAGGATCGCTTTGACGTCGTCGCGGGCCACCGCCTCGGCCGTGGTGTCGCGCCAGGCCATCGCGAGGTCGGCGTCGAAGGCGTTCAGGCTCGCCGGGCGGTTCAGGGTGAGGCGCGCAAGGCCCTCATCGACCGTGAGCAGGATGGATTCGGTCATGGCTCTCCTTCGACGCGCAGGACTTCGGTCCCAGCCTAACCGGGACTGAGGCTCGCCCTTCGCGCGCTCGTGCATCTGACGGCCTGCCGGCGGCCCGCCAGGCGTGCCCGCCTGCGCCTGCCCTGCCTGCTGTGCCTGCCTGCCTGCGCCCTGCCTGGCCTGCCTGCTGTGCCTCGCCTGTGGCTCGCGTGGCGCAAATTGCGGCATCCTCCATGCTGAGGCCACCATATGCGCCACCCGAAGCGAGCACCGCAGACACCACGTCCACCCCCACCGTTCATGTGGCGCATATCGCGGCATCCTCCGTGCTGAGGCCACCATTTGGGCCACCTGAAGCGAGCACCGCGGACACCACGTCTGCCCCATGGTTCGCGTGGCGCGAATCGCGGCATCCGCCTACCCGGAAGCGACCATTCGCGACACATGAAGCAGCTGCAACGCGACCACACGTGCCACGTGAAAGCGAGACGCGCCGGGGGTCAGTCTTCGCTGAGCACGCGCGCGACGAAGGCCTCCATGCGGTGGCGGGCGCCATCCAGGCGGGCGTCGGCCTGTCCGGGGGCGCGCACCTCGTTCGGGGCGAGCGGATGCGCGAGGCGCACGTTCTCGTGGCACGACAGGTCAGCGCAGATGTACGTGCCGGCACTGTCGCCACGGCGGCCCTTGGCTCCTCCGCGACGCGCGGTGAGCAATGCCACCTGATTGCCGGGCTGCAGGGTGTGGCAGATGTTGCACATGCCCGAGCGCACGCGGGCCGGGTCGGTGGCACGCAGCACGATGCCCATCGGCTCGCCCTTGTGCTCGACGATCACGATCCCGCGGCGGCTCGATTCCGGATCGCGCCAGGCGAGGAAGTCGAGGTAATCCCAGTCGGTGAGGATGAAGTCGTGCGGCATCCCGATGTCGGCGATCTCCTCAGCATCCGCGTTCCGGATCGCTGCCCGCACCTGGGTCTCGGTCAGTGGTCGCATCGATTCAGTCTAGGAAAGTCTCTGCACAACGCGCTCCCGGCCGCGAGACTTCCTTTGCAGCATGAGACATGGCCCGCTGCGCGTAGTCTGATGCTGAAACGGAAGTCTCGCGCCGGAACAGAAGTCTCGCGCCAAAAAGGAAGTCTCACGCCAAAAAAGAAGTCTCACTTGCTGACGTCGAACAGCCCGTGGGCTCCGCGCTCGGCGTCGATCATGAAGTGCGACACGAACGGGTAGTGCCCTGCCTCGGGGAAGATCAGCTCGACGAATCCGCCCTGGGCGGGCTGCAGGCCGAGCGTCTGCGCCCCGGTATCCGCGGAATGATCCAGCAGATACGCGCCCTCGGCCCACACTGTGTCGAACTGGCCGCCGACGACGTGGAAGCTCGTGGACCGATCGATGCCGGCATCCAGCACCCACACCCGCACCTGCTCGCCGACGACAGCCGGCAGCGGAGCGTGATCGTACTGATTCGCATAGCCGTTGAATGTCACCAGATCGGGGTTACGCGCAGCGATCTTGTCCATGTCGACCTCGCCGCCGTCGTGGTCACCGAGGTAGTACTCCCCCTGCACCAGCACGTAGCTGCGGTCGACCGCAGGCAGGTCATCGGGCTCGATCACCACCGCGCCGTACATGCCATTCGCGATATGCGCCGTCATCGGCATGGTCGAGCAGTGATACATCCAGATGCCCGCGCGCGTCGCCGTGAACGTGTAGGTCAGGCTCTCGCCCGGCGCGATCGTGCGCATCGGCTCGTCGGGAGCGAGAGAGCCGGCATGGAAGTCGATCGAGTGCCCCATCGACGCTTTGTTCTCGAGTGTGACGACGAAGCGGTCGCCCACCCGGCCATGCAACACCGGCCCGGGAGCGGTGCCGTTGTAAGTCCACAGCGTCTGCGTGATGCCCGGCGCGACCTCCAACTCCTCGTCGCGCGCAGTGAGCGTGATCTCGCGGGTGACGGGACCATCGGATGCCGGAAGCGGATCGAGCTCGGCCTTGTACGGCGTGAACCCGGGCCCGGGCTCGGCATCCATCCCCGGCATCGCACCCAGATCGTGATCGGAATGATCGGAGTGGTCGCCGTCTGCGCCGTCGGTCGCTGCGGGCGCAGGGGCGACGGATGCTCCGGTCGCGACGATCTGCATCGTCATACCCATCTGCCTGTGCCCCACGATCGAGCACCAGCCCTCGAGGTCGGCCTCGATCACGCCCACATCGATCGTCTCGGATTCGCCGGGTGCGAGGCGCGTTCCGGCGATGCCGTTCGCGAACACCAGGTCGTGCACCAGCTGCGGATCAGTGTTGGTGATCTCGATGATCAGACGCGTGCCTGCCGGCACTTCGATGCGGCTCGGGGTGAAGCGCATGTCCGCCGCCTGCACCTGCACGGTCTGCACCGGAGCATCCGCATCACCCGTCGGTGCGGTGGTCCAGCCCATCCCGATCGGGTCAGCGGCCGCAGCGCCTGAGGCGACCAGGAGCACAGCCAGAAGGCCGGCGACGGCCTGTCCGGCGCGACGTCCGTGCGGCTGCTCGCCCTCCGGCGCCATCGGTCCGCGCCGACGCGCGGTCGGCGCGGTGCCCTCGCTCTGCTCCCCCGCCGCCGCACCCGCAGCAGCCCCCGCAGCACCCGCCGCACCCGCGCCCCCGCAGGCAGCATCGCACCCTCGGCCTTCGCATGGCGCTGCGCACGCATCGCCCGCAGCATCACCACCAGGAAGGACGCCATCGCGATCAAGTACAGGATCGACGCCGACACGCGCATCAGGCTCGACACCGGCAGCGCGCACACGGCGAGCGCGACGTTGGCTGTGGTCACGCGCAGCGGTCCGAGAGCATCGAACCCGGTCGTGCCGACACGCACCGGTGTCGGGCCTCCGCCGAGCACGACGGGGATCAGATAGCTGAGCGCACCGACCACGACCTGTGCGGCGAAACCGGCGGCGAGATACGGCACGACCTGATCCACCAGCGCAGCAAGCGCATCGAAGCCGGCGCCGGCGATGAAGGCGACCACCGCACCGACCGCGATCATCGCCACAGCACCCGCCCACCAGACCAGCGCCATCCCCACCGAGAGAGCGGCGAAACTGCGCGGAGCCTTCTGCCGGGCGGCGCGGAACAGCGAGATGCCGATGATCACGAGCCCTGCAAGGTAGGCGAGCAGACCGACGGCGACGACGAGGAGCTGGGCAAGAGCAGCTCCTGTGGCCGCGACGACCACGCCGGCGGCGAGCAGCGGCAGCGCCCGAGCGGCACCGGATGCCGCGTGCTCATCGGCCCGGGTGCGCAGGATCGTGGGCCACAGCGTCACGACCGTGCCGGCGACCGTGAGCCCGATCCATCCGAGCACGTTCAGGAAGGCGTGCGCCAGCACGAGGTTGGCCGCACCGTCGCCGCGGGCGAGCCAGGCGCCGAGCGCCGCCCCGATGGTCAGCAGCGCCGCGGATGCGATGTAGTACCGGATCGTGCGCCCGAACCGGCCGGGCATACTGCGGCGAGCGCGACCGATCAGGCTGATGCCGTGCCAGACCACGGCGGCGATCAGGGCCGCCGCACCGACGAGCGTCACCGGCCAGATGTGCGTGACGACGCCGGCGATGATGACGGCGGCGCCGGCGTTCGAGAGGATCAGTCGAATCGTCTGCGTGCGGCGATCAGCATCCGTCGCCCTGCTGCGCAGCAGCGCGAAAGAGAAGTACTGACTCCACACCAGGATCGCGTGCGTGACCGCGCCCAGCAGCAGCAGGTGCAGCATCAGCCAGCCCGGCATGGGCAGCGCGCGATGCGCGACCGCCGCGACGATGGTCAGCAGCAGCCACACCAGCGTGGGGATGTCGCGCATCGGCCAGAAACCGCGGTTCTTCGCGGGGGCCGAGGGTGGCGAGGTCAGGTTCGGGGTCATCGCGGGTCACTCGTTTCGGCGGATTTCGCGCGATTCGCAGGAGCATCGTCGGATTCTGTTCCTGTGTTTCGTGCGATCTCCTGCGTTTCGTGCGGGGCACGATGGCGGGAGTCGGATGCTGCGGATGGGGCGCCAGCGGGAGCTGCGCCCGACTCGGATGCCACCGTCCGCGGCACCCCGAGCACCGCACTGGTGACCGCGGTGAGCACGAACAGCAGCAGGGCGACGACGCCGAGCACTCCGCCGATCTGCCAGGCGGCCGGCAACTGGAACGCGTCGCCGATCCAGACCCGCACGACCAGCGCCACCTGCAGGAGCGCGATCGGCACCCAGAACGCGGGGCGGTACGGCAGCGGAATGTGCAGCACCGCCGGAAGGATGGTGGTCGCATGCGCCATGATCATCGAGAACGTGTACCCGAGGAACACCGCGTGGATCACGGCGTCGTAGGCGGGCTGCGTGGACGGGTACCCCAGCAGCAGCACGAGGGCCGCGACTGCCAGCCACACATACCCAGCCAGGATGCACGCCGCCATGTACCGTGTCACACCCGTCGCACGGATCGTGCGGCGGGCGACGTCATGCACGATCAGCCAGCCGGTCAGCGACAGCAGTGCGACTCCGAGCAGCACGGCCCCGGCATCCGGGAACACCAGCCCGACTGCCAGCGCACCCGCGACGGCCCAGGCGTGGATCAGCAGACGGATGCCGGCCTGCGGCCCCATCGTGATGCGCGCCAGCTCCACTCGCTCGGCGGCGATCGTGAGCACGAGGAATCCGATCAGCCAGGGGATGATGCGCGTCATCTCATCCTGACCGATCCAGATCACCGCCCCGCACAGTGCGAGCCCGGCGGCCAGCAGCTGGGTGAGCAGCGCGGCGTCGTACTGCCGCTGCCAGAGCGGGATGTACAGCAGCACGAAGGATGCCGCCCCCGCCGCCAGCACGATCTTCGCAACCGTCAGCGGAACGGGGGTGACGATCAGCAGTACCCCGCCGATGCCCAGCAGCGCCGGTGTGACGAAACCGATCGGGCGGGCGTACGCGGTGGCGCGCTCCAGGCTGATCAGGGTGCCGACGAAGCCGATCGCCAGCAGCATCCCGTGCACCTCGGGGAGCCGCTCGGTCGTCACCGGAGCGGGCAGACCCAGCAGCACCATGCCCGCGTCCAGGCCGGCGAGCAGAGCGAGGCCGGCAGGCAGCATCCACAGCATCCGCAGCGGGATGCGCTTGCGGGCGTTCACGAGGCGGCGCGCAGGTGCAGCACGCAACCGCCATCGGCGCGCAGGGGCAGCAGTTCGGCATCCGCGTGCTCGTCGCGGGAGCGGGCGATGCCGGCGACCATGCCCTCGTGCACCGCGCAGACGACGTCGGTGCGGCGGGCGGCGGCGGCCAGAAGCGGGCAGCGGCGCAGCACGATGGGGTCGTCGCCGGGCCTCTCGGCGCCGGCTTCCTCGGGGCCGGCACCCTCGGGGCCGGTCTCTTCCGGAGCGAAGCCCTGCTCGCGCATCAGGTCGACCACGAGCGCGCGCGCATCGTCTTCGGCATCCGTGCGCTCCGCCGCGATCTCGGTTCCCCAACGGATGCCGGAGGCACGGGCCTGCGCGACCGGATCGTCGCTGACGTGGATCAGCGAGTCCGCCAGCGCGAGGGCGAGTCCGGCGTACGGATTGACGACATCGGCACGCGGCGCCTCCCAGCGCCACCCCGGACGGCCGCGGCCATGGGCCTGGGCACGGATGCGGCGCAGCCGCCCGTCCCGACGCAGCCGCTCGAGGTGCTCGCGAATGGTGTTCTCGTGCAAGCCGGTCGCCGCAACGACCTCGGCGGTCGAGGCCGACCCGCGCGATTCGATCTCGCGCAGGATGCGCTCACGCGTGGAGGAGCCGCGCCGCACATCGGCGTCGCGCCTCTGTGGAGCCTCTCTTTTCGATGCTCCGGAACCTCGATGCTTTTCCACGTTACTCAGTGTAATAAAATCGGGGGCAAACCCCTACCCAGAGAGACGGAGATGATCATGGGCCACATCGAGATCCACCGATCGAGATCAGAGGCGACCGACCAGTCGCCCACCGCAGGCTGCACATGCGGCGAGGTGGATGAGGAACTGCCCGAGCTCGACGTGCAGACCATCCCGCACGCCGTCCGTCACGCCGCGATCTTCGGTGCGATCGAATCGCTGCGCCCGGGAGCGGCCATGGTGATCTCGGCCACGCACAACCCGGTGCCGCTGCTCACCCAGCTGCAGGCCAAGCACGGCGGCGCCTACAAGACGCGCTACCTCGACGAGGGCCCCGAGCGCTGGCGCATCCTGGTCCGCAACGCGGCCTGATCGTCGCTTTCTGCTTCAGGTGGCGGCTCCTGCTGCTTCCGCGCGCTGCCCTGCTCCATCCCGCCGCTTCAGGTGGCGCATATGGCCACTTCAGCGCGACGGATGCGGCGTATTGCGCCACCTGAAAGGAAAGGGATCACCCCGAAGAACGATGAAGGCCCCCGCGTGATGCGAGGGCCTTCAGTCGTGTGGTGGCGAGTACAGGATTCGAACCTGTGAAGCTTACGCGGCTGATTTACAGTCAGCTCCCTTTGGCCGCTCGGGCAACTCGCCAGGGCACCCCCGTCCGGCTTGTCCAGTCAACCGGGGGCGCGAAGATCAAGCATACCGGTCGGAGACGCCTCGTAAGAAATCGACCTCTCACGTCGCGCGAGCCGCTCTCGCGACGCCCTCATGATCCCCTCCCCGTCGCAGAAAACGTCGCTTCCGGCCCCTTCGGGCGACAAAAAGTGCGACGGGAAGACGGGAGGGTGAGGGTCAGCTGCCGGAGACGCCTCGGTCGGATTCGGCCAGTGACTCCGGCGTGCGCAGCAGACCGCCCTCGGCGCGGCATGTCGCGGCGGCGATCAGCATCGCCCGATCGAGCAGACGCTGCCACCCGGCATCCGACGACGGACGCTCATCCACCAGCCCCTCGGCCACTGCCGCGAGCGTGGCGTCGCCGGCTCCGACGGTGTCGATGACCGGCCCGGGAAGCGTCGCGATCGGGGCGGTGAACTCACCGGCATCCGTCTCCAGCACTGCACCATCCGCGCCCGCCGTCGCCAGCACCGCACCGGTGCCCAGCTCGCGCAGCCGCTCTCGCAGCGCGTCGAGATCGCCGTCGTACAGCAGCACGGCGTCATCAAACCCGACCTTCACCAGCTCCGCCCGCGATGCGAGTGCCTCGAAACCGCGCACGAAATCAGCCCGGTCGTGCAGCATCCCCGCACGCGGGTTGGGGTCGATCACCAGACGCGTCTCGCCGACGGCATCCGACAGCGCCGTCACCTCGGCCTCAACGTCGAACGGGAAGCAGCTGACCGCGACCAGCGCCGCGTCCGAGAGCGCGTCGAGCGCGGCATCGGAGTAGCGGATGCTGCGCCGCTGGGCCGCCTCGTTGAACACGTACTCCGGTTCGCCGTCCGCGGCGCGCTGCACGATCGCCCGTGAGGAGCCGTACTTCGAGGGGCTGTCGATCAGAGTGACACCGTGGTCGGAGAGATACTCGCGGATGTGGTCGCCGGCTGCATCCGCTCCGATCATCGCGATCAGCGTGACCGGCACTCCCAGCCGGCGCAGCCCGACAGCGACGTTCAGCGCTGCGCCTCCGACCAGCTCACGGATGCCGGAGGAATCCCGGATCTCGTCGATCAGCGCGTCGCCGATGACGACGACTCCACGTTTCTCTGTGCTCACCCTGCGAGACTATCGCCCCGGCTTGCCCCTGTTCGCCCAGGGGCGGCCCTGTTTCGTAGACGCTCGGCCTGGCCGTCGACTGTGCGGACTCCCGTCGAGCCGGTGAGCGCAGGCCGGCAACGGCGGCGCGCCCCGCCTCGAAGCACAACAGCCAACCATAACCTGTCGGCATGAGGCTTCACGGCGGTGTGGGAGCAGCACTTCTCGGTGCGGGCCTGATCCTGCTCACAGCGTGCACGCCCGGAACCGGAGACGCTCCGGACACCGGCGAGAACGGCAGGCCCTCGGCATCCGCTCCCGCCTCCGTCGACCCCGACCCCCGCAGCACACCGGCGCCGACCAGCACGCCCGTCGCACTCCCCACCGACTGCAAGACGATCCTGTCGGGCGACGTGCTCGCCCAGCTGAAGGACGTGCCCTTGAACGATCCGGCGCTCGGCGAGAGCGGCGTGCTCGACGACGGGACGCTGCTGTGCGTCTGGGCAGATCCACACGCAGACACCACGGGTCTGACGACGCGGATCGAGCGGATGCCGCGCGGTGAGGCGCTCGACATGCTCAGCTCGCTCGCCGAGGAGGGTTTCTCCTGTTACACGCCCGACGGCGGCACGCGCTGCGAGAAGACCTGGAAGAGCGAGCAGTACCCCGTGACCGACGGACGCACTCTGTTCTGGCGCGATGATGTGCTGATCGACACGAACTACTCGAACCTCGCCCCGCAGGGTTACACCGCGAGCATCGTCGCAGCGATCTGGGGCTGATTCGCGCGCGTGCGTGGCCCGAATGGCTGGGCCCTCTGCGCTCGCGTGACCCGAATGGCGGCTTCACCAGCGCTGAGGCGACGATATGCGACCCGCGAAGGCTAAGTCGACCGGCTCAGCGCCGAACACGACGAAGGCCCCGGGCCCTCCGCAAGGAGGGGCCGGGGCCCGGGTGAGTGCCGACGGGGTGCGCCGCCGGCACTCGCCTCAATCAGTTGTGTTCGCGACTTCGTCGCTCGACAACCTCAATCGGCTCGGCCGGACGAGCAAGCTCGCCGGCACTCGCCTCAATCAGTTGTACGTGCCGGGCGTGATGTCGTCGGTCGAGAACGCGTCGAAGTCGACGTAGCCGAAGTCGCCATCGGCGTACGCACCGTCGGATGCGAAGATCCGGTTCGGGTAGCGCTCGCTCTTGGCCTCCTCGGTCGCCTCGACCGTGATGTCGCGGTACTTGTTCAGGCCGGTGCCGGCCGGAATCAGCTTTCCGATGATCACGTTCTCCTTCAGGCCGACCAGCGGGTCGCGCTTGCCCTCCATAGCGGCCTGCGTGAGCACGCGGGTCGTCTCCTGGAAGGATGCGGCCGACAGCCACGACTCCGTCGCAAGCGACGCCTTCGTGATACCCATCAGCTCCGGGCGGCCGGATGCGGGGCGCTTGCCCTGCGACACGGCCTCGCGGTTGATCTGCTGGTAGCGCTTGAGGTCGACCATCTCACCGGGCAGCAGCGTCGTGTCAGCGTGGTCGACCACGGTGACCTTCCGCAGCATCTGGCGCACGATGACCTCGATGTGCTTGTCGTGGATCGGCACACCCTGCGAGCGGTACACGCCCTGCACGCCGCTGACGAGGTAACGCTGCACCTCGCGGGCGCCCATGACGCGCATGACCTCCTTCGGGTCGAGCGTGCCGACCTGCAGAGGCTGGCCGACGCCGACGTGCTGGCCGTCCTCGACGAGAAGCGTCGCACGCTTCAGCACCGGGTAGACCACCTCTTCGTCGCCGTTGTCGGGCGTCAGGATGACCTTCTTGCCCTTCTCGTTCTCCTCGATCGTGATGCGGCCATCGGCCTCGGCGATCGGGGAGGCGCCCTTCGGGGTGCGCGCCTCGAACAGCTCCTGCACACGCGGCAGACCCTGGGTGATGTCATCCGCCGATGCCGACCCACCGGTGTGGAAGGTACGCATCGTCAGCTGGGTACCGGGCTCACCGATCGACTGGGCGGCGATGATACCCACGGCCTCGCCGATGTCGACGGTCTTGCCGGTCGCGAGCGAACGGCCGTAGCACTGCGCGCAGACGCCGACGGCCGAGTCGCAGGTGAGCACCGAACGGACCTTGATGGTCTCGACGCCCAGGGCGACCAGCTTGTCGATGAGCACGTCGCCCACATCGTCACCGGCGGATGCGAGCACCTCACCGGCCTCGTTGACGACATCGGATGCCAGCGTGCGGGCGAACACCGAGTTCTCGACGTTCGCGTCGCGCACCAGCACGCCCTGCGAGTTCGGGGCGGCGATCGGGAGCTCGAGGCCCTTCGACGTGCCGCAGTTCTCCTCGCGGATGATGACGTCCTGCGAGACATCCACCAGACGACGGGTCAGGTAACCCGAGTCGGCGGTGCGCAGAGCGGTGTCGGCCAGACCCTTGCGGGTACCGTGCGTGGCGATGAAGTACTCCGCCACCGACAGCCCCTCGCGGTACGAGGAGATGATCGGGCGGGGGATGATCTCACCCTTGGGGTTGTTCACCAGACCGCGCATACCGGCGATGTTGCGGATCTGCAGCCAGTTACCACGGGCGCCCGAGGACACCATGCGGTTGATGGTGTTGTCCTTCGGGAAGTTCTCCCGCATCGCGGCCTGGACCTCGTCGGTCGCCTCGGTCCAGATCTTGATGAGCTCCTGGCGGCGCTCAGCATCCGTGGTCAGACCCTTGTCGTACTGGGACTGGACCTTCGCGGCCTGCTTCTCGTAGTTCGCGACGATCTCGGCCTTGTTCGGCGGGGTGAGGATGTCGCTGAGCGCGACGGTCACACCGGAACGGGTCGCCCAGTGGAAACCGGCGTCCTTGATGCGGTCCAGCGACGCGGCGGTCTCGACCTTGGGGTACTCCTCGGCTAGCTTGTTCACGATCTGCGACAGCTTGCCCTTGTCGGCGACCTCGCGCACGAACGGGTAGCCCTTCGGCAGCGCGTCGTTGAAGATCGCCTGGCCGAGCGAGGCGTCCACGAGACCGTGACGCTCGTAGCCCTCGGGCGCCTCGCCCTCGAGGAAGGTCAGACCCGGGATGCGGATGCGGACCTTCGCCTGCAGGTCGAGCGTACCCTCGTCGTTGGCGAGGATCGCCTCGCCCACCGAGCCGAACGCACGACCCTCACCGGCAGCGCCCTCCTTGACCGTGGTCAGGTGGTGCAGACCGATGATCATGTCCTGCGAGGGCAGGGTGACCGGACGGCCGTCGGACGGCTTGAGGATGTTGTTCGAGGCGAGCATCAGCACGCGGGCCTCGGCCTGAGCCTCGACCGACAGCGGCAGGTGCACGGCCATCTGGTCGCCGTCGAAGTCGGCGTTGAAGGCCGCGCAGACCAGCGGATGCAGCTGAATGGCCTTGCCCTCGACGAGCTGAGGCTCGAAGGCCTGGATGCCCAGGCGGTGCAGGGTGGGTGCACGGTTCAGCAGCACCGGACGCTCGCGGATGATCTCCTCGAGCACGTCCCAGACCTCGGGACGCATGCGCTCGACGGCGCGCTTGGCGGCCTTGATGTTCTGCGAGTGGCCCAGGTCGATCAGGCGCTTGATGACGAACGGCTTGAACAGCTCGATCGCCATGGTCTTCGGCAGACCGCACTGGTGCAGCTTGAGCTGCGGGCCCACGATGATGACCGAACGGCCCGAGTAGTCCACGCGCTTGCCGAGCAGGTTCTGACGGAACCGGCCCTGCTTGCCCTTGAGCATGTCGCTGAGGGACTTCAGTGCGCGGTTGCCGGTGCCGGTGACCGGGCGACCACGACGGCCGTTGTCGAACAGCGCGTCGACGGCCTCCTGCAGCATCCGCTTCTCGTTGTTCACGATGATCTCGGGAGCGCCGAGGTCGATCAGGCGACGAAGACGGTTGTTGCGGTTGATCACGCGGCGGTACAGGTCGTTCAGGTCGCTGGTGGCGAAGCGGCCACCGTCGAGCTGAACCATCGGACGCAGCTCCGGCGGGATCACCGGGACGACGTCGAGCACCATGGCGGCCGGGCTCATACCGGTCTCCAGGAACGAGTTGACGACCTTCAGGCGCTTGATCGCGCGGATCTTGCGCTGACCCTTGCCCTCGGAGATCTGCAGGTGCAGACTGTCAGCCTCGGCCTGCAGGTCGAAGCTCTCCAGACGGCGCTTGATCGACTCGGCGCCCATGTAGGCCTCGAAGTACTGGCCGAACCGATCCTGCAGCTCGTGGAAGACATCGTCCTCGGGGCGCAGCGCGCCCACCTCGAGCGTGCGGAAGTCCTCCCACACGCGCTCGAGCTTGGCGATGGCCTCGTCGGCACCCTTGCGGGTGAGGGTCATCTCCTTCTCGGCGGCGTCCTTGACCTTCTTCTTGGCATCCGCCTTGGCACCCTCGGCCTCGAGGGCCGCGAGGTCCTCCTCCAGCCGGGCCATGCGCTCCGCGATCTTCGCGTCGCGACGGTCCGCGAGCGTCTTCAGCTCGAGACGGATGTTGTTCTCCTGCGTGGCGAGGTCGCGGTGACGCGCATCCTCGTCGACGGAGATGACCATGTACGCGGCGAAGTAGATGACCTTCTCGAGGTCCTTCGGCGCCATGTCGAGCAGGTAGCCGAGCCGCGAGGGCACACCCTTGAAGTACCAGATGTGCGTCACGGGCGCGGCGAGCTCGATGTGGCCCATGCGCTCACGGCGGACGGAGCTCTTGGTGACCTCCACGCCGCAGCGCTCGCACACGATGCCCTTGAAGCGCACGCGCTTGTACTTGCCACAGGCGCACTCCCAGTCGCGGGAGGGGCCGAAGATCTGCTCGCCGAAGAGCCCATCCTTCTCGGGCTTCAGCGTGCGGTAGTTGATCGTCTCGGGCTTCTTGACCTCACCGTAGGACCATCCGCGGATGTCGTCAGCGGTCGCGAGGCCGATTCGAAGCTCATCGAAAGTTGTTGCGTCGAGCACTTGTTCTCCTGGGTAGAAAGATTCTGTCGCTTGTCGAAGGTCCGAGATCAGATCTCGTCGATCGATGCGGCTTCGAAACGGCTGGAGATGTTGATGCCGAGCTCCTCCGCAGCGCGGAAGGCCTCGTCATCGGTGTCGCGGAGGTTCACCGCGGTGCCGTCGGCCGAGAGCACCTCGACGTTCAGGCAGAGCGACTGCATCTCCTTCATGAGCACCTTGAACGACTCCGGCGTACCGGGCTCCTGGATGTTCTCGCCCTTGACGATCGCCTCGTACACCTTGACGCGGCCGAGGATGTCGTCGGACTTGATCGTGAGCAGCTCCTGCAGCGCGTACGCGGCACCGTAGGCCTCGAGGGCCCACACCTCCATCTCACCGAAGCGCTGGCCGCC